>JAUIIS010000080.1 GCA_030431575.1 Acidimicrobiia bacterium | reverse complement strand
TGCGCACACGGCCGACCTCAGCGAGCAGGGTCTTCGCCGTGCCGCTGAGGCTGCAGCCGCGGCAGCGCGTAGCTCTGGCGGTGGCACAGTCGTTGCCGATCTCCAAGAGGTGTCGGCGCCTGCGCCCAACGCGGTCGCCGTGTTGCCAGAGACCATTGCCAAAGCAACCAAAGTCGAGCTTCTTAATCGGGCCAACGACGTTGCTCGCAGTCAAAGCGATGTGATCAAGCAGGTAAGTGCTCGCTACGCCGACAGCCGCCGTCGGATCTTGGTGGCCAACAGCGACGGAGTCCTGGCCACCGACGACCAGGTCAAGACCATGTTTTCTGTGTCTTGTGTGGCGTTGGGCGACACGGGCATGCAGACCGGACGTGAGACTATTGGTCGCCCGATTGGGTTTGAGCTGTTCGAAGAGGTCGATATCGAAGAGCTGGCCGAACGTGCGGCCCAGCGAGCCATAACCAAGCTGGCTGCCAGGCCTGCCCCCAGTGGCGCAATGCCGGTTGTTATTGGCAAAGGCGGTGGCGGCGTCTTGTTCCACGAGGCTTGCGGTCATGGTCTTGAGGCAGACCTGGTCGCCAAGCAGGCTTCGGTTTTTGCTGATCGCATCGGTGAGCAAGTGGCCACGCCGCTGGTCACTCTCATCGACGACGGAACCATGGGTCGAGAGTGGGGCGCGTTTGCTATCGATGACGAGGGCCGCCCGGCGCAGCGCAATGTGTTGATTCAAGACGGCGTTCTGGTGGATTACATGTGGGACGGGCTGCGGTCGAGGAAAGAGGGCCGGGCCAGCTCGGGCAACGGCCGCCGGCAGAACTACGCATCGCTGCCCATGGTGCGGATGACCAACACGTACATCGCCAACGGCGAAACCGAGCCTGACGACATCATTTCTGACACCGAGTCTGGGGTCTTTGTGGCCCAGTTGGGTGGCGGCCAGGTAAACACCGCTACGGGCGATTTCGTGTTTGGCATGACCGAGGCCTACCTCATCGAAGATGGCAAGATCACCGAACCCATCCGCGAGGGCAACCTCATTGGGAACGGCCCTGAGACGCTGACGCGCATCGATGCACTGGGCAACGACTTTGCAATGGGTTCGCCCGGGACCTGCGGCAAGGATGGTCAAGGGGTGCCGGTTGGCGATGGAACTCCGACATTGCGGGTAACCAGCCTGACTGTCGGCGGGACTGCTGCGTAACCCAGATGACTGAAGAAGAGCTACTTAGCATTGGCGACCGCATTGTTGGCTGGGCCAGAGATGGCGAGCAGATCGAAGCGGTCGTTGTCCACGAAAGCGAAACCGAGGTGCGGGTGTACGACGGCGAGATCGAGTCGTTTACCTCGGCCCAATCGAGCGGCCTGGGGATTCGAGTCATCAGCAATCGCCGTCAAGGTATTGCTCATGCCGGAACCCTCGACGACGACGTTCTGGAAGAGACGTTGGCCGAGGCCCGCGACAACGCTCGGTTTGGATCTGCGGACGAGTTTTTTGGGCTTGCTGAGCCTGATGGTGTCCCGGTAGCGCCTCTTGAGCTGTATGACCCGGCAATCGAGAGCTTTGCCACGGCCGACAAGATCGCCTTGGCCATCGAGCTTGAGGCTGCGGTGCTTAGTGGGGATCCGCGCATCATTGGGATCGAGTCTGTCGACTATGTCGATGCTGTGGCCGCTGGGGCTGTGGTGTCGTCAGCTGGCATCCGAGAAGCTGGCCGCGACAGTGGCTGTTACCTTGCCGCGTATTCGCTGGCAGCAAAAGACGATGAAACCCAGACTGGCTTTGGCTACTCGGTGGCGCGCAACCCGCATGACCTAGATGTGGCGCAAGCTGCCGACGACGCGGTCGACCGGGCCACGCGGCTGTTGGGCGCTACACAACCAAAGTCGGGACGGGTGACGGTTGTTCTTGACCCATACGTCACTGCCCAGTTCTTGGGCATCATTGGAAGCACTCTGTCGGCCGAAGCTGTACTGAAGGGCCGCTCGCTCTTTGCTGATCGTCTCGGCGACATGGTTGCTGCATCGTGTATCACGCTCGTGGACGACCCCACAGACCCCGAGGCGTTTACCGCCACCGACGTCGATGGCGAGGGTCTGGCCAGCCGCCGCAACGTCTTGATCAACAACGGCACACTCGACCACTTCTTGCAGAACGCCTACACCGCGAGACGAATGGGCACGGCCTCTACGGGGTCGGCAGTGCGTGGCTATAGCTCGACTCCGGGCGTGGGCCCACACGCGCTGGCGTTAAGCCCTGGGCTTCGGAGCCAAGAAGATCTCATCGCAATGGTGGGTAACGGCGTGCTCATTCAGGGTGTTTCGGGGTTGCACTCGGGTGTCAACGCAGTCAGTGGTGACTTTTCTACCGGAGCCGAGGGGCTGCGGATTGTTGACGGCCAGCTGGGCGAACCCGTGCGCGAGGTGACCATTGCCTCCACGCTGCAGCGGATGCTCACCGACGTGGTCGAGGTAGGCAACGACCTGGAGCGGCTGCCTATGCATGCCAGCGGGGTTTCCCTTGTTGTTGGCGACATCATGTTGTCTGGCGAATGAGCGCGTCGGCCGAGGTTTCGGTTGACGAGCGCGAGGCGGCGCTCGCTGCGCTGGCTACGCGCATTGTCGAGGCGGCGTTGCCGGGCGAAGAGCTCGAGGTGGTGGTGGGCGAGTCTTCCACGACCAGTGCCAAGGCGTTCAACGGCGAGGTAGAAGCACTGACCATTGCCGATGTCGCTGGCATTGGGGTGCGCATCATTAGGGGCGGACGCCAAGGGTTTGCCTCAGCTGGTTCCTTGGACCGTGACGTCATCGATGAAGTAGTGGCCGAGGCCCGCGACAATATGGCTTTTGCAGTGCCCGACCCCCACGTGACTCTGGCCCGCCCCGATGGCGTGGCGCCGATGGATCTCGACACGTGGGACGACGAGCTGTTGGCGCTCAGCACCGATGCCAAGGTAGCTATGGCTATCGAGCTGGAAGCTGCGGTGCGCGCCGGCGATCCGCGAATCTCGGGTGTCCGTAGCGCTGGCTATGGCGATGCCATTGGGTTGTCTGTGCTGGCCAGCACGGCAGGCGTGTTGGCCACCTCGCGGTCGACGGTGACGTCGCTTGGCGTGTTGGCGCTGGCCAAACAGGGCGAAGAAACGAAATCTGGTGGTGGGTCGACCATCGCCCGCGGGCCTTCTGGTCTTGATCTTCAGCTGGCAGCCAGCGACGCCGTATCTCGGGCTACCGCACTATTGGGGGCTACCCAACCACCTTCGGCCCGGCTCACGCTTGTGCTCGAGCCGCGTATGGCTGCCAGCCTCTTGGGGATCATTGGCGGGATGCTTTCTGGTGAACGAGTACTCAAAGGTCGTACACCTTTCGCCGATCGGGTGGGGGAACAGATTGGACACGGTGCTTTGACCCTGCGAGACAACCCCCGTAACCCGGATTCCTTTGGCGCTCGCCGTTTCGACGGCGAAGGTCTCGCGGCGCGAGTTAACCCTCTTATCGAGGACGGCTACTTGCAGCAGTTTCTCCACAACACGGTTTCTGCTGCGAAGTCAGACACCGTGTCTACCGCCAACGCCACACGTGGGCTGCGCTCTACCCCCGGTGTGAGCTGGCACGCTTTAGAGGTGGCTCCAGGTACAGGGTCGTTGGACGATATTGTGGCCAGTGTCGACCACGGGCTTCTGGTGCATTCCATGGCTGGGCTGCATTCTGGTGTTAATGCCGTCAGCGGCGATTTTTCGGTTGGCGCCGAAGGCATGATCATCCGCAACGGCGAGGTGGGCGAGCCTGTTCGTGAGGTGACTATTGCCTCAACGTTGCCCAAGCTGCTTATGGATGTTTCAGCGGTCGCCGACGATGTCGAGCACCTGCCTGGTGGGATTTCCACGCCCACCATTGCGGTCGACAATGTCTCGATGAGCGGCAAGTAGCCATGGACACCATGCATGCCATTGTCTTGGGCATTGTCCAGGGCCTCACCGAGTTCTTGCCGGTGTCCTCTAGCGGGCATTTGCAGCTGGTTCCATGGCTGTTTGGTTGGGACGACTTTGGCGATAACCAGGATCTTGAGACGGCTTTCGACGTGGCGGTCCATCTGGGCACGCTCGTGGGCGTGCTTGCGTACCTGTGGCGTGACGTCGTGAAACTTGTGGGCGCTGGATTGACCATGGCCGTGCGCCGCGAGCCGACCCAAGAGGGCAAGACGGCTTGGCTGCTTTTAGCGACCATCTTGCCGGCATCGATTGTGGGCGTGCTGGGTGGCGATCTTCTGGACAAGCTGGACGATGACATCTGGCTGACCGCACTGACACTCATTGGCTTTGGCCTGTTGTTATTGGTAGCCGACCGTCTTGGGGGCACGCGAAGCGCCGACACCTTCGGTTGGCGCGATGCGGCTGTCTTGGGCCTGGCTCAAGCCTGTGCTCTGCAGCCAGGTGTGTCACGAAGCGGCGTGACGGTCACTGCGGCTCGTTGGCTGCGCTTTGATCGCTCCGACGCAGCCCGGCTGGTGTTCTTGATGAGCATTCCCATCATCGCCGGTGCTGGTGTGTACTCGTTTCTCGACATTGGCGGCCTCGATGGCATCCCCGACGATTTCCGGGCGCCGTTCCTGTGGGGCATGGCTTCGTCTGCTGTGACCGGCTTTGTGGCGGTTTGGGGTCTGCTGAAGTTTGTGCGTACGCGCAACTTCACCCCGTTTGTGATCTACCGAGTCCTGCTCGGGCTTGCCGTGCTGGGCATCTTGGCCACTGGCTGGCGCTAGAAGAGTGGCCGGAAAGGCATCGCGCTTCGCTCCACGTGGTCGCAGCCCCAAAATACCATCCTTTCAGGCCACCCTCCTACGAGGCTGCTAGCTCGGCCCTGCCAACGCCAAGGTCACGCCGTTGGCGCCAATCGCGGCACTGAGTTGTTGTAGGTCGGTACGGGGTACGGCTATGAGGACCTGGTTGTCGTTGACGCCGTAGGTGACGGCATCGATAAGTGTCCCTGTCTCGCCGCTGAACGCGTCCTGGTGTAACACCACCACGACGCGCTGTCCGGGGGTGAGTGGTGGAGTGGCTGCACCGATCGGGACGGCAACAACTGCTGCGTCTTGCAGCGACACAGCGCCCGTGTTGACGTCGAGATCTGTGACCACGGCGCCGGCTCGCAGCGCCCGCCCCAAGCTGGCCTCGGCTTGGTCTGCCTCGTTTACCTGGCTGGAGTCGAGGGCACCGTTGGGGACAAGAGCGACGGGGATGTCCATGACGCGTACGACTTGGGCGAGAGGTTCGCCGAGCTGCGCGTCGCGATGCGTCACTGCGACACTGACCGTTTCGCCGTAGGCGGCCTTGTTCGTTTGGGCATCGTTGACCAGACGGTAGACAACAGCAGAGGTCACCAGAACCAGCGTTGCGCCAAGTAGCCAGTAGAAGCCCGGTCGGCGTGAAAGGCGACGCAGGCGGCTGGGAGCCCACGCCGGTGGCGTGGGTTGGGAGGAACGAGCGTCCATAGCGGAGACCTTTCAACGGTGACTGCGAGCAGTCGCTGGGAGAGGCCTCGAAGAGGCGAGCTAGCTGGGCTAGCCAACGACGCTAGTCGCTGGACTTTGTCGCGCTTGACTTGGAATCTGACGTCGAGCTCGACGAGCTGGAGGAGCTATCAGATGAGGTGGTGCTGGTGTCTTTGCTGGCTTTGGTGTCACTGGTTGAGGAGGTCGTGCTGGAGGGGCTTGACGACGTGGAGGACCCTGAGCCAGACCGGCTGTCTGTCTTGTAGAAGCCCGAACCTTTGAAGGCAATGCCTGGTGCGGAGAAGATCTTGGCCACTTTGCCTTTACCGGGTGCCTGGCAACCTTCGGGGCTGTTGCCTGACTTCTTGGTCGGGCACTTCTTGAGGCTGTCTTCGCTGAAGGATTGGAACACCTCGAACGCAACGCCGCATTTCTCGCATTGATAGTCGTAGGTGGGCATGCCAGAAGCTCCTTGACGAATTGGCTGGTCGGCATTGGAGGATAACGAGCCGGAGAGCCGGGGGCACCATTGAAGCGCGACTGTTCAGGCGCCGCTTGCTTGGAGCCCTGCCTTTGGAGCGCAAGCGACCGGGCGTCAGCCGGATAGTTAGGGAAGCGCGTGTTCTTGGTTGCGGGCAATGCGTTTGATGTTGGACCAGTGCCGCACGATGATCAGCGTCGACGCTGCGGCCATAAGGGTGACTTCCCAAGCAGGGCGCCCCCGCAAGGCAACACCAATGGGCAGCAGCACGGCCATGGTTAATGATCCAACCGAGGCTGTTCGGAACAGCTTGAGGGTGACTGCCCACACCGCTAGGAGGCACAACGCCACGAGGGGGTAGAGGAAACAGCAGGCGCCGCCAAGGGTGGCGACTCCTTTGCCGCCCCGAAATCCGCGTCCCGCAGGGAAGATGTGGCCAATTACCGCTGCGAGCCCGCATGCTGCAGCGAGGGCGCGTCCTCCAGCGCCGAACCCAATGGCGGTGGGGATGAATCCTTTGAGGAAGTCGCCGACCAAGACCGCAGCGCCGGCACGCCTTCCAGCCACGCGGTACATGTTGGAGGCTCCAGGGTTACCCGAACCTTCACGCGACGGGCTGTGGCCGGTAAGGAACCCAATGAGGTGCGCGGTCGGAAATGATCCGACCAAATAGCTCAACGGCACCAGCAGCCACCATACGTCCACGGCGCCACACTGTAGATGCCGCGACCGTCGCGTACCGAACTCGCCGCATTGCCGGCTTAGATCGCCACGATCCGTGTCAACTTCGAGCTGTAGGCGCCGCTTTACCGTGAGGAACCCATTGCGGCAGAGCGAGCGACTCACCGCAGCATCGCGACGTATACGCAGCTCGATCGAGGGGAGCGGGGCTCGGCGTTGCGCGCATAGGCTGCGGGCATGATCCCGTTGTCAGAAGCGCAGCAACACGTCCTTGACCAGTGTGAGCAGCTGCCGGTGGTGCGTGTGCCTATCCGTTCTGCTCGAGGCATGGTCACCGCGGAAGCGGTGTTTGCAAACGAGCAGATCCCACCCTTCGACAACACTGCGGTCGACGGATTTGCGGTTCGTGCTGCCGATCTGGCATCGGCCAGCGAAACGGACCCGGCCCGGTTGCGCGTGATCGGCACGATCGCTGCGGGTGCGGCGCCCACGGCGCCTGTTGGTGCAGGCGAGGCGATCCGGATTATGACCGGTGCTCCGATGCCTGAGGGCGCAGATGCAGTAGCCATGGTCGAGTGGACCACCATCGACGGCGACGACGTGCTGATTGACCGGGCCGTGGGGGTAGGCGACGCGGTGCGTGGCGCTGGCGAAGACCTTCAGCCAGGCGACGCAGTGTTTGCCGCTGGGGTGGAGCTCAGCCCTGGCCACCTTGGCGTGCTGGCCAGTATCGGGGTTTATGAGGTCTCGGTGGTGCGCCAGCCAGTCGTGGGCGTGTTCTCAACCGGTGACGAGTTGATCGAAGGTTCACAGCCGCTTAAGCCCGGCCAGATCCGCGATGCCAACCGGCACACGTTGTTGGCGCTCCTCGAGCGTGACGGCTTCGAGGTCATCGACTTGGGGATCATTGGCGACGACGAAGCCCTTATCGAGGCGGCAGTCCAAGACGGGGTCAGCCGCTGCGATGCCATTGTCACCAGTGGCGGCGTCAGCATGGGCGACTACGACTATGTGAAAGCAGTCCTCGACCGGGTTGGCGACATGCGATGGATGCAGGTGGCGATCAAGCCCGCGAAACCGCTCGCGTTCGGCACCGTTGCGGGGACCCCAGTGTTCGGCTTGCCCGGTAACCCGGTGTCATCCATGGTGTCGTTCGAGCTTTTTGCCCGCCCCGCGTTGCGTAAGATGATGGGTCACTCCCAGCTACAGCGCCCTATCCAGGTGGGGTCCGCGGCCCAGGATTGGCGCAGAGGCTCCGATGGCAAGACCCACTTTGTCCGGGTAGCCATAGACCAAGACCATGGGGTGTTCTCTATTCGCTCCGCTGGAGGTCAGGGCAGTCATCAGCTAACCGCGATGGCTGGTGCCGACGCGCTTGCGGTCCTGCCTGACGGCGACGGTGTCGAACAAGGCGCGCCGCTCGAGTTCTTCTTTATCAACCCATAGCTCCCTGTTGGCAGAGGGGGTTGTCTTGGAGCGTGGCACCATCTCTGGGGCAAAGATGGTGCATGGTCGCTAGCCTCAAGTTATGAGCGAGCAGCTGATTGACACCTTTGGGCGCGTGCACCGCGACCTGCGCATCTCGGTGACAGACCGCTGCAACTTTCGCTGTACGTACTGCATGCCCGAAGAAGGCATGGACTGGACGCCTCGCGAAGAGCTCCTCACGTTCGAAGAGATCGAGCGTCTTGCACGCTTGTTGGTGGACCGGTTTGGCATCGATGGCATTCGCATTACCGGTGGCGAACCAACGGTGCGGGCGCACCTTCCGGTACTTATCAAGAAGCTGGCCGACCTAGGCGTCGATCTGGCGCTCACCACCAACGGGGCAACGCTACGTCTGGTGGCCCACGACTTGCGCGAAGCTGGCTTGAAGCGCATCAACATCTCGCTCGACACCTTCGACCGTGACCGCTTCATTCGCCTCACTCGTCGAGACGAACTCGCCAAAGTACTCGATGGCATTAATGCTGCGATCGAGGCCGGATTTGAGCCGGTCAAGGTCAACTGCGTGGTCATGAAGGGCGTCAACGACGACGAGATCCTCGACTTCGTCCGTTTCGGCCGAGACAACGGCGTGGTGGTTCGCTTTATCGAGTTCATGCCCCTCGACGCCGACGAGATCTGGTCCGAAGACAAGGTCATGTCCCAAGCCGAGATTGTCGAGCTGATATCGGCGCACTACGCCATCGAGCCGCTAGAACGCGGTTCGGCACCGGCAGCGCGTTGGCGCTACACCGATGGCGGGGGAGAGGTTGGCGTTATTGCCACCGTCACCGAAGCCTTCTGCGAAAGCTGCGACCGCATCCGGCTGACTGCTGAGGGTGCCTTCCACAACTGTTTGTTTGCGGTGAAGAACTACGACATGCGGGCCATGTTGCGGGGTGGCGCCACCGACGACGAGATCGCTGACGCGCTCAAGGGTGCGGTGCACGACAAGTGGGCGGGCCACCAAATTGGGCAGGTGCACTTCATTCGTCCGAAGAAGTCCATGTCCCAACTCGGCGGTTAGAGACGCCGATTAGGGCCGAGCACCTAGACTCGTCGCATGTCAGATCAGGGCTTCACCCATCTCGATCCTCTTGGCCGTGCCCGCATGGTCGATGTCACCCCAAAGGAACCAAGCCATAGGCGAGCTATTGCCCGGGCCAAGGTCACCATGACTGCCGACACCGCGTCAGCGGTTGCCCGAGGCGCCATTGGCAAAGGCGACGTCCTAGCGGTGGCACGTGTTGCGGGTATTCAAGCCGCCAAGCGCACCTCAGAACTGATCCCGCTTTGTCACCCGCTTCTGGTGGGGGCGGTGTTGGTGAACTTCCGGCTCGAGGAGACCTACATCGAAGTTGAGGCCGAGGTCGAAACCTACGACCGCACTGGCGTTGAGATGGAAGCGTTGACCGCGTGTTCGGTGGCGGCGTTGACTATCTATGACATGTGCAAGAGCCGCGACCGGGCGATGGTCATTTCCGACATCACGCTTTGGGAAAAAACGGGCGGCCGTTCGGGCACCTACCGTCGGGCCGAGGAAGGCCACGACGTTGCGCACGATTTGTAGCGCCGCGAGCGGTTCGTAACAAACGAGCCTGCCCCGACAGGTAAGAGGTTCAGGTGAGCTTGCTTACGGGTTTTGACCGCGGAGCGGGACATTCCGGTGAAATTGTTTCGGAACGCACCTCTATTCGCGCGGTGCGCGCGAATATGGGCCTCGGACCCTTGTCACATATGGGGTTGCCGGTTGGATTTGCGGCTCAAGCCGTAGTAGAAATGTAACGTTCGTCAATCGCTCGTCATCTCCTTCGCCGCCTATCCACCCTTTGCGACGCTCGTGATGCGAAAATTTCTGAGGTAAAGCAGGCAACCCATGGAAACAATGGTGCTCCTGGTCTTCTTAGCAATCGTGTGGGCTGGAGTCGGTGTGTACTGGCTCAAGACTCGCGTTCCCACCCCCTCAATGGCCATGGGTGGTATCGGGCGACGCCCGTCACTGGACTTCATGTCTGGGACTGGACGCAACGCTTCTGTGCTGCCGTTGCATCGTGGCGGCGGACAAGGCAACCAGAACCAGCTTCCCGGTCATTCCCTCACTGCACCTGCACGCCAGGCGCATCCTGGCAACCCCGGTCCCGCCAACCAATCTGCAGGTGCCCGCGTCGGCAGCGAACAAGCCCGCATCCGCCGCCGCAACGTGCTCGTTGGTCTGGCAGGCCTGGCTGCAATCACTTTGGTCGGCGTCTTCACCGTCGGCGGCGGCGCCATCATTGCCCTCCACCTCTTCGCCGACGCCTTGCTACTTGGCTTTGTGATGCTTTTGGTGCAGTACCAGCGCGAGATCGAGCTCGAACGCACGCGCAACCTGCCGGTGTACGCACAACCCCGCGAGCGCCTCGCCCCAACAGGCACCGACGGCCGATACTAAACGCGTCTGGCTCCCAAGCCAGCCCGCTAAAGTGTTGCCTTACCCCAATTGGGGCTGTAGCTCAGCTGGCTAGAGCGCCTCGGTCGCATCGAGGAGGCCAGGGGTTCGACTCCCCTCAGCTCCACCAATGAAGTCGCTGGTCAAAGGCTTAGGGCCCTCGCCGGCGACTTCTTCGTTTTGTCTGAGGCAGCGGCGGGACCTCGGGCTTGACAACCTCGGGCTTGACACCGCTGGACTTGACAGACCGCGGTGCTTGACAACCGCGGAGTTTGAGCAGACCTAACAGTCCTGTAGCTACTTTCTTCTTCGACTGCTGGGAGAACCAAGCCGTCCGTGTCCATGGTGGTGCGAATGCGCGGGTCGCCCATCCGTTGTTGGATGACCCTTGGCTGGGTGCGGAGTCGGACCGTGAAACTCACGGCTGAATGGCGGAGGTCGTGGAACGTCATGTCTCGAGCTTGGCGGCCTTGTGCGGATACATCCCAGAAGCGGGCGACTCGTGCTTGTTAGTTGGAGAGGAGCCGCGCGACGACTTGAGTTGCGTTGGGGAAGCAATCGTCCTCACCGTTGTCTGTGGTGGTCCCGGTTGGCACAGCGATCCCCCAGCCTTCTGGACTAGGAAGCAATCCAAGCGTGGCTGTAACTTTTTGATCACCGAATGCTTGTTGCGACGACACGATAATGTCGACATGGGTGATGCCTTCGGCGGCGTAGGTGACCGACGCGGTTGTCTCGAAGTCGTTGGGGAGCGCATCGACACTGTAACGTTGAACACATTCTGTGAACGCGGAGAGGTTCGTCTCGGCGCGAATCTCTGGGTGCAGCGTCGACCACATCGCCGGTGCGTCGAGCTCCAGAGCGGCATTCAGGAAGTCCATGGCCACAGCGGATGCGGCGTCCTGTTCAACGACGTCGGCTGGCGGTGTTGTGTCGGTGAAGGCGAGTGAGACTTCGGCCGGTCTGCCGTCAGTCGTCGCACAGCTAGCGGCCGCCATGACTGTGATCAACATCGCCGTCGCCAGTTTCATGATCACCGAGAGTAGCGATGCGGTCTCGCGGGCGACACCAATTTGGTGCGAGTGGACTACAGCAATGGTTCGGGAGACCTGCTTTGGTGCACGGGGTCTTGCCATGAAGAAACTTGGGTTGGTGACTTGTATTGGTGGGTCGTGCGACCTAGGTTCATCGACACATAGAGCGGTGGAAGCTCAGAGGGAGAGTGTTCGGTGAGTCGTATCTTGCGTCACAAATTTGTCGCGTTCTTGGTCGTGTCATTGCTGGCGGCTGGGCTGCCAGTTTCATTCACTACAGCAGCGCAGGCGCAGTCCGCGATGGGGCCAGCCGCTTTCGATCTGTTCGGGACCTCAGACGGGTCCTCCAGCGTCGACCTGGGGTGGACCAGTAGCGCTGTGCAGGCTGACGTGACTGAGTTCGCTGTGTTTCGTGATGGCGTGCAGGTCTCGGCTGTATCTTCGACCGCGAACGGCTATTCCGACGCTGCCGTTAGCAATGGGCAGACGTATTCGTACACCGTGGTGACGCGATTTACCGACACCACGGAAGCCACCTCGCCCCCCATTGAGGTGAGTGTGGGTGCGGCGGGCACCTGTAGATCGATACCGCTAGACGGCACGGTCACTGCTGTTCTCTGGGATTCTGCACCTACCAACGCCACGCTGTGGGTAGACCAGCCAGGCACCTCAGGGTTCGAGCTTCTGAGTCTGATGAGCCCGGTGAGTCCTGCCGGTGAGACGCTGCTCGTTGACTACGAACGAGATTGGGGCACCGCCGACCCGCTATACCGAGTGACCGCAGAGGAGGACGTAGACGGCGATCTTTCTTCCGAAAACTGCGTCGCAACGCCCTTAAGCGCAGCTGTGCGGGCCGACCTCATCGCCGCAGGACTGCCTGTGCTTGCTGATGGAAAGCTAGGAATCACGGCCGCCGGATCGCCAGCACCGGCCCGAGTGTCCTACCCGGTCGACTCCTCTCAGATGACGTCATCGTCACTGAACCCGGCCGACCTATGCGCTGCGGGCGGACTCATCCTCAACATGCCGGCGCCCAACGGGACAAGCGTCTACGGCAGCCTCACGGTCCCAAATGGTGTGACAGTCAAATACGACTGGGTAAGTCACAAGAGCAACAGTGACAAAGGGAACTGGAGCGGGTACCTCCGAGTCACCGACAGCAACGGGACCTCGGTCGCCTATGACGCCCGGAGCGCCCCGTACTGGTGGGGGCAGCCGTCATACCGGGGCGGCCACCCAGGGGACCGACACGAAGTCAACGACGGCGTCCTGTTCACCAACAACGGTCCCACCGCCGACTTTCGGGTCCAACTCAAACTCACAAACACAATCGGAATCAACGGAAACGACCACAACGCGCACTTCCGCCTCGAAGACTTCACCTTCTACGACTCCAACGGAGATGTAATCGGCG
>JAUIIS010000460.1 GCA_030431575.1 Acidimicrobiia bacterium | reverse complement strand
GATGGGCCCAAACTCCCAAACGCTTTGACGCTTCGATGATCTCGCTGAATTCCATGACGCTCCTCAAGTGGATTAGCGCCAAGCTAGTGTCCCGTCAGGTTATTTCGCCACATAATTCGCTGTCGCCTGCCCAGGCCAACTGCGTTGTAGCTTCTCGACGCACGGGTGGCAGTGCGCCTTCGAAGCTACGCCTTGTTGACCAGGCCATGCTCCACCGAATTATCCAGCGCTCTAACCTGACAGGACACTAGTCGCCGAACCCTTCGTTCTCCACCGAGCGGCTCACCAAGTCACCAGGTGCGAAGCTGCTGGGCGTTCTCTAGCGTTCGCACCGCTGCGGAGTGGCCCCGCGCAGCATGTTCTGCGATGCGTGCACAAACAACACTCCCAGGATCAGCAGTGCCCCAGCGCCAAAGGCAGCGACCGTTGCGTCGGTGCCGGTCACCGCAAGCTCGTCTTGAGCGTCGACCTCGCTGGCGGGCTGATCGGACAAGAAAGTCAGGCGAGCATAGCTAACCGCTACGTCGATCTCCTCTGCGCTCAACGAGGCTGCGAAGCTCGGCATGTCGTTGAGGCCGTCGGTTACCGACGCTACGTGAACGGCGCGGTCGGGCTGAATCGTGGCGATGTCGATCAACGACCGCCCAGCCAAGGAACCCGTGCCGTCGCTCATATGGCAGCTTGCGCAGCTCTGCTCAAAGACCGCCATGCCAGCCTCCAGCTGTGCTGGGTCGTCGCCACCCTCCTGCGCCCACGCGCCGTCGATGGCAAACAAAGCGGCGAACACGATTGCGAGGAGCGCGAGCGGCTTTGTCATCGCCAAACTTTAGACGAAACAATCGACGGGCGGACTGGCCACCGCCAGCCAGCACGGCCCCAGACACCGGCGCGTAAGGTAGCTCTGGAGGCAACCATGATCCGAACGATTGATCACGTACAGATGGCGCTACCTGTGGGCGGCGAAGAGAAAGCCAGAGCCTTCTACAACGGGCTGCTTGGACTACCCGAAGTCGTGAAACCTGAGAGCATGCGCGCCAGCGGAGGCTGTTGGTTCGAGTCCGAGGACCTCAAGCTGCATCTGGGCGTAGATCCCGACTTCGTGCCAGCGAGAAAAGCACACGTGGCCTTTGGTGTTTCGGACGTACAGTCGTTGGCCGAGCGGCTACGCAACAACGGGGTTGATGTAGAAGAAGATGACCGTCTACCGGGGCATCGGCGTTTCTTTGCGTCGGACCCGTTCGGCAACAGACTGGAGTTTCTCCAGCCTAGTAAGGGCCAATAGGCCTAGCGCCGAAGTTGCTCGAGCGTGGGTACCACGTACCACGCGCTCGCCGACGCTGTCGAGATGTCGGTTAGGTAGTCGGTGACGCCATCTTCCTGGCCGATCATGTTTTGCAGCATGACCCTCATGAGCGTTGGATCGCCCGAGAACCCAACAAACATGAGCCCGTGCTCGCTGGCCCCACCGAAGGCGGTAGATCGACGGAAGATCTCGCGTTCTTCTCCATCGTCATCCTCGACAACTACCCGTTCCACATGGGCGCGAGGGGGATTGTCGTCAAACTCCACCGAACCGACCAGAGTCCTGCCGACCACTCGCTCTTTCGTATCCTCATCCATCTGGGCGAAGGCATCGAGGTCGTGCACCCAGCGCTGCAGTAGGGCAATGCTGGCCCCCGCTGCGGGGCTGGATGCCGGAAGTGAGATGACCGCAGGTGCCTCGTCAATAGGCGGGTTTTCGGTGCCGTCTTCGAACCCGGTGAGGTCCTGGCTCGCCCCGTAGCCAAACGATTGCTGCTCGGCCACGAGCTCCGCGGAACCAGCCAATGTCCTTTTTGCCTGTAGTGCTGCGTCAAGCACTGATCCTGTCGAGGCACCGTGTAGCCAAACCCACATGTCGTGCTGAGCCGCCCTCAACCTGATGCCGTTGGCCTCCATGTCGCTGAAGTCCGCAAGGTCCTCCGGCTGGTTCGATGGGCTCAATGCAGCCCACAGACTTGGAGCGAACCCAACAACGACGTTCACGCCAGCGACGGTGGTCAGCTCGTCGCGCACTTGGCACACGATGTTCAACAGGTCGGAGGCGTTGGTCACCGTGAACTCGAGATGGTGATGCGCGGGAGTGCCAAGCGCAAGAATTCCTGGCTGCAGGGTTGCGGTCTGATGCACGCTCTAGCCGCGCGGAACGTCGATCCAGGGGATCTCTTTGTCGACCCGAGGTTCGCCAGGTAGGCCAAGCACCTGTTCACCCAAGATGTTCTTCATGACTTCGCTGGTGCCGCCTTCGATGGTGTTGGCTCGCGCCCGCAGGAACGTGTAACCCACGTTGCCCTCGCCACTCATGTCCGTGAACTCGGGTGCACGGTAGGTGTAGTCATAGCCGATTTGGCCGGCCATGCCTTGCAGATCA
>JAUIIS010000459.1 GCA_030431575.1 Acidimicrobiia bacterium | reverse complement strand
GGCCAAGCGCTCAGCGGCCGGGCCAGGCCTGGTGCGGCTGGCAATAATGCGCGGTAGACCCTGCGTCGCAGGAGGGGCAACGGGAGCGTCGGCGGTCGACAACGTGATGCCCAGTGCGGGCAGGGACACGGCTCCAGCAGTAGGCACGCCGCCCTCGACCAATGCAACATGGACAGCCCAGTCGCTGCGCGGAGGTTCGCCAAACTCGCGTGTGCCGTCGAGCGGGTCGACGATCCACACCCGCTTGGCCCCAAGCCGGTCCGCCACTGCTTGGTCGTCGTCAGCGCCTTCTTCGGAGAGAATCGCGTCGTTAGGCCGTGCTGTCGCAAGCTGCTGGGTGAGGTAATCGTGGCTTTGCTGGTCGCCCTGGTCTTTGAGTTCGGTCCCTGACACCCCTTGACTCTCGAGTCGGGCCCGGAGCGCAACCAGGAGGGCGCCGGCGTCGGCTGCGAGCTTGGCAGCTAGAGCGTGGTCTTCGTTGGTGGCCATAGGTGTGTGCTTTCAGGTGAACTATTGGATGACGTGGGTGGGGTCTGTCCAACCTTGCCCTAGTGAACCCGATCCTGTGTGGATTGGGGCAGTCCTACGGGCAGAATCCTCGTTGGCGGTGGTAGGCAGATGCGCCTGGCGGTTGACACCGGCTGGGGATACCCGCTGGTAGCCTGGGCCGCCGTATGAATTACGAACTTTCCCACCTCGACACCATCGAGGCCGAGGCCATCCACATCATGCGTGAGGTGGCGGCCGAGTTTGAACGCCCTGTGTTGCTGTGTTCGGGCGGCAAAGACTCGCTCATCATGGTGCACGTCGCCGTCAAGGCGTTCTGGCCATGCAAGCTGCCGTTCCCCATCATGCACGTTGACACCGGACTCAACTTCCCTGAGGTCATCGAGTTCCGAGATCAACTGGTCGAAGACATTGGGTGCAAGCTCATCGTCGCAAGCGTCCAAGATTCCATCGACAAGGGACGTGTCCAAGAAGAGAAGGGCCACCGGGCCTCACGAAATCGCTTGCAGACCACCACGCTTCTCGATGCCATCGAAGACAATCGCTTCGACGCCGTTTTTGGTGGCGGGCGTCGCGACGAAGAGAAGGCGCGAGCGAAAGAGCGCTTCTACTCGCACCGAGACGACTTCGGGCAATGGGATCCAAAGAGCCAACGACCCGAGTTGTGGAATCTCTACAACGGCCGCTACGCCCCAGGCGAACACTTCCGAGTGTTCCCCATCTCGAACTGGACCGAACTCGACGTCTGGCAGTACATCAAGCGTGAAAAGATTGCGTTGCCATCGATCTACTTTGCGCACGAGCGTGAGGTGTTCGAACGTGATGGCATGTTGTTGGCCGCCGACTACGCAGCCCGCAGCGACGCCGACGAGGTTTTCACCGCCCAGGTCCGCTACCGCACCCTGGGCGACGCCAACATCACCGGCGCCGTCGAAAGCTCCGCTGACACCATCGACAAGATCGTCGACGAGGTTGCGGTCACCCGCATCACCGAGCGTGGCGCTACCCGAGCCGACGACCGTGTCTCCGAAGCAGCCATGGAAGACCGTAAGAAAGAGGGCTACTTCTAATGGAACTCCTTCGCTTTGCCACGGCTGGTTCAGTAGACGACGGCAAGTCAACTCTCATTGGGCGGCTGCTCTATGACTCCAAGGCCATATTTGAGGATCAGCTCGAAGCAGTCGAGCGCACTTCAGAACAAATGGGTGCCGAGTACACCAACCTTGCCCTGCTGACCGACGGCCTTCGGGCCGAACGCGAACAAGGCATCACCATCGACGTGGCCTACCGCTACTTCGCCACACCGAACCGCAAATTCATCATCGCCGACACCCCCGGCCACATCCAATACACCCGCAACATGGTTACCGGTGCCTCCACCGCAGACCTTGCGCTCATCTTGGTCGACGTCCGAAAGGGCGTGATTGAACAAACCAAGCGCCACAGCTTCATTGCGTCGCTCCTCCGGGTGCCGCACCTCGTTGTCTGTGTCAACAAGATGGACCTTGTCGACTACTCCGAAGACGCCTTCAACGCGGTGAAAGAGGAGTTCAAGTCCTTCGCCGCGAAGCTCGATATCAGCGACCTCACAGTCATCCCGGTTTCGGCGCTCAAGGGCGACAACATCGTCGAACGGTCACCCAACATGGAGTGGTACGAGGGCACCTCGTTGCTGCACCACATGGAAGAGCTCCATATCGCGTCCGACCGCAACCTCATCGACGCCAGGTTCCCGGTGCAGTACGTGCTGCGTCCACAAAGCGACGAGTTCCACGACTACCGCGGCTACGCGGGTACAGTCGCCGGCGGAAGCTTCCGTGTGGGCGACGAGGTCATGGTGTTGCCCTCTGGGTTCACCTCCACCATTTCCCACATCGACACCATCGATGGGGAAGTCGAGGTTGC
>JAUIIS010000458.1 GCA_030431575.1 Acidimicrobiia bacterium | reverse complement strand
TGCTCGTTGAACACGATGCTCGTCGAACACGAGGCTCGTTGAACACACAGTGTGTGGCTCTAGGCCTGAGTGGCGACGCTCGGTGAGCAATTCCTCCCAATACCACGCAGCGTCGTTGTGCTTCGCTCGGCCAACACTTACTGTGGCTTCTACGAGGGCGGCACCTCGAGCAACCCCTAGAACGAGGTCAGGAATGAGCGCAATGATGGACGATGGTTTTGAAGAAGACGGCTACAGCCAGCGTGTGGGAACGCGTCTGCGGGCAATCCGTCGCCAGAAACGTTTGTCGCTGCAAGAGGTTGAAGCGACCTCGCGAGAAGAGTTCAAAGCTTCTGTCTTGGGTGCTTACGAGCGAGGCGAACGCGCCATTTCGGTGCCCCGGCTGCAGCGGCTGGCCCGGTTCTACAACGTGCCCGTGGACCAACTGCTTCCTGAAGAAGGCACCGACTTTGGCCTCGGCGATCAGATCCCGGCGGCAACCGACATTTCACCTATTCGTCCCGCCGCTGGCCTGCCCGTCACCATTGATCTCACACGGCTAGAGGCTCTCTCTGGCCCCGAGGCCGACATGTTGAATCGTTACCTCACCATGATTCAGGTGCAGCGCCAAGATTTCAACGGTCGGGTCCTTACCGTGCGACGCGAAGACCTCCGGGCCATCGCTTGCATCCTGGGGGTGGGCGTGGACAGCGCTGCACCCAGGCTCAACGACCTCGGACTGGCTTTCTCGCCGAACCCCACACACACCTAGGCCTCTTTGTCCTGGCTCAGAGGCACCGCAGGAAGCGCGAACACCTGCCCTGGATAGATGAGATCCGGGTTTGATGCCGAGATCAGTCGGTCGCGGTTGCGCTCAATAAGGTCTTGCCAATAGACCCACACCTCCGCATCGCTGGGTTGTACGCCTCTGGCTTCGACCAGCGTGTCGTGAGCGATGGACCAAAGGTGGTCGCCGGCAGTCACGACCCATACCTCGTCGCTGGGTTCTGGGACCGACGGTGGCGCGGTGTCGAAGCTCCACGCGTCCAGCTGCACGCGTCGCATGACGGCCTCCTTCGCACTACTGGGCTCAGGCGTCGTCGTTTCCCCATCGGCGGGGGAGTCGACCTGACGCATCACCGCAACCCCCGGCGCAGCGCTGCTGGTGGCCGCCTGCAACTCGACGGTTGGCTGATCGCTGGCGCCGGTTGGTGTAGCCATGGCCGCCACGCCAAACCCAGCGATAGCCACGACAGCCGCACTCGACGGGTTAAACCATCGCTTCAACATCGCGGGACCTAGCCGATCCAGCCAAGCCAGGTGTTGGGCGTCAACGCGTGGCCGTAGTGCGGCGTTCAGGGCCACGAGGACCGCCAGATAGACGGCGGCCAGCACGCAAGCTGCGGTCAATAGTGAAACGATCACCATGGCTGGGTCGTCACCGTTCGCGAGTCCCCGCAGCGTCATTGCCATTTCACCTCAGCGATTGAGCCATCTTGGTGTGCGACCTTCAGGACATCGCACGAACTCCGTCGCTCCACCGTCGCGCTTTGGAGGTCGGGAATCCGTGCGCTCGCCGCAGCCAGAAGATCTCCAGACCCAATCGCCCAGGCGTCGAACACAAACACCTCGGCAGTGGAGGGTCGCACGATGGCGGGGGTAACGGTGCCATTGCAGTCCCAGTCACCCAAGTAGATGCTGTCTCCTGGCTGGCCAACCTCGAACCAGACCTGGCCAACTCGTACAAGACTCCCCACCACCTCGATATCGGTCTGGCACGGCCCATCGCCGATTTGTGCGCATGGCTTGAACTGCGATGGCTGCGGGGCTGGTCGGGTGACGTTGGACCGTGTGGTTGCAGAGGCCTTAGGTTCCCCAGCAACGGCGGCCGGTGCAGCATCGACATCGACACCGAACCTTGGAGAGTCCTGGCCCCGGATGGCGAACGCCGCCAATAGCGCACCTGCGCAAACGGCAACCGCAAGGCGCCTCAGCCAGGGTTGCCAACGCCGTGACTGCGCTGGGCTGACCCGGTCGGGGAGGACCTTGTCTCGCCATGCTCGGGTGGTCTCGACGTTGGCCTGAGGTACAGGCTGCCGTTCAGGGTCTAAGTGTGCCAAGGACGGAGGTTGACCACGTCCGCTGAGCACTGCAAGCGTCTGAGCAAGTGCTCCGGGTGTGGCAGCTGGGACGCCACCGTTGGCACCAAATGCCCGTTCGAGTTCTCGATGCCAGCGACGTTGCCCCCGCCCGGTTGGGGTTGGGCATCGGCCATGCAAGCACAGTCCAATGGCGTTCAGGCGCTCCATATCGGTCAGGCAGGCCTGAGAGGTGGCCTGGGCTGCATAGCCAAGCGAGCAGAGCACGGGTGTGGAGTCGGCACCGATGATGACATGGTCGGGCGTCAGCGCATTGTGACTGAAACCACAGCGGTGCAGGTTTG
>JAUIIS010000457.1 GCA_030431575.1 Acidimicrobiia bacterium | reverse complement strand
CCACGTTCAGCGCACGATTGAGCGTTCCGCGGCCAACCCCACAAACCGCGGGCCCGGTATCGTCGCTGCGTTCGAGATCAAACAACGAAGCACCCAAACTGGGCCCGCATCGAAGCAGGTAGTCTCGCACCCCAGGGCTCAGGTCCTGGTGGCCAGGCTGCCCCGACCCATCGAAGGGCACCTCCAAGTCGTGCCGCACTACACGCCCCAAGAGATGCCCAAGCTGGAAGGAGCGCTCCAGACGTTCTTCGGCAACGACCTAGCCCCACCCCGGTTAGCGCATCCGTTGCTTGGCCATTGGTGGCTGATGACCGCCAGCTCGCTAGATGCCCGCGCCCTGCTCCAAGACGACATGCTCGGTGCGATTTTGTGGAGCTTGCGGCTGGAGGTGGCGGGAGCGAAGGACCACGTACCGGAACTCTCTCAGCGCTACGAGGCCATGATCGCCGCGGGCGAACGCCACTACGAGGCCGCCTCGGTTGAGATCCACCAAGACCTCATTGCCTTGACCCGCAATGGACCTGGTCGAGGCCTAGACGACAAGGTCGTGGCACAGATCCAGCACGTGCTCACTGCACTAGGAGGCTGCTGAGCAGTCGCTACCGCCAGCCCGCACCTCTAGCTACGAGGCTGCGACGTCGGCATAGGGCGGCGCAGGTTCGTACTGGATGTAGCGCTGCGTTTCGCGGGCGTGCTTGGGCGAATGGATCTCGCCAATCAGCCAAAGCGTCATGTCAATACCAGCAGATACCCCTTGGCTAGAGACCACGTTGCCGTCGACTACCCAGCGTTGATCTCGGACCACCGTGCAGTTTCCTCGGGCTTCGAGCTGGTCCTCGAAACCCCAGTGGGTGGCCAGCTTCTTGCCTTGGCCTGGGCCAGCGCCGTGAAGCAGCAATGAGCCAGTGCAGATGCTTGTCACCCACGTAGCGGTGGCCGACACCGAGGTAAGCCAGTCCATGAGTACGGCGTTGTTTACCTCGGTCCGGGTGCCGTTGCCGCCGGGCACAACCACCACGTCGATGTGTGGGTGGTCGGCAAACGTGTAGTCGGGCACCACGCGCATGCCCTTGTTGCACCGCACCGGTTCGGCCGACTCGGCCACCGTAAACACATTGTCGGCAGGCTCGCCTTGGCCTTCGCGGACCATGGTGGAGGCGGTGAGCACCTCCCATGGCCCCACAAAGTCAAGCTCTTCGGCTCCGTCAAAAATGAGCACTCCGTAGTTCATTGATTGTCCGTTTCTTGGTAGGTCAAGCCGACTGGGCTTGAGTGACTGGGGCTTGCGCGCCGAAGCGCTGCCGGTACTGAGAAGGGGCGATACCCACGTGGCGTTGGAAGGCTCGCCGCATGGTTTCAGCCGAGCCAAAGCCACACTCGTCGGCCACGGTGTCGACACCGACGTCTTCGAGTTCTAGGTGGCGCTGAGCGGCTTCGACCCGGGCAGCCTCGACGTAGCGGCCGGGGCTTTGGCCCACCTCGTTGGTGAACACCCGGGCAAAGTTGCGCTCGCTCATCCCCACTTGCTGCGCCAGCGCTGCGACCGATAGGTCGTGGGCAGGGTTGGTGTGGATGTGATCAAGCGCCTCGCGAATGGGCCGAAGCTCGGTGTTGGTAGACCACAGCGGCTTACCAAACTGCGATTGCCCACCAGGGCGACGCAGGAACATAACGAGATGACGAGCAACCACCTGTGCCAACGCGGGTCCGTGGTCGTCTTCAACCAGCTTGAGGGCCAAGTCGATACCGGCAGTGACTCCAGCCGAAGTTGCCACGTTGCCGTCGACCACAAACACTGCGTCGGTGTCGATTCTGATGTGGGGGAAGCGCTCGGCAAACAGTCCGAACCGTGCCCAGTGCGTGGTGGCGACACGTCCGTCGAGAAGCCCGGCTTCGGCCAGCAGGAACGACCCCGTGCAGACCGAGGCGACGCGCCGGGCCAACGGAGCGCTGGCCTGAAGCCAGCTGATGAGCTTGGGGTCTGGCGGCCACGCCCTAGCGCCATCGCCACCAGCGACCATGAGTGTGTCGCATGCCCGCGGTTTCAGCGTTAGCCACGACTGGTCGGCATGTATGCCCAACCCGCTCTCGCCCCGGACCAGACCAACACGTGGCCCTACCAGGCTGAGGCGGTAGGGCGTCTTGCCCGCCGACTTTAGGGCAGCGTTGGCGCCCGCGAAGACCTCGTGAGGGCCGGCAACATCAAGGGGTTGATGACCGTCGAGAATGACGATGCGTACGTGTCGGTCGGTTGCCATGCCCCCATGCTGAACGCATGAGGCGCTGGCGTCAATGACTAGTACCCCACAGATTCTGCCAAGCTTGAGATTGGCGACTAATTATCTAAGACCTCAAAGGTCAGGCCTGCGTGCTGAATCAGCGCATCCAACAGCGGCTGCCCAAACGCAGTAGCCGGAGTCCAGAACCCGCCAG
>JAUIIS010000079.1 GCA_030431575.1 Acidimicrobiia bacterium | reverse complement strand
CGAAGCCCGGCCGGGTTCGCTTACAACCTATCGGCGATGGCCTCCGCGAATTTGGAGCACTTGACTTCGGTGGCGCCGTCCATGAGGCGGGCGAAGTCGTACGTCACGATCTTCTCGGAGATCGTTTGTTCGACGGCGCGGATGATGTCGTCGGCTGCGTCTTGCCAGCCGAGGTGTTCGAACATCAACACGCCTGAGAGCAGCACCGATGAGGGGTTGACCTTGTCTTGGCCTGCGTACTTGGGTGCGGTGCCGTGGGTGGCTTCGAAGATGCCGTGGCCCGTGACGTAGTTGATGTTGGCGCCGGGGGCGATGCCGATGCCGCCGACCTGGGCTGCCAGGGCGTCGGAGAGGTAGTCGCCGTTGAGGTTCATAGTGGCGATGACGTCGAACTCCGCAGGGCGAGTAAGCACCTGCTGGAGGGCGATATCGGCAATGGCGTCTTGGACGAGGATCTTGTCGCCGGGGTCGCCGCCGCAGTCGTCCCAGCCGACGGCGACGTCGCTGAACTCCTCTTGGACGAGCTCGTAGCCCCACTTCTGGAAGGCACCTTCGGTGTACTTCATGATGTTGCCCTTGTGGACCCAGTGCACGCCCTTGCGGTTCTTCTTGACCGCGTATTGCAGGGCCGCACGCTGGAGGCGCTGGGAGCCGGTCTTTGAGATGGGCTTGATGCCAATGCCGGAGTCGGGTGCGATCTCGCGGCCAAAGATCTCGCGGATCACTTCGATGAGCCTGGCTGCCTCGGCGGAGCCAGCTTCGGCTTCGATGCCAGCATAGATGTCTTCGGTGTTTTCGCGGAAGATCACCATGTCGACGAGCTCGGGCTGTTTGACCGGGGAAGGCACGCCTTCGAACCAGCGGACGGGTCGGATGCAGACGTAGAGATCAAGCAGTTGGCGCAACGCCACGTTGAGGCTGCGGAACCCGCCACCGATGGGGGTGGTGAGGGGGCCCTTGATACCGATGAGGTATTCCTGGAAGTTGTCGACGGTTTCTTGTGGAAGCCAGTCGCCGGTCTCGTTAAAGGCTTTCTCGCCGGCAAGAACTTCCATCCATTCGATGGTCTTGCCGTACTTGCCTGCAGCCGTGTCGAGCACATGTTTGGCCGCTGGCCAGATGTCGACGCCAGTTCCGTCACCCTCAATGAAGGGAATGATGGGGTTGTCTGAGACGTTGAGGGTTGAGTCTTCGTTGATCGTGATCTTGTCAGCCATACAGTTCACGATCATAGGACTGTTCGGGCCGCTTCGCAGCCCTCTTGCCAGGTCAGAACCAGCTTTTGCGGATTACGAGCTGTGTAGCGACGTCTGGCAACGAAGGCGAGTGGCCTCGCCGCCACATCCTGGCTCCTACTTCGCCGCCGCTGCTTCGGCTGCGGCGACCGTGTTCGACATGAGCAGCGCGCGGGTCATGGGACCAACGCCGCCCAGGCGCGGTGAGAGCCACCCCGCTACTTCTTCGACGTCGTCGGCCACGTCGGAGATGATCTTGCGCCCTTCAAAGGTGACGCCAGCGGCTACCACGGCGGCACCGGGCTTGACCATGTCGGCGGTGATGATGTGTGGGGCCCCGGCAGCGGCGATGAGGATGTCGGCTTGCCTGGTGTAGGGGGTGATGTCGGCCACGCCGGTGTGCACGACAGTAACGGCGGCGTTTGCGTTGCGCATCTTGAGCGACAAAAGGTTGGCAAGAGGCCGACCAATGGTGAGGCCTCGGCCAACGATGACGACGTGTTTGCCGGCGATAGGAACGTCGTAGCGTTCGAGCATCAGCTGAATGCCTGCGGGGGTGCACGCCACGGGCGCTTCGACGCCTTGCACCAGTTTGCCGAGATTCACCGGGTGAAGCCCGTCGGCGTCTTTGTTGGGATCGACCCGCAACAGGGCGGTCTCGTAGTCGAGACCCTTGGGGAACGGATACTGCACGATGTACGCGTCCACTAGTGGATCTGCGTTGAAGTCGTCGATGACAGCTTCGATTTCGGCCTGTGTGGCCGTTGCTGGGAGAGCGGCCTCGCGTGAATGCATGCCGAGTTCTTGGCAGTCGCGGTGTTTCATGGCCACGTAGTTGTGCGACGGGCCGTCGTCACCAACCAGCACGGTTCCGAGGCCGGGGGTGATGCCGCGTTCCTTGAGCGCCTCGATGCGCGCCACGAGCTCGGCACGCACTTCGGCCGCTAGGGCTTCACCGTCAAGCTTGATTGCTGTCATCGCCGGGTTCCTCGTTTCACGAAACGTTCTGTCCCATTGTGCCCCCCGAGGCGTGTGATCGGCGCGACACTAGAGCCTGTTGCGCTTGATGCCATGGGGCGTTCGAGGCGCATCTCCAGGGGGGCGTGCACAATGATCACTCTTCAGCAGATTCGAGCAGTGGCTTCAAGCCCGACTCGTTCCGCTACGGGCTCGAAAAATCCCTAGTGGCCCAGCTGGACTGATCCGGACGCCTGGTTAGCGCACGCCAAGCACTGTTCGCAGCATGCTGTTAGTGCTTGAAGTGGCGTTCGCCGGTGAAGATCATTGCCAGGCCAGCCTCGTTAGCGGCGGCGATAACTTCGTCGTCTCGGACCGAACCGCCGGGCTGGATGACGGCTGTACAGCCGGCTTCGATGGCGGCATCAAGGCCGTCGCGGAAGGGAAAGAATGCGTCAGATGCGCAGGCGCCGCCCTTTGCGCGACCGTCGGCTTTGTCGGCAGCGATACGTCCTGCATCGCGTCGGTTCTGCTGTCCGGCCCCAATGCCAACTGCCTGGCGATCCTTGACCAGGACAATGCAGTTGGAGCTCACGCGTGCGGCCACCTGCCAGCTGAATTCGAGGTCGGCCCACTCGGCTTCGGTTGGCTCACGATCGGTGGCGACCGACCAGTTGGACCGGTCGAGCGATACCCGGTCGGCGGTCTGCACCAACAGACCACCATCGATTGAGCGCATGTCGAGCAGCGGGAACGCAGGGGGCAGGGCCTCGATGATGCGCAGGTTCTTCTTCTCTTGCAGCTTGGCCATCGCTTCGGCCGAGAAACCTGGGGCGACGATTACTTCGGTGAACACCTCAGACAGCGCTTCGGCCAACGACAGTGGAACCTCTCGGTTTACCGCCACGATCCCACCAAAGGCCGAAACCGGATCCCCCGCATTGGCCAGCTTGTAGGCCTCGGTGATGTCCGTGTGGCTGGCAATGCCGCACGGGTTGGCATGCTTGATGACGGCCACGGTTGGATCTGAGCCGACCGAATAGACCAGCCGCCAGGCAGCTTCGGTGTCGTACAAGTTGAGGTAGCTAAGGTCTTTGCCGTGGTGCTGGGTGGCCTGATCCCACCAGCCCGAGCCGTCGGCGTAGCGGTACCGGGCCCCCACTTGGTGGGGGTTTTCGCCGTAGCGGAGATCTTGCACGCGATCGAGGGCCACATGTATGGAGTCTGGCAGCGGATCGAGCGCGTCCTTCTCCTCGTCGGTGTCGTCCATCCAGCTCACAATGGCGGCGTCGTACGCCGCAGTGTGTGCAAAGGCTTTGCGGGCCAGCATCTTTCGGGTGCCCAACGAAAGCGTGCCCGCGTTGGTCAGCTCTACAAGCACAACGTCATAGTCGGCCGGGTCGACTACCACCCCAACGTATTCGTGGTTCTTGGCGGCAGCCCGCACCATGGTGGGGCCACCAATGTCGATGTTCTCGATGCTGGGATGCGCCCGGAACGGGTAGAGGTTGCCCACGACGAGGTCGATGGGGTCAATGTTGTTAGCGACGAGGTCGGCTTGGTGTTCGGGGTTGTCTCGGTCGGCCAAGATGCCGCCGTGGATGCGAGGGTGCAGCGTGACCACCCGATGGCCCAACATGATGGGTGACCCGGTGTAGTCGGCCACATCGACAACGGGGATGCCAGCCTCGGCAACTTTGGCCGCAGTGCCGCCGCTTGAGATCAGCTCCCAACCAAGGTCGTGGAGACCTTGGGCTAGCTCGACGATTCCGGACTTGTCATAGACGGAGAGCAACGCTCGCATGGTTAGGCCTCGGCTGGGGTAGAGGGCTGCGGGCAGTCGCCCGGTTGGAGCACATAGCCCCGGGACAGGATGGACGCAATGGTGGCCACGTACAACGTGCGCTCCACCTCTTTGATGCGTTCGTGGAGCGATGCTTCGGTGTCGTCAGGCAACACGGGCACGGCCTCTTGCGCCAAAATGGGTCCTGCATCAACTTCTTTAGTGGCTACATGGACAGTGCAGCCAGTGACCTTGACTCCGTAAGCCAATGCATCTCGCACCCCGTGCCACCCGGGGAAGCTGGGCAGTAACGCTGGATGCGTGTTGATGACCCGGCCGGCGTAGGTGTCGTAGATGGGTTGGTCAAAGATGGTGCCGAACCCGGCCATGGCTACGAGATCGATGTGGTGCTCAACAAGGGCATCTCGGACCGCTTGGGAATAGGCGGAGCGGTCGAAATCCGTGCCGAAGGACTGGCGCGTCACTTCCACAAACGGCGCATCGTGGCGTGCTGCAACTTCGGCTGCCCCGCAGGGACGGTCGGCAAGCACTAACGCCACTGGCACACCAGCGTGAAACATGGCATCGAGGATGGTTCCGCTGCCTGAGGCAAGCACTGCGAGACGCACGCCGAGACGCTACCACTGACCGCCTGGGCCCCTGCAATGCGGTTGCGTCTAAGCGCTGGTGCATACCACTTTTTCGACGGCACGCATCAGCGGATGTAGGGTCTACGCCAGCACACCAAAGCGGGGAGAGACATGGACACATCAAATCCAGGACCATTGTTGTTATTGGGGGGCGGTGTCGTGATAGCGCTTGGCACCATCTTGGACTGGGGGCCGGGCGTTAGCGGGCTGAACGTGGACTTCAACGGGCTGTTTGGCATTGTCGCCCTACTGATTGGCGTTGCACTCGCCGCAATCGGAGGCATTCGAGCGTTTGCCCCGGACACCAAACTCCCGGACGAGATCGCCGGGTACAGCCTCGACCAGATTCTGTTTGTCGATGCACTGATCGTGTTCTTGTGGACCTTCGCCCTGATTTCTGAGAGCGGCAGCAAGATCGGCCTGCATCTCACCTGGATCGGCGGGGCCGTGGCCCTCGCTGGCACGGTCTTGTCAATGCGAAACGCACCCGCTGGTGGGCCTGAAGCGCCCACGACGTTCTAAGGAGTACTCATGGATTCAATACGACCAGGAACTATTGCCACCCTCGCCGGTGGCGTCGTGCTACTTATTGCGAGCTTTCTCGACTGGCAGTCCTTCGGGGCCGGTGGCTTCTCTATAGGGCTGAACGCCTGGGACCGCGGCCTCACCGGCTTCTTCCTTCTCGTCATTGCCGGCATCGCAATAGGCGTAGCCGCAGTCGACGGGTTTGCACCTCAGGTCAACCTTCCCGAGAACATCCTCGACTTCAGCCGAAACCAACTGGTTGGAGCGCTTGGCGCTGCAGCATTCGTCTTCAGCTTCTGCATGCTCTTCGCACTCGAGGGCTTCCAGATCGGCACCATTTTGGCTGTGCTAGCGTCGGCAGCAATCGTTGTTGGCGCCCGTATGGAAGACCAAGCAGGCGCAGGCACAACCACTATTTAGCTATCTCCATCCCACCCAATAGTGTTGCGAGTCGAAGCACAAGAGCCCGGGCGCTGAGACCCGGGCTCTTGAAGTTTTGACGCTCAGGCCTCTCGTTGGTGAGAGGCCCGCAGGAAGGCCACTTACAGGCCAGCCACAATCTCAGCCATCAACTCGCCAGCTTCGGTTGGGTTGTGACCAACGCGTACACCGGCATCTTCGAGGGCTTCCATCTTGGCCTGAGCCGTGCCTTTGCCACCAGAAACAATGGCGCCAGCGTGGCCCATCTTCTTTCCAGGAGGCGCCGTCACGCCAGCAATGTATGAGCTGACTGGCTTGGACATGTTGTTCTTGATGTACTCGGCTGCTTCTTCTTCAGCAGAGCCACCAATCTCGCCGATCATCATGACCGCTTTGGTTTCTGGGTCTGCTTCGAATGCCTTCAAGCAGTCGATGAAACTGGTGCCAGGCACAGGGTCGCCACCAATACCCACACAGGTGGTGACGCCGATGTCTTTCTGCTTCAGCTCGTACAGCGCTTGGTAGGTCAAGGTGCCCGAGCGGCTGACGATGCCCACCGGGCCGCCCTCTTTGGCGATGTGACCGGCCGTGATGCCAATGTTGCACTTGCCAGGGCTGATGATGCCGGGGCAGTTGGGACCCAACAGCTGTACATCGGGGAAGTTGGCTTTGAGGTCGTTGTAGAAGTACGCCTCGTCGTGGGCAGGAACACCCTCGGTGATAGCCACAATGAACTTCACGCCGCCTTCGGCTGCTTCCATGACAGCTCCGCGTACGCCGGGGGCTGGGATGAAGATGCAGCTTGCGGTGGCGCCAGTGGCTTCTACTGCTTCGGCAACGTTGGCGTAGACAGGCACGCCGTTAACGGCGGTGCCTGCCTTCTTGGGATGGGTACCAGCAACAACCTGGGTGCCGTACTCGGCGTTGAGCCCACCGTAATAGCTGCCCTGGGAACCGGTGAGGCCTTGGTAGATGACCTTGGTGTTTTCGTCTACGAAAATGGACATGTGTCAGTCTCCTCAGCTCGCCAGCTCGACGGCTTTGCGAGCCGCATCGAGCATGGTGTCTTCCATCATCAGCTTGTCGGACAGGTTGGGGGCCAAGATGGCCCGGCCTTCGTCGGCGTTGGTGCCGTCGAGGCGGATAACAATTGGCGAGTCAATGTCGACGCGCTGCATGGCTTCAAGGATGCCGTTGGCAACCTCTTCGCCGCGGGTGATGCCGCCAAAGATGTTGATAAAGATGGCCTTGACGTTGGGGTCGTTGTTGATGACCTCCATGGCGCCAGCCATTACGTCGGCGTTTGCGCCGCCACCAATATCCAAGAAGTTGGCTGGTGAGCCGCCCACCTGGTTGACGACGTCGACGGTGCTCATGGCCAAGCCAGCGCCGTTGGCAATAACGCCGACGCTGCCTTCGAGGCCCACATACTGAAGGCCCTTCTCGTGGGCGGCCGTTTCGCGCTCGTCTCGGGTTTGGGTCTCGTCGTACTGGGCGTAGTCCTCGTGGCGGAAGACCGAGTTGGCGTCGAGTGTGACCTTGGCGTCCAACACGTGGACGGTTCCATCGGGGGTGAGGATCAACGGGTTGATCTCTACCAGGTCTGCGTCGCCTTCGGTGTAGGCGGTGTAGAGCTTCTGGAGAATGTCTACCGAACCTTCGACAGCAGCCTCTGGCAGGTTGGCTGCGGCCACCCATTCGCGGCACGCGGCTTCGGAGAGGCCAACCACTGGGTCGACCCAGATCTTCGCGATGGCGTCGGGGTTCTCTTCGGCGACGGTCTCGATTTCGACGCCGCCTTCCTTGGACAGCATGCCCAGGTGCAACTTTGCCGACCGGTCCAGTGTGAAGCTGGCGTAGTACTCCTCGGCGATGTCGGACGCTTTCTCGATCCAGACTCGGCCCACAACGTGGCCTTTGATGTCGAGGCCCAAGATGTTGCCGGCATGCTCGCGCACGGCGTCAATGTCGGCGGCAAACTTCACACCCCCAGCCTTGCCGCGGCCACCAGTGTGGACTTGGGCCTTCACCATGACTGGGGTGCCTAGCCGTTCGGCTGCGCTAACAGCCTCATCGACGCTGAACGCGATCTCACCAGGTGAGACCGGCATCCCGTAGGCAGCAAAGAATTGCTTCCCTTGATACTCGAACAAATCCACGGCTGTATTGCCTCCTGTAGCGCCGTCGGGGCGTGCGCACACGCCGATCCCGGGTCTTGACTCGGTAACGGGCGGGTGCGGGAGCGATACTAGTGATGTCTTAGGCCCCTCGCCCCACTATGGAGCATCCCAATGCCTGTTTCTTCAGGCCCCCAACTCAACCTCGTGCGAACAATCGGCTTCGTAGTGGCCAGTTTGGTCGCCGGAATCGGTCTCCTGTTCTTGCTGGTGCAGCTTGCTGGCAGCGGAGATGTGCAGTTCAAGTTGGGCGACGACGTGTTCGAGGTGGGCGACGCCGAACGTTTCGCCGAACGCATCGACGACGATGGGGGGATTCCCATCTTGTTCAGTTCGTTGAGCCAAAGCAGGCCGATCTACATCCAACACACCGGCACCGACCCACTCGAGGGTTGGACCGCGTTCGATGCCCGCTCCCCTTCTGACCCAGACGCCTGCACCAACGGCCTGCTGTTTGACCAAGAGCGCGACCTGTTCTTCGACAGTTGCGACGAGGCATCGACCTTCCCGTCAGACGGCGAGGGTTTGTTGCAGTACACCATCTTTGTCAACGAAGATGGCGTTCTCATTGTCGACTTGAACCAAGACGAGACAGAGCCAGCCGACTCGGCTAGCTAGATTCGATTCGGCCGTAGGTTGTCAGCACCGCTGACTCTTAGCACCGCAAGGCAACTGCGTGCGCGCCCTGTGGCTGGGCTAGAGCTTCTGTAGCGGAGCCCAGCTGAGCAGCAACGTCTTTTCTCCCACCCCGGCGAAATTGACGCGGGCTTCGGTCTTGTCGCCACTGCCGGACAAGTGGAGGATGACGCCTTCGCCGAACGCCTTGTGTTTGACATCGTCGCCCACCTTGAGGCCTAGTGAGTCTGCGCCGGAGGGCGTTGGGCCCTTGGGGCTGCGTGCCATGGCTTGTTCGACAATGCGATCTCGGCCCTCGGAGATGCGTTGATGATCCGCAGCCGTTCGATCTCGGCGGCCGCCACCAAAATTGGTGCGGTTGGCTCGGCGACGATCGGACCGGCTGCCCTCGGCCTCTACCCAAAGGGTGTTGGGGATTTCGTCGAGGAACCGGCTGGGCGGGTTGTATTGGGTGCTGCCATAAAGGGTTCGGCACCAGGCGTTGGTGAGGTAGAGCCGCTGCTCGGCACGGGTGAGACCCACATAGGCCAGGCGGCGTTCTTCTTCGAGTTCGTCTGGGTCGCCCAAAGCCCGCACGTGGGGGAAGACGCCATCTTCGAGTCCCATAAGGAACACCACTGGGTATTCGAGTCCTTTGGCCGAGTGCAGGGTCATGAGGACAACGGAGGACTCGTCGTCGTTGAGATCGTCGGTGTCGGCCACAAGGCTTACTTGTTCGAGGAATTCGTCGACGTCTTCGTATTCGCGGGCCATGCCCACAAGTTCGGCCAGGTTCTCGATGCGGCCGTCGGCTTCGACAGAATGATCGGCTTCGAGTTCGGCCAGATACCCCGACGATTCGAGCATCTCTTGGATGACCGCTGCTGGGCCCTCGGTTAGCGCGTCTCGCCCTTTTTGGAGAATCCGTTCGAACTCTTCTAGTCCCCGAACCGCCTTGCCGGTGACGCCGGCTTCGGGGGCGCGCAGCAGTGCCTGGTTGAACGTCAGGCCGCTGGCTGTGGCCCACACATCGAGCTTGGCAATGGAGCTATCGCCAACACCACGCTTGGGGGTGTTGACCACACGTTTCATGGAAACTTCGTCGATGGGATTGACCACTGCCTTGAGATAGGCAAGCGCATCTTTGATCTCGCGACGATCGTAGAAGCGGGTGCCACCGATGACCTTGTAGTTGATGCCCACGCGCAACAGATGCTCTTCGAGGACGCGGCTCTGGGCGTTGGTGCGGTAGAAGACCGCCATGTCCTTCCATTGAAAATGTTCGCTGTCGTGCAGGCGGGCGAGTTCGTGCGCGATCCAGCGGGCTTCGTCGCCTTCGTCGTCGGCGTGGTAGCGCACAATCTTCTCGCCGCTGGAGCTGTCGGTCCACAGCTCCTTGGGTTTGCGGCCCAGGTTGTTGGCAATGACCGCGTTGGCGGCATCGAGGATGGTTTGGGTACTGCGATAGTTCTGCTCGAGCAGGACCACGGTGGTGTCGGGGAAGCGGTTTTCGAAGTCTGAAATGTTGCGCACGTCGGCGCCGCGAAACGCGTAGATGGACTGATCGTGATCGCCCACGACACAAACGTTGTGGTGCGCACCAGCCAACAAAAGCACAAGCTCGTTCTGCACCGCATTGGTGTCTTGGTACTCGTCTACGAGGACATGGCGAAAACGACGTTGGTAGTGATCCAGCACATCAGGGTGCTTCTGGAAGAGCTCGACAGTGACACCGAGCAGGTCGTCGAAATCCATAGCGCCGGCCTTACGAAGCCGAGCCTGATACTCGTCGTACACATCGGCGATCTTGCGCTCGGCCGGGGTGTGCGCCTGGTCTCGGTACTGCGCGGTAGTGATCATCTCGTTCTTGGCAGCCGAGATAGACGACTGCACCGACCGGGGCGGGAACCGCTTGGAGTCCAGGTTCATGTCTCGCAGGATGTAGCCGGTGAGCCGAACGGCATCGGCTTGGTCGTAGATGGTGAACGACGACGGGTACCCCAACGCCGCACCGTCTCGGCGCAGAATGCGCACGCAAGCCGAATGGAACGTTGACACCCACATCTTTTCGGCCACTGGGCCAATGAGCGCACCAACCCGGTACTTCATCTCGTCCGCGGCCTTGTTGGTGAAGGTAATGGCGAGGATCTCGAACGGAGACACACCCTCGTGCTCGATGAGATGCGCAATACGATGGGTCAGCACCCGCGTCTTGCCAGAACCTGCACCGGCGACAATGAGCAGGGGACCGTCGGCGTGTACGACGGCATCGAGTTGGGCTGGATTGAGTCCTTCGGTGAAGTCTGTGGACACCATTGGCGCCACCCTAGTGGCGCACTGTGACGGTGCGGCGAGCCTCCGGGCACGATTCTTACAGCAGCCTCGCTTGGTGCATTGCAACCCGTGTCCCTATCCTGTCCCAAGCTGGTGCCGCGTCGGGTTCTCGACGCGCCAACAGCAATACTCGTTCAATGGGGACGTCCCCCACTATCTCCGGAGGCATGTGTGGCACAGGCAAAAGACGATGCACTAGCAGCGGCTCTTTCGATGTTCAACGATGGGCTCAAGGTGCAACAAGCCGAAGAACGTGCCCAACAAGCCATCAAGAAGGCCGAGCGCAAGAAACAACAGGCTGCCTCAGAGCTGAAGAAGGCCCAGGGTGACGCCTCGTTGAGCCCAGAAGAAAAGGCCGAGGCCGAAGCCGCTTACCGGGCCGCAGTCGACGAGTTCAACCGCATCCGCAGCGGCGAACCCGGCGGCGACGAAGCCGAAGACGGCGCAGCAGGCGACGACAGCGCTGAAGGCGCTTCCGTCGACGCTGAGGCGCCAACCAGCGATGCGTCAGACGCGGCCCCTGAAGGTGACCCAAGCGACGAGGCCCAAAGCGAAGCTCCTGCCCAAAACGACAGCGCTAGCTGAAGTCGCCGGCTGAGCCATCCCCGCAGCTTGGGCGTCACATGGTCAATGCCACCCCGCCAAGGAACTCGGGACTTGCCTGCCTTTAGCCCGTGACCGGCCTGCAGGAAAGCAGCGAAACGAGACCTCAGGAGCCGGTGAGCTCAGCTACCAGCGGGGCCATCTCTTCCATAGCGCTGTGGCTGAGGCCGATGTAGGAGATGCCCCAGCGCTCGCGCCACTCGTGCAACGTCTCAACGCACTGGCGATGCGAACCCAACAACAGGTGCGGCGAATCCAGTGCCTGGTCGCCAGTGAGTCCCAGCGCTGGAGCGAGACTGTCGGCCAACGCTTGGCGCTCCTCAGTGATCGCTGCCAAATGCACCCTGGTTTGCAGCTCGATCTGGTCAAAACGATCGCCCGCAGCCTCTTTGATCCATCGGATCTTTTGGTCGGTGGCATCGAGGGTGGCTGATGCACCGGCGCGTTCGTCGATGACCCCAGCAGCTAAGCCAGGATTGACCCCAATGATGTTGGCCTCTTGTGCGGCCAACGAAAGGACCTTCTTACCGCCGCCAGCAACGATGAGCGGGATACCGCCAGAGCGGTAGGGGGCGGGGGTGTTGGTGTAGTCGGTGATGGTGTAGTGCTCGCCACTGAAGGTGACCGGATGGCCTTCGAACGCTGCCTTAAGCACGGCAATCGCCTCGGCCAACCGCGCGATGCGGATGCCCGGCCGGTCGTAGTCGATGCCCGCCTGGTCGTAGTCGCTGCGCATCCAGCCCGCGCCAATGCCAAGCTCAAGGCGGCCCGATGAGAGCTGGTCGAGACTGGTTGCTTCTTTGGCCAACAGAGCTGGGTGTCGGTAGTCGTTGGCCAACACCAGCGTGGTCAGCTTGATGGTGCTGGTGGCTTGAGCTGCGGCAGCTAAGCCAATAAGCGGTGCGAGCTGATTGTCCAAATGGTCAGCCATGGAGATTGCGCTGTAACCAAGGTCTTCGGCCTTCCTGCAGTGCTCGATGAACTGCACGGGGTCATGGATGGGAGACGCGGTGACGCCGAATCGAAAGGGGGTGGCCATGCCCGAAGAGTAGCCGTGTCGGTATGACAGGATGATCACGTTTTCGTGGCACTCCGGTGCCCTTTGGCACAACCCGCCGCGACCCCAGGTGTGGTAACGGATGCCACACCGAATCAGGCCTGGTCACACCCCCACACCTATGCTCGACGCCATGAGCGAACCCTTCCCAGACTTCACTGCCGAGGCTTTCACCCACAACAACAAGACAAAGACCGTCTACTGGAAAGGCACCGGGCCCGCGGTCGTCATCATGACCGAGATGCCCGGAATAACGCCCGACGTCGCCGACTTTGCCCGTCGCGTGGTCGATGCTGGTTACACCGTGGCACTCCCCGACCTTTTTGGTGAGGCCGGCAAAGAAGTCTCCGGTCGCTACATCGGCGAATCGATAATCAAAGGGTGTGTATCGAAAGAGTTCGTGACCTTTGCCACCGGCAAGACATCGCCCGTGGTTGGTTGGATTCGGGGGCTGGTTTGCGAGGCACACGCTCGCGCTGGCGGCGACCGAGGCGTAGGTGTGGTCGGGATGTGCTTCACCGGAGGGTTTGCCCTTGCCGTCGCGGTTGACCCACTAGTGAAGGTAGGAGTGCTCAGCCAGCCCTCGTTGCCGTTCGGTGTTGGCAAGAAACGCCAGGCCGACTTGGGGTTGGACGCTCAGGACCTGGCAAAGGTTGCCGAACGTGTCCGAGCCGACGATCTGTGCGCAATCGCACTGCGGTTCACCAACGACCCGCTCGTGCGGGCATCGCGCTTCGAGCGCCTACGCGAGGAGCTTGGTGAGGCGTTCATCGCCGTGGAGATCGATAGTTCTCCGGACAATCCGTC
>JAUIIS010000078.1 GCA_030431575.1 Acidimicrobiia bacterium | reverse complement strand
GGCTATTCGCTGTCGAAGGACTGCCTCGTGGGCGTGCAGCCGATCGAACTGATGGGTGAGGCGGGCAAACGCACGGACGCGGTTGAAGCCAAGCTGAAAAAAGAGCGTGAGGAAAAAGCCGGGAAGGACGCGGCACGTAAAGCGTCTGGTTCGCCTTTGCAGAAGGCCGTCTCGAGATCGTCCACTACCCGCATCATCTTGTACGTCGGAACGTCATTGTACGCGGTCTTGTGGTGTTGCCTCGAAGCGAGGGTTGAAGTGTTGGCTAACACACCTAGTTCTTCGCCAGCCTTCATGAAATGGATGCACCCGCATTGATTCTTTTTGGCCAGGAAAAATCGGAATGCCTGCATCCAAAGTGCACTGGCCTGGCGAAGGAGGGAGTAACAACAACCTGCTCGTCATTGAAAGGACGACTGATGAAGAAGATTCTTGCGGCGATATCCGCACTCATGATGGTGCTGCTGGCCGTCAGCCCAGCTGGGGCACAAGACGAAGAGGCCCGTATCCACCTCATCCACGGCATTCCCGGGGTGGACGTCGATGTCGAAGTCGACGGAGACAACGTATTTGAGGGCTTTGCCTTCCAAGACGTGCAAGACATCTCCAGCTTTGCCGGCGCCACACTGGCCGGCTTGACCGTGAAGGTCGCTGGCACCGATGACGTCGCAATCGATGCCGGTGACGTGACGTTGCCCGCCGCTGGTAACTACACCATCATTGCGCACCTCGATGCCGAAGGCACCCCAACCTTGGGCGTGTTCGAGAACGACATCTCAGAGATCGCCGCTGGTGAAGGTCGCATCACCGTGCGTCACACCGCTGCTGCTCCTGACGTCGATGTCCTCGCCAACGGCGAAGTTGCCTTGCCCGGGATCACTAACGGTGCCGAAGCTGGCGCCGACCTCCCCGCTGGCACCATCAGCGCCGAGGTTGTGCCCGCCGGAGCATCTGAGCCCGTCGTGATTGGCCCTGCCGATCTCCCCATTACTGAGGGCTCGTCGCTCATCGTCTACGCCGTTGGTTCGCTCGAAGGCGAAACGCTCACGGTGCTCACCGAAAGCATCGACGGTCTTGGCGGAACGCCGACCGTGGTCAACACCGGTACCTCCCCTGTTGAGACCTCCGGTAGCTCCGTAGCCGTCTGGGCGCTTGTAGCCCTTGCTGGTGTGGCTGTTGTCGGTGGCACTGTTGGCCGCCGCATGGTGACCGTCAAGTCGTGAGCCTGTTTCGTCTCATTGGAACTCGGGCACGGCTAGCAGCGCTGGCCTGCGCATGTGCCACCACGCTTCTGGCGTGCGGTGCCACCGAAGACAACGCAGGGGAAGAATCCCTCAGCGCAATCCCGGTGCCGTCGACCTGGCAACTCGAGTCCAATGGTACGGATCCTGCCCTCGGTGGTGAAGCCGAGGGAAATGCCCTGGAGGACTCCGAAGTTTCGGAGTCCTCCGGGGCTGTTTCATTGCCCCCATCTGACGCAGCCGTTCTGAGCGATCGGGCCGAGTTTGGGGTCTCTCTTGGCCCCGCTGATGGCCTGCCCGTGGCAGAACCCGTGATCGCACCGCTGACCCTGAGCCTGCCTACCATTGGGGTAATCAACGCCAGCATCATCAGTGTCGGCGTTGCGCCGGACGGAGCCATGGAAGTCCCGCCCGCCGAGGACGTTGGTTGGTACCGCTACGGGCCAGCCCCAGGTGACGAAGGCTCAACGGTGTTGGCGGCCCACATCGCAGCCGAAGGCCGAGATGGGGTGTTCCGTAACCTCGACCAACTTCAACGTGGCGACGTGTTTGAGGTCGCTAATGAGGCAGGCGAAGTGCAGGAGTGGCGCGTCGTCGGCTTGGGCAAGTTCGAAAAAGAAGCATTGCCCTTCGACGAGATCTTCAACCGAACGGGGATGCCCCGGATGGTTTTGATCACCTGTGGTGGCGAGTTCAACCCCAGCCTCCGCAGTTACGACAGTAACGTGGTGGCCTTCGCCGAACCTGTTGTGTAGCCGGTACTGCCGAGACTGGGGTCTCTAACGTCTCGTGGCCTCAGGTGCCCGCGAGTTCGGCCACGATGGGCGCAAAAGCATCGATTGCGTCCGCCTGAACAGTGACGTAGGAGCCGTTCCAGCGCTCACGCTGGGCCTGCAGTTCTTCGACGATCTGCCCCGTCGAACCCACCAACGTGTGGGGGCTGGACAGGACCTGTTCCGGGGTGAGTCCCATGCCGCCGCCGACGCCGCCCGCTGTTCCTTCGCGATCGTCGGTGACGATGGCGACAAACTTCAAGATGCTGATCTCGATGTCATCGAAGCGGTCGCCCGCAGCGGCCTTCACCCAACCGATCTTTTCGTCGGTTGCTTCGGCGGTCATGGAGGCAATGGCGTCGGCCCCAATGGTGCCTTCGTGCACGTTGGGGTTGATGCCAACAATGTCGGCTAGCCGAGCAGCCGTGGAGAGCATGCGCTTGCCGCCGCCACCCATGACAATTGGAGGGCCGCCTTGCTGCACGGGCTTTGGAGCGCCGTCGAGGCCATCGATGGTGTAGTGCTCGCCGTCGAAGCTAAACGCTTCGTCGCCCCAAAATCCACGCAGTACGCTAACGGCTTCGATCATGCGCTCGATGCGGATGCCGGGGCGGTCATGGGGAATGCCGGTCATCGTGTAATCTTCGTTCATCCAACCGGCGCCTACGCCGAGCTCGAACCGGCCATCGCTCAACACGTCCAGCGTTGCTGCTTCTTTGGCCAGCATGGCTGGGTGCCGGAAGTCGTTAGCCACCACCAGGGTGCCGAGACGAAGGTTGGTTGTTGCTCCTGCTGCTACCGCAAGAGCGGGAATTGGCGCCAGTTGGCCCGGAATGTGATCTGGCATCAGCAGCGTTGCGTAGCCGAGGTCTTCGGCCTTGCGGGCAATACCGGTCCAGCCGGCCTGGTCTTTGGCCGACGAGGCCATCAGGCCAAAACGGAAGGGGCGGGGGTTTGACATGTTTTCTCCGGCGCATAGAGGTGAGGCTGCGGGCGCCTGCGCAGCGCAACGATCATCGCGCATCTCCGCGGCGGCCGCTGCCCAGACGAGCCAGAACACACGCTGTCGGGCCGAACTAGGGTTGCGCGATGTCGAGCCTTGGAAGTACGAACGCCGCAGACATTGCCGAGCGGGTCGCCGAGCTGGTGAAGATCCCCAGCGTCAACCCGTTGATGGCCGGCCCCAAGGCAGGTGTGGCAGGTGAACAAGGCGTCGCCAATTGGCTGGCCAACCGCGCCGAAGCAGCGGGTGCCGATGTCACCGTCGACCCCGTGATCGATGGTCGTAGCAACGTGTACGCCCGGTTTGCGGGCGAAACCGATCGCAGTATCACCGTCGATGTCCACATGGACACGGTCGGAGTCGAACACATGACGCGCGACCCCTTCGATGGCGTGGTCGAGGACGGGCTGCTCTACGGCAGGGGAGCAGCTGATACCAAGGCATCACTAGCGATCGTGTTGACCGTGCTCGAGGAGCTTGCGGCTGACGGCCGCCGCCCGGTGCCGACAATTAACCTTGTGGGCACGGTGAGCGAGGAAGTCGGGGGTTTGCTAGGTGCAGCGCGCTACAGCGATTGGCTCAAAGCGAACAACCAGTCTGTCGATCAGCTCATCGTTGCAGAACCGACCATGTGTTCCCCTGTGCATGGGCACAAGGGTGGCGTTGGCTTGGTGATGACGGTGAAAGGACACGCGGCGCACTCGTCTAAGCCCCACCTCGGCCAGAATGCCGTCAGCGCCGCGGCCCGAATTGTTGTTGCCATCGACGAAGAGCACGACCGCCTGATGGCCACCCCGGCGTCGACTTCGGTGGGTGGCGGCACGGTGTCGGTCAATGAGATTGAGGGTGGCTTGGCCCGCAACATCATCCCGGATTGTTGCACCTTGTATGCCGGGCGTCGTCTTGCGCCCGGCGAAGATCCCCAGAAAGTGTTCGATGAACTGAGTGCGCTGGCTCGCCGTGCTGCGGCGCCGCTTGAGGTTGAGATCACGATGCCCTACGGGCACGGCTTTCCTGCCTTCTACGAAGACGCAAAGGCGCCCCTTATCGAGCTTCTGTGCGCGTTAGGTGATGGGGTACCAGAAACAGCCACCTATGGCAGCAACGCATTGCTTTACCGCGGTGTGGCCAGCCAAACAGCGGTGTTTGGGCCTGGATCGATCGATCAAGCACATCAGGCAGTCGAATGGATCAGTGTCGACGAGATTGGTAAGGCGACCGACATCTATCGGCAGCTGCTGACTCGACACTCCTAGGGTTTTGTCCGGCTGTTTGACCACATAATTCGCTGTCGCCTGCCCTGGCCAGCTGCGTTGTACCTTCTCGACGCACGGGTGGCAGTGCGCCTTCGAAGCTACGCCTTGTTGACCAGGCCATTCGCCACCGACGTATCCAGCGCTCCAACCGGACGGGACACTAATTCGCCGCTGCGCCAAGCGACACGGGTGCTTTTGTGAACTGCATCACACCGTCGTCGATGGGCGCCTTGCCAATGAGTTCTTTGTCGGCCGAGAAGCTCTGGGTGTTCACCCAAGGCTCGCGGTCGCCTTGACGCGGCATCATGGCCATGCTGCGTTGCATGTACCCGGCGGGGAAATCGTCGATCCATGGACGTTCGGGCATGGATTGGTCTGACGCACGTAGGCGCGGCGTTGCCTGGGTAACGCCCGCCTCGGTCATGTGGTTCAAGAGTCGGCAGACCCATTTGGAGATGAGGTCGGCTCGCAGCGTCCATGACGCGTTGATGTAGCCAAAGACCGAAGCCATGTTGGGTACGTCTGAATAGGCGATGCCTTTGTAGGTCCAGCTCTTTGAGAAGTCGACTTGGTTTCCGTCGACAAAGAAATCCATATCGCCGACCGTGACAAGCTGCAATCCAGTGGCGGTGACAATGATGTCCGCGTCGAGGTGCTGACCCGAGGTCAGCTGAATACCGGTTTCGGTGAACGACTCGATGTGATCGGTGACAACGGTGGCATCGCCGCTCTTGACTGCCTCGAAGAAGTCGCTGTTCGGTACCAGGCACAGTCGCTGGTCCCAGGGGTTGTACGTCGGCGTGAAGTGCGTGTCGATGTCGTAGTCTTCGCCGAGTTCCTTGCGCAGCGCACCCAAGAGCTTCTCTTTGGTCTCTTCTGGGTTGGTCCGGGTCTTGTTGTAGAAGAACTGGCCCATCTGAACGTTCTTGAACCGTGTGACCTTGTAGGCGAGTTTCTCGGGGAGGACTTTGCGAAGCTTGTTGGCAACGGCGTCGCGTCCTGGACGAGACACCATGTAGGTGGGGGAGCGCTGCAACATGGTGATGCTGGCGGTGTCTTTGGCCATCGCGGGCACCAGCGTGACCGCGGTAGCACCGGACCCAATGACCACCACGTTCTTGTCGGTGTAGTCCATGTCTTCTGGCCACTTCTGTGGGTGAACGACTTGGCCTTGGAACTTGTCTGCGCCAGGGAATTCCGGGGTGTAGCCGCCCTTGTAGCTGTAGTAGCCAGAGCACATGTACAAGAAGTTCGCCTTGACGGTGACGGTTTCGTTGTTGGCGCCGTTGGTGGCGGTCACCGTCCAAGCTTGGTCGGTAGTTGACCAAGCTGCCTCGGTGGCGAGGTGCTGGAAGCGGATGTGCCTGCCGATGTCGAATTCTTCGACGGTCTCGCGGAGATACTCCATGATGGAGGGGGCGTCGGCGATGGATTTGGCGTTGGTCCATGGCTTGAACTCGAACCCCAGAGTGTGCATGTCTGAGTCCGAACGGATGCCGGGGTAGCGGAAGAGGTCCCAGGTGCCACCAATGTCCTCGCGTCCTTCGAGGATTGTGAAGGTCTTGTTGGGGCACAGGTCTTGTAGGTGATACGCGGCCCCAATGCCAGAGAGCCCTGCGCCGATGATGAGGACGTCGACGGTTTCGTTAGCAGTCATGGAGATCCAGCCTTCGTGAGGATGTTCGCAAGCTTAGGGCGAAACGCAGGACCGGGCGAGGTAGAGGCTCAGCGTCTGACTTCGGGCACTAGTACGACTTGGGCATGCCGAGCACTTTGGCTGACACAAAGTTGAGGACCATCTCTTGGCTAACCGGTGCGATCTTCATGAGTCGGGCTTCGCGCCAGTAGCGCTCGATGTGGTACTCCTTGGCGTACCCGAAACCGCCGTGGGTTTGCATGGCTCGATCAGCGGCGTAGAACGCGGCGTCGCTAGCGAGGTATTTGGCTGTGTTGGCTGCCTCGGCGCAGCTCAGATTGTTGTCGTAACGCCAGGATGCTTCGCGTATGACCAAGCTGGCAGCGTGAAGGCGCATGTGCGCGTCAGCGAGGGGAAACGCAATGCCTTGGTTCTGCCCGATGGGGCGATCAAAAACCACGCGGTCGGTGGCGTAGCCGCTGGCCCGCTCTACGCACACGCGCCCAATGCCCAGCGCCTCGGAGGCAATCAGGATGCGTTCGGGATTGAGTCCGTCGAGGATGTAGCGGAAGCCCTCGCCTTCTTGGCCAATGAGGCGCGAGGCAGGAACCCGCAGGCCGTCGTAGCGGACTTCGCACGACACCACCGCGTTCCGGCCCAGCTTGGGGATGGGGGTGATGTCGACCGCCGGATCTTGGAGATCAACCAGAAACAGCGAGAGGCCTTCGGTGGGGCTGGCGGCCGCCTCATAGGGCGTGGTGCGGACAAGGAGGAGGCACATCTCGCACATGGGCGCCTTGGTCGTCCACACCTTCGCCCCGGTGATCACGTACTCGTCGCCATCTCGCACGGCTCTGGTACGAATGCGCGTGGTGTCGGTGCCGGCATCGGGTTCGGTAACGCCGAAGGCCACGTGCAGCTCACCCGAGGCAACCCGGGGGAGGACCTTGGCTGCCAGTTCTGGCGAGCCGTATCGTCGCACGGGCTCCATGCCAAAGATTGAGAGGTGCACAGCGGAGCAGCCGTTCATGGCAGCTCCTGAGGCCGCGATTTCCTCGAGCATGATGGACGCTTCGGTGATGCCTTGCCCGCCTCCACCGAACTCTTCGGGGATCGCAATGCCTACCCAGCCGCTCGCAGCGAGCGCCTCGTAGAAGGCCCACGGGAACTCGTGGGTGTCGTCGCACGTCGCCCAGTACTCGTCGTTGAAATCGGCGCAGATGCGTTGGATACCTTCGCGGATGGCTTGGTGGTCGTCGGTTTCTGCGAACTCCATGTCGCGCACCCTAACAAAGGTGCTTGCTTGGCTTCGGACTCGCCTTGGAGCAGCCTGGGTTTCGCGCCGGTGAGTTCTGTTCGAGAACCTACCGGGCAATGATGGTGTAAGTTCTCAAACAGAACTGACTGATCAGGACATGGAGCACCAGATGACCAACACCACTGCCGAACCGGTCTGGCACAAGAGCGCATGCGTGCTGTGCAGCGCGAATTGCGGGGTCGAGATCAAACTCGATGGGCGTTCGTTCGCGCGGGTGCGAGGGAACAAAGCCCATGTCGGGTCAGCTGGGTACACCTGCGAAAAGGCGCTTCGCCTCGACCACTACCAAAACGCTCGCAGCCGCCTGACATCGCCCATGAAGCGCCAGCCAGACGGCGGCTACACCGAGATCGACTGGGACACCGCCATTGCCGAAGTCGCCGCTGGGCTCAAGGCAGTGGCAGACACCCACGGGGGCGACAAGATCATGTACTACGGGGGCGGTGGCCAAGGCAATCATCTCGGAGGCGCATACTCGGCCGGGGTTCGCAGCGTTCTGGGTATCAAACGCCGGTCCAACGCGCTCGCCCAAGAGAAGACCGGCGAGGCCTGGGTCGAGGGCCGCATGTTCGGCACGCACACACACGGCGAATTCGCCGAGGCCGAGGTGGCGGTGTTTTTGGGTAAGAACCCATGGCACTCGCACGGGTTCGATGCGGCGCGGCGCGTGCTCAAAGAGATCGCAGCAGACGACAAGCGATCCATGATTGTCATCGACCCCCGCCGAACGGAGACCGCAGACCTGGCCGACTACTGGCTCGCGGTGAAACCGGCAACCGATGCGTTCTTGTTGGCGGCGATCGGCGGTGTCATCGTTGAGGAAGGATTGGCCAAGAGTGCTTGGCTGGACAAGCACGTCGAAGGCGTAGCCGAAACCAAGGCCGCCTTTGCTACGGTGCCCATCGCCGCGTTTGCCGAGCGCTGTGGGATATCTGAGGATCGAATTCGTGCCGTTGCCCGCCGGATGGCAAGCGCCGAGTCGGTGGCGATCTATGAAGACCTCGGCGTCGAGATGGCGCCGCACTCTACGCTTGTGTCATACCTCCACCGAGCTATCTGGGTGCTGCTTGGCAACTACGCAAAACCGGGCACCCATTCGGCCCACACAGGTATGGCTTCGCTCTTCAGCTATGGCGCCAGCGGCAAGGAGCCGATCGACCCGGTAACGGGGGGCGCCATCATCTCGGGCCTCGTGGCCTGCAACGAGATCGCGGACGGCATGCTTAGCAATCACCCCGAGCGCACTCGGGCGCTGCTGATCGAGAGCGCTAACCCGGTGCACAGCTTGGCGGGTTCGGCGCGTTTTCGTGAGGCGATGCGGTCGGCCGAGTTCTCCGTCGTGATCGACATAGCCATGACCGAAACTGCCCTAGAAGCCGACTACGTCCTACCAGCGGCGTCGCAGTACGAAAAAGTCGAGACCACCTTCTTTGCCGCAGCGTTCCCCGACAACTGGTTCTGTGTGCGCCCACCCGTCTTGGAGCCGCTAGCGGGCACGCTTCCAGAGCCCGAGATACACAGCCGCCTGGCCAAGGCGTTGGGAGCCTTCACCGACGACGACCTAGCACCCCTGCGGGTTGCGGCCACCGAAGGGTACGAAGCATTCGGTGAGGCCTTCGCCGCAGGAGCTGCCGCGAATCCAGCGCTTGCGCGCGCTGGCGCCATCGTTCTGTATGAGACGCTGGGCCAGACCCTGCCCGAGGGCATGGCTGGGGCAGCGGCCCTTTGGTTCAGTAGCCAGCAGGCGGCCATGAAGTGGCCCGAGGCTGTCCGAAACGCGGGCCACGTAGGTGAGGGCCCAGACTTGGGCAACGCCCTGTTCGAAGCCATCATCAACAACCCTGATGGCGTGGTGTTTACCAGACACGAACCCGGCCAAGCATGGGACCTACTAGGGACACCAGATAACAAGATCCATCTCGCCATCCCCGAGCTTCTCGAAGACCTGACCAAGTTGGGGTCAGCGCCGCTCGGCTACACCAGTCCGGAATTCCCGCTAGTGCTATCTGCTGGCGAACGTCGCAGCTTCACAGCCAACACGATCATACGAGACCCAGCGTGGCGCAAGAAGGACGCCGAAGGGGCTTTGCGCCTTAGCCCAGCCGATGCAAAGGCCGCTGGTGTGCAGACCGGCGACCGGATTCGACTGACCACACCAGGCGGGTCAGCAGTGGCCGTGGCTGAGGTCAACGACACCATGATGGAGGGCCACGTTGCACTGCCCAACGGATTGGGCTTGGCCTACTCGCCGGCCGGCGGAGAACCCGAGGTGGCCGGGGTTGCCCCAAACGAGCTCACCACCACCGAATGGCGCGATCACATTGCTGGCACTCCGTGGCACAAGCACGTTCCAGCGCGCATCGAGCGTGTCGCCCGATGACTCGCACCCGCTTCGACGAAGCCCATTGCCCAGTGGCCCGCACAGCGGACCTCATGGGTGACTGGTGGACTCCTCTTGTGCTGCGCGAGTTGCTCTTGGGCAACCAGCGCTTCGGCGGTATCCAGACCTCGCTGGAGATAAGCCGCCCCATTCTGGCCGAGCGCCTCCGGCGACTCGAGAACGAAGGCGTGGTCGAGCGGCACAAGTACCAAGACAACCCGCCCCGGTATGACTACCGGCTGACCCCGAAGGGTTGCGGTCTTTGGGACGTCGTGGCGGCCATGTGGCGCTACGGCGAGGACTGGCTCTTTGAGGATGCCCCAGTGCTGGAACTCATAGACAAGCGCTCCGGTGAGCCAATCCGGCCCCAGGTTGTCGATGCCACGACCGGAGCGGCTCTTGACCTGCCGTCGACTCGACTACGTCAGCGACGCCGCGACTGACACTGCCGTGTCCAGCGTTGGGCGCTGTGCTGTCCAGCGTTGAGCGCTGTGCTGTCCAGCGTTGAGCGCTGTGCTGTCCAGCGTTGAGCGCTGTGCTGTCCAGCGTTGAGCGCTGTGCTATCCAGCGCGAGGTGACCAGCGCGGGGGTCGCTTCTCTAGGTAGGCTTTCATGCCTTCCTGGCCCTCTTCGCTTTGGAAGAGCGAGGCCGAAAGTCTGGCGGTCCATGCCATAGCCTCATCGAAGGTCATGCCAGGAACCTGTTGGAGGAGTTGCTTCGAGCCGGCAAGGCCGCCAGGTCCGCCCTCCAGGAGATCAGCCACGATCTCCTCGACAAGTGCGTCTTGTTCGTCCGGGGTAACAGCGTAGTTAATGAGCCCAAGGCGCGCAGCCTCGGTGCCATCGAAGCGGTTGCCGCGCAAGAACGCCTCCGATGCCGCAGCATGCCCCATTTTTGGAAGACAGATCACCGAGATCATGGCTGGGGCAACCCCGACGCGAACCTCGGTAAACCCAAACTTTGCGTCGGTCAGGCCGACCGAGATGTCCATACATGCGGCCAAACCCATGCCGCCAGCCACAGCGTGACCCGAGATCTTGCCTACGAAAGGTTTCGGCGACTGGCGGATCCGGCCAAAGATGTTGCTTGGGTCTTTCAGGGATTCGGTATCGGGTTGATTGCCGCCGGAGCGTTCTGAGAGATCTGCGCCGGCACAAAAGACGCGCCCGGTGTTGGTGACGACGACAACCCGCACGTCTGGGTCGTCGTCGGCTTGATCGATGGCGGCAACGAACTGGCCAACAAGGGCCGTGCTCAGCGCGTTGCGGTTGGCTTCGTCGGCCAGTGTGATGGTGAGGACACCACCGTCGATGGCTGTTGTGACAAGCGGTGTGCTCATGCGAAGGTCCCCGCTGCAGGCCCATCGGTTGGGCCGCCGGCAAACGCCTGCGCTTTCTCTAGCCAATCCTGCGCATCGGCGCCGGCGACTACGAGGTCCGTGTCGGCGACGTGTCGGCGTTGGGTGACCACTAGACAGAAGTCCTCTGCTGAGCCGGTGACGGTCTGCTCGGCATCGGGTGTGCCGAAGACCCACGGTTCGCCGCCGCTGGGTGGCGTCAGGGTTACGCACACCTCAGACTGGGGCATCGCGGACTTACGGTTGGCGTAGGTCCAACCTCGGGTGATGAAGCCCAGTTGGGCAATGTGGCGCAATCGGTCGCTGCCAGGTCGGCTGGCCCCCACGGTGTCGACAATGTCTTGACCGTGCGCCCATGCCTCCATCAGTCGTGCCGTTAGGAAGCTCTTGGAGCCCATTGATGGCCCGTACCAGGGGACGCGAGTGTCGTTCTCAAGCGTGTCGGCGGCATCGGCAAGGAGCTTGCGGTTTGCCCGCCACGCTTCGAGTTGCTCGGACGGCGACATAGATCGGAATGCGGCCAGCGTCCCGTCGATGCCGCCAGAGTCGGCCGCCAGTAGCGCCGCCACGCCAGCCTTGAACTCGTCGGGGCTGGTAATGGCCTGCGCTGCGGTTGCATCGAAGTACGTAAGATGCCCGATTTGATCGGCCACAGACCAGCCTGGGCTGGGGGTGGCCAACGCCCACTGCTCGGAGCGCAACGCGCCTACCACTTCGTCGAGCGCTTCTTGCTCGGCAACCAGGTCGTCTCGTACTTCGCTGATGTCCACAGGGCATCCTCTCTTGGCAACCGGGCAAAACGGCGACGGTAACTTGGACCCTACTACATTACCCATGGCCTGTTTTAGACGACTAGGGTCACCTCTACGCGGCCAGAAGGACCAGGCATGACGCCAACAACAGACCCCATTCGGATTGCCAACTGTTCGGGCTTTTTTGGCGACCGGCCCAGCGCCGCGGTCGAGATGGTCGAAGGTGGCCCAATTGATGTGCTCACCGGCGACTGGCTGGCGGAACTCACCATGTTGATCCTCAGCCGGATCCGTGCCAAACGACCCGGCGCCGGATATGCCCGCACCTTCGTGAGCCAAATGGAACAAGTCATGGGCACGTGCCTTGACAAAGGCATCAAAGTCGTCACCAACGCCGGTGGCCTCGACCCCGACGGCTGCGCCGAAGCCGTTAGCGAAGTGGCCGACAAACTTGGCCTATCGCCCACCATTGCCTACGTCGATGGCGACAATCTGTTGCCCCGAGTGGTCGAACTGGCCGACAAGGGCCTCCTCGCTCCGTTCGGCCCAGACACCCAACTGGGCGATCCCGCCAAGTACCTCACCGCCAATGCCTACCTGGGGTGCTTCGGCATTGTCGAGGCACTCAACCGAGGCGCCGACATTGTCATCACTGGCCGAGCCACCGACGCCGCCGTGGTTTGTGGCCCCGCAGCGTGGCACCACGGCTGGGGACGAACGGACTTCGACCAACTGGCCGGAGGCGTGGTAGCGGGCCATCTCATCGAATGCAGCGCCCAAGTCACGGGGGGAAACTACTCATTCTTCAAGGAAATCCCGGGCCACGACGACCCGGCAGGTCCGGCCCGCTTCGGCTTCCCTTACGCCGACGTCGCCTCCGATGGTTCCTCGGTCATCTCCAAGCACGACGGCACCGGCGGTGCAGTCACCGTTGGCACCGTCACCAGCCAGTTGCTCTATGAAATCGGGGGGCCGCAGTACCTCGGCCCCGACGTAACCTCTCGTTTCGACACCGTGCAACTCGACCAAATCGGCCCCGACCAAGTACGCGTCTCTGGGGTCCGCGGTGAGGCGCCGGCCACCACGCTGAAGGTGGCCATGAACGAAATGGGCGGCTACCGCAACGGGTTCACCGTTGCGCTCACCGGGCTCGACATCGATGCCAAAGCCAAGTTTGCCCAGGCGACATTCTGGAACGCCTGCCCGTTCAGCCCCGAAGACTTCGAAGCAATCTCTGACACCGTCATCCACACCAACAAACGAGACCCCGCCACCCAAGAAGAAGCCACGGCCATCTGGCGCATCGTGGTCAAAGACAAAGACGAGCGCAAGGTCGGTCGAGCATTCAACGATGCCATGGTCCATACGGCGCTGGCATCGATCCCGGGCATGTATGGCCTTGGCGGAGGGCCCTCTGCAGCGTCGCCGTTTGGGGTCTACCGGCCTGCCACGGTCCCCAACGATCTCGTGCCCCAATACGTCCAT
>JAUIIS010000456.1 GCA_030431575.1 Acidimicrobiia bacterium | reverse complement strand
TGGGACCCGGCGTCAGCCATTGGAGGGGCTGCTCTAGATCTCGTTGTTTGGTCGGCCGGTGCCGCCCCGTGGCTTGCCGCCCATGTCTGCGTTGAGCTCGGCGTTGGCCATGAGTTCGGCGACGATGGGGCCTAGGTCTGACGGATCGTCGGGCTGAGTGGCCACAGGGCCAAGACGCCAACCTTCGGCAATGCCAACTTGGTCGCCGCGGACGTCAAATACTCGACCGGTCACGTTGGCGGCCTCGGGGCTGCAAAGCCAGGCGGTGATGACGGCGATCCAACGCGGTGACATGGCTTCGCGTTGTTCGTCGGTGAGTGCGCCGCCACCCATGAGGTCTTCGGTCATGCGTGACAGGGCCGCTGGCGCCAGGGCGTTGCAGGTGACGTTGTACTTGGCGAGTTCCATGGCGGAGATCACGGTGAAGGCCGCGATGCCGGCTTTTGCGGCGCCGTAGTTGGTTTGGCCAACGTTGCCGTAGATACCTGAGGGTGAGGCCGTATTGATGATGCGGCCATAGGTTTCTTCGCCAGCCTTTGCCTTGTTGCGCCAGTACACCGCAGCGTGGTGCGAGGGGCCAAAGGTGCCCTTGAGGTGCACGGCCATGATGGCGTCCCAGTCGCTTTCGGTCATGGAGAACAGCATGCGGTCGCGGAGGATGCCTGCGTTGTTGATGACAATGTTGATGTCGCCGAAGGTGTCGATGGCTTGGTCGATCATTTCCTTGGCAGCACTGAAGTCGGCAACGTTGCCGCCGTTGACGACTGCTTCGCCGCCCATGCCTTTGATTTCTTCGACAACGTTTTGAGCCGGGGTGGTGTCTTCGCCTTCACCTGCGGCGTCGCCGCCGAGGTCGTTGACAACTACTTTGGCGCCGTGGGAGGCAAGCATGAGCGCGTGTTCGCGGCCAATGCCTCGGGCCGCACCGGTGATGAGGGCTACTTTGCCTTCAAGCATCTTGGACATGGGGGAGATCCTCTCGTCAGGGCTCCGGCGTCACAGCGTCCGGGCGGCGTCGAATATACCCGCTCTGGGCGCGCACCGCCCAGTGGCGCTGCGCCCGGGTGCGGCCCGGTGGCGGTCATGGAGTTGTAACACGACGGTCGTTGAAATGGCCGCGCGGGCGAACCAGTCTTAAGGGGCGGGAGTACTCGGGCGACGAGCAGGGGCGTGAAACAACATGTACGGCGAGCAACGGTTGGTGGACAGCAGGCCAGCAGAGGGACACCTGCGTGGCGACAACGTCGCGTTTGAGCTGGTGGTGTTCGAGCGGTCTGGGGCCGACATAGAAGTGAGCGTGCATGGCATGAGCGCTTCTGAGGTTGTGGAACTCGTCCAGTGGAACCGCTCCAGGGTCATGACGCTCGCTGTTGAGGGTTCTTGGGCGGCCGATCGGGTGAAGCCTTTTGTAGCCAACCTCACGGTGACGCCAGATCCAGCTCAGACCATTCGCGTCGAGGGTGGCGGGCATCGCGAGGTCATTCCTGCAGGTCAGCTACCACAAAACATGCCAGTCGTGTGTGGTCCTGATCCCATGCTTGCTGGTTTGACTGGCGACTTCTTGCATTTCCGCGACGGCCGTTTGGTGCTCATGCATGCCAGTGCGGGAGCACACATCAGCTGCGTGGCCTAATGCCTGTGGCCCTTTGTTTCTCGTATCGTCGCGCCCGTGTCCATCCCCGGCGGCGCGGTTGGAAATGGCGGCCAAGCAGCAAGGTTTAGGCGAGACTACGCTGCCCAAATGTGGCCAGCGCCATGCTGGTTCAGGGGGGTTTAACCATGGGTGCACTCGATGGAATTCGTGTTCTCGATCTCGGCTTGTTGGTCCAGGGTCCGCAGGCTGGTCTCATGCTGGCCGAGATGGGCGCCGACGTCATAAAGGTGGAGTTGCCCGGTATGGGCGACCAAAGTCGATGGATTCCGATTTCTGTCGAAGATTTGCGGTTTCCGTATTACGAGGGCTGTAACAGAGGAAAACGCAGCATTACCCTCGATTTGCGCACGCAGGGTGGTCAAGACGCGTTGCTGCGGTTGGCGGATACAGCCGATGTGGTGCTCTCGAACTTCAAGCCGGGCACCCTCGACGATTGGGGTTTGGGGTACGAGGTCATGGCGGCGCGTAACCCCGGGATTGTCTATGCCACCGGCTCCACCTTTGGTGCTGCGGGGCCAGGGGCGGTTCAAGAGGGTGCCGACCTGGCGGGGCAGGCTGCGGGAGGCCTGATCTCCACAACCGGTACCGACGATGGGTCGCCGACACCGGTGGGGGTTACTATTGCCGACCATATTGGTAGCCAAAATATGACTGCGGGCATCCTGGCTGCGCTGTTTGCGAGAACCCGCACGGGGAAGGGCCAGCGCGTTGAGGTATCACTGTTGGGTGGTCAGATCTATGCGCAAGCAGCGGAATACACCTATGCGTTGATGACGGGCACCAACCCCG
>JAUIIS010000455.1 GCA_030431575.1 Acidimicrobiia bacterium | reverse complement strand
TGCCCTCGAGCCACGGCGTCGTGGACGAGGCGACCTCCGCCACCGGGCCCGAAACGGTCGCGGGCAGCGTGCCCTCGAATTCGACCAGGCTGGACGCCTGCGCGGGCAACGAAGAAGCGTCATTCGAGGGGCCAGTCACTAACTGCGGCCACATGATCAAGCGCTCCGGTGACTCCTGGACCATCGAGCGACTCAGCGACGGCGCCCAAGTCTTTGGTCCAACTGCCTCTCAAGCCGACGCTGCCGACGAACTTGTCCGGATCTGCGGCTGAGCTGTCCAACACCCGTAGTCGCTCAACAGCGTTGCCTGAGCCGTCCTGTCCAAACTTGTCCAAATAGGACCCAAAATCGTATGGTCGTGCGTTCCCCAAGGAATTGCTAAAACGCTCTGACCTGCACCTTTGCACCGGGGTCTTAAACGTATGGTTGTACAAAACCCCTGGTTAGCTTCTGATCTCCCTGGTGACCGTATGGCTGCCCATGTCTCCAGACAACCATCCTGCAATGATGGCAGAGAACAGGCCTGCCTTGCCGCCCGCATGCACAATTCGGAGGCCGTCGGGTCTGAATTTGGGTATCGGGTTGCCGGCAAACTCGGCTGGGATCCCTTCGCCAATCCCGTCGGTACCGCGAACGATTTGGTCGCTGGGGCGGACGGTTGCGGCAATGATGGCCTCGATGGTTTGTTCCTTGGACCAGCCTGCGTCGTGGAAACGAGCTGCGTGTTCGGGCGACAGCACCAGCACAGCCTCCATGCCGAGGACCATGCGGGGGTGGTTGGCGGCAATGAGTGCGCTAGCAAGGCTGGCTGCCAGCCCTTCGGGGGTCCGGGTGAGTTGGTCGACCACAGTGTGGGGGCCTTCGCCCGGGAACAAGGTCACGGTGTTGGCGTCGGGGCCGAAGCCCAGGGACTGAGCGTAGGATGGCCACGGCGAATCGGCTTCGTCTTCGGCAAAGCAGAAGCCCAGCTTGCCGGGGTTGCCCTGAGTGGACCGGTCGATGCCGCCGGGTTCGCCGCCGCCAACGTTGCGGATGACCAGTTGCAGTGCCCGTCCAATGGTGAGATTTGCACGGTTGCCTTGCCCAAGGCAGTTGCCGCCGTAGTTCATGCCAATGGCGTCGCGGATAGGGCCGTTGACCCAAAGCACCGGCCCCACCGCCATGGTGGTGCAAAGAAGGCCGTGGATGTTGAATTCATCGGTACATGCTGCTTCCACCGCCGTGAGCACGACGGGGAGGTACTCGGGCTTGCAGCCAGCCATGACCGCGTTGATGGCCACCTTCTCCACGGTGGCTTCAACCAGGTTCGGGGGCACCACAGCCACCACGTCTTGGGGGCTGCGTGTGGTGCCTGCCAACATCTTTGCCACCCGCTCCGGTGTGGGCGGCACCAGCGGCAACCCGTCGCTCCAACCGCGGTCGTACATGGCCTCGATGGGGTCTTCTGCACTGGCGAAATCCACGCGGCGGCTCGCCATGCCGTCGCCGTATTTGGCTTCGAGCCCAGCGACCTTGTCGGGGTCGACGCTGAGCGACCCGCAACCGGGGCTGAAGTCGGTGATCCCCGCGCTCAACCCAACGTTGTCCATGCCGGTGAACCCAGCCCACATGTCGCGCGACCAGCCAACGATCCTGTCGGCCTCCTCGCCAGCAACGATGCGCATCAGTGTCGGCACGGTATCGATGTTTGCATGCCAGCTGTGCTCGAGCTCAGCGTCGTCCACAAGGTTGGACAACCCCTCCCCAAAGCTCGGATCGTCCTGCGTATACACCGCCGCCAGCTCGCCAGCCGCGTCAAGCTCACGCAGCACCGGCTCGATCAGCCTGCACGTATGGCAGTCACGTTTAATAAAGGCCACAAGGCCATCCGGCATTTCAGGTGCGCTCATGGGCGTGAGCTTAGCTGGTCGGCCTGACGGCCGATCTTGCCAGCTTCGCTTCACGCATTGCTCTGCTGGGTCTTCTTGAAGCGAGGTCTTCTTGAGGGGTCGGGTGTGGTGCATTTCATTTCGGGGTGGTTGGGGGGTGGCAGTTGGTTTGCGAAATGAAATGCACCACACCCGACCCCGTTGGGACGACCCCGTTGGGACGACCCCGTTGGGAAAGGTCCACTGGAACAAACCTGGACTGCAGCCGGGCCCGCCAGCTCTGCTCACGCTGTGCCGGATGCCATATTCACTAAGCGTTAACCTTCTACTAGTGTTGTGGGATGTCGAAGCTTGACGGCCCTCGGGTGTCCTTCTTCGGCGTTCGGGGGTCTACGCCATGTTCGTCAGAGCACCTGCGCCGCTATGGGGGAAACACATCATGTGTTGTAATTGAACGCGAGGGTGACAGCCCGATCATTTTGGATATGGGTACTGGGCTTCGCGAGTTTGGTCGCACGTGGGGTAACCGAAGGGCGATCGACACCGCCATCTTGGTGACCCATTTGCATTGGGATC
>JAUIIS010000454.1 GCA_030431575.1 Acidimicrobiia bacterium | reverse complement strand
TCGCTGACGCCGCACCTTCGCCGGTTGCGCGTTCCTCGCGGTATCGGCCGATTGCGTGGAATGCGAAGTCTACGCCAAACGAGATCATGGCGATAGGCACGATGAGCGATAGGACAAGGTCGTCTTTCAGGCCGATGAGGTTCGTGAAGCCCTTTAGCCACACAATCATCACGATGAATGCGGTGCTGACCGTGGCCAGCACCCAATAGCTGCGGAACGTGAGGCCAACCATCACCAGCACAGCCAGGATCGTGAAGCCAATGAAGGGGCCAGCAATGGCGCCCTGTTCTTGGCTGGTCAAGTTGACGTCGATCGCGACGCCGTGGACCTTGAGGGATTCGGCGGTGCGCAAGGCTTCTTGTACCTCGCGGTCGTACTCCTCAGACGCGGTGTCTCCGCCGAGGTTGACCGAAACGGCACCGAAGCCGAGAACGGTGTCGTCGGCGACGACGATTGGGGATATGGCGGGGACGATCCAGTCTCCGGTGGGGCTCTGGCTTGCTTGCGCCGATAGAGCCAGCACGTCCGATCGGATGCCGTAGCGGTTGATGAGCGCGGCGCCGGCTTCCTTGACTTGTGCGTCGGTTGCCTGGTCGAGGCCGACGCTATTTGCCGCACGAAGTTCGGTATCGACAAGGTCGGCCAAGCTCAAGATGCCGTTTACATCTGCGTTCGCGCCCACATCAAAGTAGGAGAACAGCGTGGGACCGAGCTCGGGGTCGGTGCGTAGCTGCTCCTGCGCGTTGAAGAGTTCCCTCAGCGGGTCTGCTCGAAGGATGTCGCCAGATGGGTCTTCGATCACAAAGAAGATTGGACGAACCGTCGATGCGAATGTCTCGTCGACACGGTCGCGTGCGGTGAACACGTCGCCAGCGGGTTCGGTGCTCGCCGACTCCGTAGGCGACATCGCCAGGAAGGGAATGAGGAGGAGGGCCGTGAGTGCCCCCACCACGCCCAGGGCGCGACCAAGGTTGGCCTGCAGCGTTTCGACAACTTCGGTTGTGCGTGTTGGTGGTCGTGGGTCTCGGGTGAGCACGGGACACGTCCCTCTCTGGTTGACACTGGTAAGATGCAACCGTAAGGAATCAATCTTTCCATTGTCAACTAGCAACATTGTGACGTTCGGCGCACCTAGCGGCTGCCAGCGCCACCGAAGGCCCGCACTATGTCCGACACCTACCACCACGGCGACCTGCCCTCGGCGTTACGGTCTGCCACAGCCGAGCTTGTAGCCGAGCGCGGCCCGCGAGGGTTCAGCTTGCGAGAGGTAGCTCGGCGAGCTGGCGTCTCCCACGCCGCCCCAGCCCACCATTTTGGAGACTCGCGCGGTCTTCTCACGTCGGTGGCCGTCGAAGGCTTCTCACACCTCGCCGATGCCCTAACCGCAGCGGCAGAGGATTGCGCCGATGCGCGAGAGCGGCTGCGCCGCTGCGGCGAAGCCTACGTCGAGACCGCTCGCGCCTACCCAGGCCACTACGCCGTCATGCTCGACGAATCCATCCACGACCCCGACAACGAGGCACTCCAGCTAGAAGGCATGCGCGCCTTCGCACAGCTCATCGCCACCATTGAGACGCTCCGTGACCAACTAAACCCCGAGCTCGATGTCGACACGGCCGCCACCCTTTGCTGGTCTGCAATGCACGGACTCGTCGAGCTCGACGCGACGATGGCCACAATCGCCGACCGGCACGACATGCCTGTGGTGGACATCGAGACCCGGATCGATCGGGTCACCGAACTCATGATCTCTGGTTTCGCCTCACGCTGAAGCCCACCCGACTCGGCATCTGTGCAGCCTCTCGAACGCAGCCCAACTAGCCTCTAAGCAGATACCGGTTCATTGGCGCCAGAGGGCGCCGCAAGGGGAACACTGCCATGGGCTACCAACACCTCACCGTCGACACGGATCCCACCGAAAACGGCGAAGTCGTCACCATCACGCTTGCGCGGCCAGAGCGGCGCAACTGCCTCTCCACCGAAGTGTTGGTCGAACTCGACACGGCACTTCGCTCCAGCGGATCAAACACCGACGTTGCTGGAGTGGTGCTGGCCTCAACCGGCAAGGTGTTCTCCTCGGGTCATGACCTCTCCGAAATGGCGACCATGACCGAGGACGAGTTCCGCGAACTCTTCACGGTCTGCACGAGGACCATGAATGCTCTGGCAGAGGTCCCCCAGGTCGTCATCGCGTCAGTGCAGGGGCTCGCAACTGCCGCTGGTGCGCAGCTGGCGGCATCGTGTGACCTCGTCGTGGCTTCCGACCAGGCTTCGTTTGCCACGCCCGGAGGCAAAGGCGGATTGTTCTGCCACACCCCAATGGTTGCTGTCGCCCGCCAGATTGGCCGCAAGCGCGCCGCCGAGATCGCGCTCACTGGCGGCACCATCGACGCCGAAACCGCGCTGGACTGGGGGCTCATCAACCGAGTGGCCCCGCACGACCAG
>JAUIIS010000453.1 GCA_030431575.1 Acidimicrobiia bacterium | reverse complement strand
ACTCCGTGACGCAACGCGTCAGCAGGACGTGCTGTGCCATCTCGGTGGCGACCAATTTGCTGTGCTGCTTCGCAAGCCAGCAACACCCAACGATGCGGTCCATGCAGCGGAACGATTCTTAGACCTGGCCCGAGAGACCATCGACGTGTCCGGACAGTCGGTGATCACAAGCATCAGCATTGGAATCAGTCGTAGCCAGGTAGACGGCACGGTCGAATCCCTGCTCCGCGACGCCGACGCTGCACTTGGCGAGGCCAAGCGCGCTGGTCGCAATCGGTACGAACTCTTCGATGGAGCGCTCAAGCGTGCAGCTCAAACACGGGCTCGGCTAGAAGGCCAGCTGCGCCTCGCCATGAGCGACGATCAACTCCGGCTCCACTACCAGCCCGAGGTAGACCTCCTGAGTGGGCGAGTGATCGGCGTTGAGGCGCTGGTGCGATGGCAGCACCCCGACCACGGACTCTTGTCTGCAGATGCGTTCGTTCCCCTGGCCGAGGAGACCGGCATCGTTACCAAGCTTGGTGACTGGGTCCTCCGCGAGGCCTGCCAGGCTCTCGCTCGCTGGTCGCCGGCGTTCCCTAGTCTGGCCATCCGAGTAAATCTCAGCGCTGTGCAGCTCGCCCGAAGAAAGCTTGTGGACGAGATCAGTGCGGCGTTGGTGGCTTGTGATGTTGCACCGAGCAGGCTGTGCCTAGAACTGACCGAGACAGCCGTGATGACCGACACCACACGGTCGGTTGAGATCCTCGAGGACCTCGCCGAGCTTGGGGTTCGTATCGCAATCGACGACTTTGGCACTGGGTTTAGTTCGCTCGCTCACCTTCACCGCCTCCCGGCGCACGTCCTCAAGATCGACCAGTCTTTCGTGGCCGAACTGAACCAGCCCAGGGGTCAGGCCATAGTTGGTGCCATCGTGGCACTCGCAGCGGCGCTGGACCTTGAAGTCGTGGCCGAAGGGGTCGAGACTCAACACCAGCGCGACCTGTTGTTGAGCATGGGGGTTCGTCGCGCGCAAGGCCACCTCTATGCCCCTGCACTCAACGAGGCAGACCTGCTGATCTGGCTCGACGATCCCGGGAACCAGTAGCCCACCGCGCTGTTAGCGTTCCTTGCGGAGCGTGCCGATAGCACTCGCGAGCCCGGCACAGCCTGCAGCTACCAGGAGCCCAACCCATATCCATGCCTTCGAGAATTCGGCATCGAGGGCCCCGAAGATTCCAACGGCCAGGAAGAGAACACCAAAGATCAGCTGGCCAAGCCTTGGTGAGGAAAGCAGGTTGTTACCCATTGCGGATCACCGACCCTTCGCCAAGACCGACCTCAAGAATGACGGTTAACTCGCTGTCGGCACCAAAGTCGCGTACCAAGCGAAGCTCGTTGTCGATGCCATCTTCGGCCTTCTCCAAGATGTTGAGCTGGCCAACATCGACGTCGCCTTCAACCACCAAGTTGGTCAGTGGCGGAACCAACACGGTTGCCTCGCCAACCCCAAGCACAACCTTGACGGTCACTTCGTCGCCATCGGGTATGTCGACGCTGGTGAGGTCGACTTCAAGGTCGCCGATGCCCAGGCGGTACTCGTCGGCCATCTCGCCAAGGTCAACCGGCGCGTAGCTGCGTTCCCCGACACCGTCTTCGGCGATGGGCTCCACAACACTGCTCGCGCTAAAGGCCACTGCGGTCAGAAGACCGAACCAGACCAGACCGCGGCTTCGGCCAACGAAGGCGCCTACAACGAGACCGAGGCCAATGATTGCTAGGCCAATGGCAAGCACCGTCGAGACCGAGGTGTCGAACCATTCGGCTTGTTGTCCAGCTATGGCACCGGCAAAGAACAGCGCAAGCGCCGACATCGTAAGGCGGGTCACCACGGCTGGCCGCCGGGGCGGAGCAGGAGGCGGGGGAGGAGCTACAAGCGTTGGGTCGTCGCTCCAGCTTGTGGTTGGCGGGGGCTCGTGAGAGATGCCAGTAGCCCTTGGCTCCCATGGCGACTCGGGTCCGGCCCCGGTATAGGCAACGGGCGCTGTTGGGGGCGGTGCGGCCGTCGCCGTGGCGGCCACACCTTCAATGTCGTTCTCGCGTTGGGTCAACAGGTAGATGCCGGCACCCACCAACACAACAGGTACGACTAATCCTCCATCGAAGCTGTCAGCGAGGGCCACCGTGGCGGCAACGCCGAGCAGCGCTAGGGCCACCACGGTTGTGGTGTCAAAAGATCGGTCGCCGGGTTGGCGCGGCGGCGCGTCGCCATCGCTGTCGGGAAGCACGATCCAGGCAATCACGTAGGCAGCAACTCCCAGCCCGCCGGCAAACACGGCGAGTACGAAAGCCAGTCGCGTGATCACCGGGTCGATCGCGAAGTACTCGGCGAGGCCACCGGCGACACCACCAACCTTGCGGTCCCGTGACCGGGTAAGTCGCCGAGGCCCAGCAGCTGGTGGCGCCTGA
>JAUIIS010000452.1 GCA_030431575.1 Acidimicrobiia bacterium | reverse complement strand
GGCGACGTGCAACGTCTCCGGTACAAACTCAGGCGGAACCCTCACGACCAGCTCGTTTGCCAGCGGCACCGAGCGCGAAGGCCCCGACGTGCTTGATGCAGATGCGGGAATCACGCTTGCGGTTGAGACCGTCAATCTCGAAGGCACACCCAACGAACCAGCTCAGTTTGAGCGCTTTTTGGTGCAGTTGACCATCGAAGGCTTGCCGGAAGAGGGGGTGTTCACGGTAAGCACCGACTTGGTCTACGACGACGGCGACACCGAACGCACCCTGGATAACTGGCAGCGCTTCGACGAGAGCGACATCGATGACGACGGCGTGTTCCGTCTGTTGTTGCCAAACAGCGGAGGCTACACAGCGGCAACGGTGGGCACGCATGCGGTGCGCCTATCAGGAGAGCTCGTCATTGGCGATGGCGACGCGCTGCCGTACTCCGAACGGGTCTCCTTCGACGTAGAGGAGAACGAGATCAACGTCGAGAAAGGCGTTGTATTCGCCGATGGCCTTGTCCGCTTTGATCTCCCATCCAACTGGGAGGTGCTAGATGACCGCCCGGTCCGCACAGTCGAGGAGGCTGTTTCAGTAGGCGTCGAACCCCTGGACAGCGGCGACCTTTCGCCAAGCGCCGCGATCCAGCGACGAGATAGCCAGGTCGACTTCGGCATATTCCGCATGAGTCGGCCGCTGAGTCTTGGGTCCCAAGATGACGTACTCGAGCAAATAGTGCAGTTCTTTGGGGGTCCCGTCCAAACCACGGACCCTCAGCCGAGCGAGGTGGGTGGGCTGGAAGGCTTCAGCTTCGCAGGGCGCAGCGACGTGATCTTCGAAGTGGACGTGTTGTTCGCTGGGGCAGAGGTGCTCGTGGTACAAGCTCGCGCTGAGAGCCAGGAGGCACTGGGTGATGCCAAGGCCATACGAGACACGCTTGTGTTGGACCCCAGCGTGATCCCGCCGCTGGCCCACTACAGCGCGGTCAGTTTCTGGGCACAGGATGATCGGTCCAGTCGGGTCACCTTCAGTGTCCCCGCAAACTGGGACTGGTCTGAGAACGATGACGGCGAACTCGTGATGTCGGGGCCTTCTGAGACTGCTGACGTTGCGGCGACGAATGTGATTGGGGCAACGCTCGACGAAGAACTCGAGTACGTCCTTTCGTTCTTCGACCCCGCGGTCGTCGAGGTCGACCGGGGTGAGCATCCGTCCGGGTTCCCTTGGGCCACGGTTGTGGTGCCCAGTGACAACGGCATCGAAGAGGCCATCTCGCTGATTGAGTTCCCCACCAAGGTCTCCTTGGTTCACCTCCGCGACCCAGCCGACCCAGCCAACACCGCTCTCCTCAAAGCCATCTGGGACACCCTGACCTTCTCCCTAGCCGACCCCAACGGCTGAGCGCGCCCGGGTAGCACGGGCTCCATATTGGGCCGAAGGCCGGGGGGTCGGCGCGCGTTGCGGGTTGCGCGCTTAGGTGCAGTGGGTGATCCGCAGTGTGACCAGAGGCGGCGTAGCCGCCGGCGGGAGCCTGCGGCGAGGGTATGCATGAAGTGAGGTGCCCATACTGGGCCGAAGGCCGGGGGGTCGGCGCGCGCTGCGGGTTGCGCGCTTAGGTGCAGTGGGTGATCCGCAGTGTGACCAGAGGCGGCGTAGCCGCCGGCGGGAGCCTGCGGCGAGGGTATGCATGAAGTGAGGTGCCCATACTGGGCCGAAGGCCCGGGCACCGAACTCATGCCATTATGCGGAGATGGACGATTCCAAGATCGCGTTGGTTACTGGGGCAGGTAGTGGGGTAGGCCGCGCTGCCTGTGTCGCGTTGGCCGGGGACGGCTGGCATGTAGTGGCGACGGGACGTCGGCCCGATCCGTTGGCTGAGACGCTTGAAGCGGTCGAGGCTATCGGCGGGACTGCGTCGAGCTTTCCAGCCGATGTTGCCGATCCCGCGTCGGTGCAGGCGCTATTTTCTACGGTTGTGGCCGAGCACAACCGGCTCGACCTGTTGTTCAACAATGCGGGGACGGGTGCTCCGCCGGTCCCTATTGAGGAGTTGACCGTTCAGCAGTGGAAACACGTCGTCAATGTGAACCTGACCGGCTCGTTCTTGTGTGCCCAGCAGGCATTTGCGTTGATGAAGAAGCAGGATCCTTCGGGGGGACGCATCATCAACAACGGGTCGATTTCGGCTCACGTTCCTCGCCCCAATAGTGCGCCGTATACGGCCACGAAGCACGCCATCACCGGTCTCACGAAGTCGCTGTCGCTGGACGGGCGGCCTTTTGGCATCACGTGTGGTCAGATCGATATTGGCAATGCTCTTACCGAGATGACTGCAGGTATGGGCAACGGAGCGTTGCAGGCCAACGGCACGATTGCTCCAGAGCCCACGATGGACGTAGCCGATGTCGGCCGGGCCATTACCTATATGGCCAGCTTGCCAGCGGACGCCAACGTGTTGACCATGACAGTTAT
>JAUIIS010000451.1 GCA_030431575.1 Acidimicrobiia bacterium | reverse complement strand
CAGCAACGAAGAAGGGGCACGGTTCCCGCCGGACATGATGGGAAGCCTTGTTTATGTCGGGGCCATGACCGTCGAAGAAGCCCTCAGCGTTGAAGACATCGAGGGCACCTCGGTGGGCGAAGCACTCGACCACATTGGTCACCGGGGCACGGCCCCCGCACCCGGTCCGGTTCCCCGCGCCTTCGTTGAACTCCACATCGAACAAGGGCCCGTGCTCGAACGGACCGGCTTTACCATTGGCGCAGTGACCGGCGTCCAGGGGATCAGCTGGTCAGAGCTCACCATCATCGGCCAATCCAATCACGCAGGCACCACACCCATCAGCATGCGCCACGACCCAGGTCTGGTAGCTGCGAAGGTCGCGGTCTTTGTGCGTGAACTCGCAGACGAGCTGGGAGCGCCCCTGGTCGGCACCGTGGGCCAAATCGTGCTGCACCCCAACCTGGTCAACGTTGTCGCTGCAACAGCAACCATGACTATCGACCTGCGCCACACTGACGAGAACACCCTCCAAATTGCCGAGAAACGAGTCGCTGACTTCGTTGCAGAGGCCGCTGCAGGCGAGGGCGTTGATGTTGCCTGGCGAAGCTTGGCCCGGTTCGAGCCGGTCCGGTTTGCCGACGACATGGTTGCCCTCGTCGAACAAACCGCCAGCCAACTCGATTATTCGCACACAACGCTGCCATCGGGTGCTGGACACGACGCCCAGATGCTGGCTCGCGTTGCGCCCACAGCAATGATCTTCACGCCGAGCCACAATGGGTTGTCGCACAACCCTGCCGAACACACCGATCCCGCAGACATCGAGGCTGGAGCCAACGTGCTGCTGCACGTCCTCTACAAACTCGCCGAGGAACCCACATGACCAGCCCCCACAACGCCCCGGAACCACAGGGCACAGACCCCGATGCCGCTGCACCCGGTCCACTCGATACCCAACTCAGCCGACCGCTTCGCGTGGCCGCTGCCCAGCTTGGGCCCATTGGGCGCCACGAAGCTCGAGCCAGCGTTGTCGACCGTCTCCTGGGTCTTCTCAGTCAAGCCCACGACGCCAAAGTCGAGCTTGTGGTCTTCCCTGAGCTGGCCCTCACCACCTTCTTTCCCCGCTGGTTCGTTGAAGGCGAAGAGGACCTCGACCTGGACAGCTTCTACGAAACCGAAATGCCCGGCCCCGAAACCAAGCGCCTCTTCGATAAGGCCAAGGAGTACGGCGTCGGGTTCTGCCTCGGCTACGCCGAGCTCACCCCAGACGGACACCGGTACAACACGCAGATCCTCGTTGAGCGAGATGGCTCGGTGGTAGGCAAGTACCGCAAGGTGCACCTTCCTGGCCACCGCGAACACGAACCGTGGCGAGAGTTTCAACACCTCGAGCGCCGCTACTTCGAACCCGGCGACACCTTCCCTACGTGGAACGCGTTTGGCGGCGTAGTAGGGATGGCCATCTGCAACGACAGGCGTTGGCCCGAGACGTACCGCTGCCTCGCCCTCGGAGGCGCCGAACTCATTCTCATCGGCTACAACACCCCAATCCACTACGCACCCGACCCGTCCCAAGATGCCCTTGCCGGGCACCACAACCATCTGGTGATGCAAGCCGGCGCCTATCAAAACGGTTGCTTCGTCATTGGCGTGGCCAAAGGCGGCAACGAAGAAGGCGTCAACTCACTGGCCGACAGCTGCGTTATCGCGCCCACGGGCCGCGTCGTAGCGCTGACAGCGCACACCGGCGACGAACTCGCTATTGCCGACATCGACCTCGACTTGTGCGCCAACTACAAAGAGACGCTCTTCCAGTTCGAGCGCTACCGGCGGCCAGAGGTCTACACCGCCATAACGGCCCAACGCGGCCCCACTCCCCCCTCGCCAAACACGGAAGACCGCTAGCCAATGGCAACGTTCGAACTCAACGGAAGCGAGGTAGCAGCCAGCGACAATCACCCCCACCTGCTCGCTGCACTTCGCGAAGAACTCCGCGTCATCTCGCCGAAGGATGGCTGCTCGCCCACGGGCCAGTGCGGCTGCTGCACGGTACTTATCGATGGCAAGGCACGAGTCGCTTGCCAGACATCCATGGAGAAGGTTCAAGGGGCAACCGTCACCACCCTCGAGGGCCTCGACACCGCCGAAGTCGACCGTATGGCCGACGCGTTTGCTGCGTGCGGCGCGCTGCAATGCGGGTTCTGTACCCCCGGCATTGTCATTCGCACCAAGTCGCTGCTTGACAAAAAGGGGTCGGCGCTTACGCGCGAGGAAGCGTCTCGCCACCTTGGCGGGCACCTGTGTCGCTGCACTGGCTATATCAAGATCCTCGACGCCGTTGAAGCATTGGCCAGCGGCGACATCCCCGACGTTGTAGACCCAGGCGGTGTGGGTTCTCGCGGCGTGAAGTACGAGGGGCAAGACCTTGCAGTGGGGCGCCGCCCCTTCATCGACGACATGGCCCCCGATGGCATGGCCCACG
>JAUIIS010000077.1 GCA_030431575.1 Acidimicrobiia bacterium | reverse complement strand
GCAGACCGCCCTGCACCCGGCCGGCGCCGCGGCGCTCGGGGCGCTGCTGCTGGCCGGCGTCGAGGCGATCGAGGCCCGCTGCAGCCAGGCGGCCGCCGGCGTCGGGGGTATGAGCATCGGGGCCGATCCACTCGCCAAAGCCGTGTCGTCAGTCGCGGACTCACTCGCCGCAGCCCGAACCGCTCGCTCCGAAGCCGCGGCCATTGGCATGGCCAATCAATCAAGCCGATTCTCAGACCTCCTTCCGGAGCGCACCGCCCAGGTTGTCCAAGCAACACGGGCGCCAGCACGACACGTCATCCAAGTCCTGCGCGCCCGCGTAGACGGCGAACCCTTCAACGACAAGCTCTGGCTCACCGGCTCCACCGACACCGGCCGCAGCGACGTCGGCATCTTTGACGGCTCGCTTGCCATGCGATGGCCATCCACCCGTCGCCGCATCGAGCTCCGCGTCTACCCCACCTCCTCAGGCAACCTCACCGTCCTCGAACTGCTCCCCAAACGCATCTGGATGCCCCAAACTCGCCGCTACCTCGCCGCCGGTATCCCCGCCATCTCCGCTATGACGCGTGAACTCAGCGGCCCGGCCTAACGGCCGATTATGGCCGCTTCGCCTCACGCCTATCCTCCCGCAAGGCCACGGTCATAGCGGTAACTGGGTTTGGGTTTGTTCGTGGCTGAGGAGGTAGCGCTTGGCGTCTAATCCTCCGGCGAAGCCCGTGAGCGAACCGTCTTTGCCCACGATCCGGTGGCAGGGCAAGACGATGGATACAGGGTTCTTTCCGTTGGCGGCTCCGACGGCACGGGCGGCAGCGGGTTTGCCAATGGCGGCGGCTTGGGCACCGTAAGTGGAGGTTTGGCCAAACTCCACTTGAGCGAGCGACTCCCAAACCGCCACTTGAAAGTCGGTGCCGCGCAAGTCAAGGGGCAGGTCAAAGCTCTGTCTGGCTCCCTCAAAGTACTCACCGAGCTGTGCCGCAGCCTGCGTCAGGACCGGGTGCTCTGGGTCGGGTCGCAACTCCGCGTCGAAATCGACGCGACCATTGTCGCTCGGCCAAAGCACGGCACAAAGGCCAGTGTTGGAGGCCACGAGGGTGAGCTCGCCCACGGGGCTCGGTATCGTGGTTGTTGCCAAAGACTCAGTCATTGGTAGATCCCTTCGGGTAGTCGGCTGCGCTTGGCGCGGCCCATAGGTGGTGCGTGGCGTACGTGCGCCACGGTGCCCAGGCTTGGCCATGGACCTCCAACGCTCTTGCGTTGTCGGATAGGCCCAGGCGTTGGGCGTTGCGCCGTACAATCAGGTCCCCCGTCAGCAAGATGTCTGGGTCGCGCAAGGCCCGCATTGCCACGTAGTTTGCTGTCCAAGGACCCACACCCCTGACAGCAAGCAGCTGTTGTCGGACGTCTTCGCGTGAAGCACCCGGGTCTAGCCACAAGCCATCGGCACAGCGTCGTGCGATGTCCTGGATCGCTGCCTGCGAACGCTTCGTGAGACCGACTTCGCTTAGGTCGGCATCCATCAGTGCCTCAGGAGCTGGGAAGGCTCGCATGCCATCGCCTGGGCCCGCGTCACCAAATGTTTCGACAAGGCGGGCCGCGAAGCGGCAGGCAGCCTTTACCGACACTTGCTGGCCCAGGATCGCAAAGATCGCAGTTTCGAAACCATCGACCGACCCTGGCGCACGAAGACCACGGCGAGCAGCCACGAGCGGACCAAGGTGTGGATCGTGGCCAAGCGCAGCGTCCACAACTTGGGGGTCGACATCAAGATCCAAAAGCCGGCGACATCGTTCCACCGCCGTACCCAGGTCTGCAATGGCGTGCAAGTCCAGGTTTGTCTCTACGTAGCCATCGGCAATCCGTAGGCGCGCCACACATGGCCCGTTCGGAAGGCGTAGAGAGCGCACGATCACCCGTCCCCCGGCCTCGCACTCAACATGTTGCAGGCCCTCAATTGTGCGCCCGGCCACCCACGTGTACAACGCATCGGCGTGCAGGGGAGGTCGGAACGCCAAGCGGAGTTGCACGGTGCTCGCCACCCCGCGCGGGTTGTTTGGCGCCTTCCTGCGCAACTCGGTTGGCGACAACGCAAACACTTCCTTCACCGTGTCGTTGAACTGGCGCACACTAGAAAAGCCAGCAGCAAACGCCACGTCGGTGAACTTGAGATCGGTGGTTTCAACCAACGTGCGGGCCGTCTGCGCCCGGTTTGCTCGAGCAATGGCCAGCGGGCCCGCCCCCACTTCGTCGTTCAGTAGCCGGTTCAGATGGCGCTCAGAGACCGCCAGTCGTCGAGCGAGCCCAGCTACGCCTTCTCGATCGACAACGCCGTCGGCAACAAGACGCATGGCCCGACCAACAAGATCGGCGCGGACATCCCACGAGGGCGAACCGGGCGAGGCGTCTGGACGGCAACGCTTGCAGGCTCGGAAGCCCGCTCGTTGCGCGGCGGCCGCGGTGACGAAGAACTTCGTGTTTTCGCGTTTTGGCCGGATTGGGGTCGGGCAGCTTGGGCGGCAATAGATGCCTGTGCTGGTGACACCCACGATGAACCAACCGTCGAACCGAGCGTCGCGACTGGCCACGGCTTCATAAGCCTGTGCTGGTTCGAGGGTGGTAGGTGCCGTTGTCATGAGGCCTATCATCGCCAGTCCACGACCCAGAACCTAGCGGAAATCGGACAGCTTGGTGGCGGGTGCAATGTGGGGCGCATGGTGCGACGATTCTCGGCCTAGCCCCGTCGCGCCACTGGGGTCAGCGAAGCTCGCCAGCCAGGCGCAAGCGCACCAGGAGCGGTAGGGTCACCCTCATGTCAACTGCAAAACCAGCCGCATTCGACAACCGTGTCACCCGAGATCTTGGCGTGGAAATCCCCATCGTCCAAGCTCCCATGGGGTGGATCGCCCGCAGCCAACTTGCCTCGGCCATGTCGGCCACCGGGGCCTGCGGGATCATCGAGACCTCATCGGGCGAGCTCGACGCCGTAAAGGACGAGATCCGCAAGATGCGAGATCTGACTGACAAGCCGTTCGGCGTCAACATCGCCCAGGCCTTTGTGCGCGACCCCAAGATCGCCGAGTTCGTCATAGACCAAGGCGTCAAGTTTGTTACCACCTCAGCCGGGTCGCCCACCAAGTACACAGCCGTACTTAAAGACGCGGGACTGACCGTTTACCACGTCGTGCCCACCCTCAGCGCCGCAAAGAAGGCCGTCGATGCCGGTGTCGACGGCCTTGTCGTGGAAGGCGGCGAAGGCGGCGGCTTCAAGAGCCCTACCCCCGTCGCGTCCATGGTGCTGCTGCCTTTGATCCGCCAGCACACCGATGTGCCCATTATTGCCGCAGGCGGCATCACCGACGGCATGACTATGGCCGCAGCGTTTGCCCTTGGTGCCGAAGGGGTTCAGATGGGAACGCGGATGGTCTCAGCTGCCGAGTCTCCAGTCCACAACAACTGGAAACAAGCCATTGTCGACGCTCAAGAGACCGACACCCTCTTCCTCAACCAGCGCCACTCCCCTGCCCTGCGCGCCCTGCGCACCGACCGAACAGAAGCCCTCGTCGATGCCGAACACAACGTATTCGGTGACTTCGGCAATGCCCTCGATCTGTACTTCGGCGGCGACATGAACGCAGCTATTGCCCTCTCTGGCCAAGTGGCTGGCCGCATCGACGAAGTCCGTTCGGTCGTAGACATCGTGGCCGACACCGTCCGCGAATTCGCCGAAACGGTCGCCCGCCTTAATGGCTAACGTCGCAGGCAGCCTGGCCGTGGGGTCAGACCCTCAACGTTGACCGACAGGACCGGCAGGGGTATCCCCGTGCGCGTTTCGTTGCGCGAGGGGTCAACGTTGAGGGTCTGACCCCGCTATCGGGTTGGGCGACTTAGACGCCGACGAGGTCGTCTTCGGTGATCTTGGTTACCGAGACCGGGATCGCGCTCTGGATGGCTTGACCGGTCACTTCGTCGAAACCGTTCTCGACATCGATAAGGCGATTCGTTGGCGAACCGACGTCTCGGACCTTCTCGTCGGTCAGCGCCGCAGCGCCCCACGAGTGCGCCATCGATATCGCACCCTGGCGAACGTCGGCAGCGCTCTTGACCACGCCAACAAGCGCGGCCCGCGGCGACTCGATCTGGATGAGGTCGTCGTTGGCCAAACCCAGATCCGAGATGTCGTTGGGGTTCATGTAGGCGTAGTTGGTCGGGTTCTTGCGGTTGAGGTTGGAGAGCTCACCCCCAAGGGAGTTGAGGTGCGACTTGAGCCGGCGGCTAATGAGACGGAACGTGTGCACTGCCGGGTCGAAACCAGTCATGCGTTCGCCCGAGGTTTGCTGGTTGCGAACCTCATCGAGTTCGGCCAAATGGTCCGCCAAAGCCAGATGGAACCGGCCAGCTTGCGGGTCGGCGGCCTGCACCGTCACAACCTTGTCGGGCATGACCTCACCCACCCGTTCGCGGATGGTGTCGAGAGGGACATAGGACTTAGCGTAGATGAGGTCCAAGATGTCGTCGTCGCTAGGGCGCTCGCCCCGCGGGATTGGCCCACCCGGAAGCTGCATCTCGACGTCGAGGCGCTCGGCTACTTCCCAGAACACCTCCCAGTCGTTAAGCAAGTCGCCTTCGGGTTCCACCACGGCCGGTGTGTAACAGGCGTACGGCTGACGGAACCACCGATCCATGAACGGCGGCACATCGGATCGTTCGAGCGACAGGCGTGGCGGCAAGATGTAGTCGGCAAACACGGCGGTCTGAGTCATACGATGATCGATGACGACCAACAACTCCAGGGCATCCATGGCCTCTAGGCTGCGCTTCTGATCTGGCCACGCAGCCACTGGGTTTCCGCCGTTGGAGAACAACGCCTTTACTTGTTCGGGGCCCGGGGTGGTGATTTCTTGAGCCAGCGTGGTGCACGGCATTTCGCCACCGATGCCGTGGAGGTTCCGGAAACGGCTAGGCGGCCCGGCATTGGTGTCGTAGGGACCGTTGACCTGGGCCCGTTTTGGGGTAAGCGGCCCAAGCAGCGAAATAGACTCGCCGACTTCGCCTTCGCGCAGCCAACGGCCACACACGGTATTGAGACAGATAACCAGGTGCTCCATGAGGCTTGGGTAAGGGGACATGGACGGGCCGGTTCCGGTACCCACGGTGCCTTGCGGGCCTTCGGCAAACATGCGAGCCGCAGCAATAAGATCGTCGGCATCGACGCCGCACCGCTCGGCCGCGTACTCGGGCGTGAACTGTGCGACCTTGGCTCCAAGCGCATCGAGGTGACCTGCTTCGATCCATTGGTCACAGAACGCCACGTCGTGGAGTTCCTCGGTGAGGATGACGTTGAGAATGGCGGCGAGCAAGGCCGGATCTTCGCCGGGCTTGACCTGCAAATGTATGTCGGCTTGGGTGGCCAACTCGGTGCGTCGCGGGTCTACGACGATGAGCTTCATGCCTTCTTCTTTTCGGCGTCGCAGCGTGGTGAAGGGGTTGGTGCCCTGCAAGCCGCCAAAGGGAGCGAAGCTTGAAACCATGGGGTTGTATCCCACCGCAAACAACACATCGATCTCGCCAAAGTTCTGTGGCCCCGCCTCCCACATGCCGGTGCGCATTATTGCGGTGCGTTTCATGGGTTGGTCGATAGTGACCGAGGTGTAGTAACTGAGCGAACCAATGGCTTTGTGGAACGCTCGGGCCACCGGGTCCGAGGGGGCGTTTTGGTAACCACCGGTGCCGGTGTAGGTCGCGATAGAGCGAGGCCCGCTCTCCTCTATCAGCTGGCCCACCTTCTCGGCGATCTCGTCCAGCGCCTGTTGCGACGAGATCTCCTCGAAACGCCCATCGGGCATGCGTTTGAGTGGATGCCGCAGCCGGTCGGGATGGTGAATCTGCTCGGGCAGCTGACGTCCTTTCACGCAGGTGTAGCCCTCGAAGAGAGGATCGTCTTCGACACCGTGGATCTTGACGACTTTGCCGTCCACCATTTCGACATCGACAGGACATGCCGCGTGGCAGATCCTGCAAAACGAGCGTTTCATTTCAACAGTCATGATTGTCTAGGCCCCCGGGGACGTAGGTGACGACCAGCTACAGGCGTGGCTCTATCTTGGCACCCCCGACGCCGACCTGCCCGGCCGATGAGACAAAGTTCGCGCCGCTGGCCAAAGCGGTGTCTCAGTTCTCCACTGCTTTGGCCAAGCCTTCGATCACCTCGGCGCCGGGATGACTGGCAAGGGTGGCTGGCGGAACCAAGAGTTTGCGGTCTCGCGAACCTCCCCCAATGATCACTTGTTCGCAGTCCATGACGCGGCTGTCGATCCACAGCGGAAGCAATGTGGTGGTGCCAAAAGGAGTGACCCCGCCAATCTCCATGCCGGTGAGCTCGATAGTTTGGTCGCCCGATGCAAACGAACATTTGCGAACGCCTAAGCGTTTTCTCACGACCTTGTTTACATCGAGCCGCGTGTGGGCGAGCACGAGGCACATCACATAGACCGGCTGTTCACCCTTGCCCACCACCACAATGGCATTGGCGGACTGTTCGGGCGAAAAGCCGTAGGCTTCGCAGAACTCGGCGGTGTCGGCCAGCGCCGGGTCGCATGGCACCAGCTCATAGCTGGCCCCAACGCTAGATAGTTGGTCGAGTACCGGGTCCGTCATCGTCACAGAATAGGCAACCAGGTTCCCGACCCCACCCGAAAGAGACCGACAACGTGACTTTCACACCAATCGTTGGAACGCTCGCCTACCTCCTCGACCAACAAAGCGACCGGGTCTTGATGATCCGGCGCGACGCTCGGCCCGACGACGACCACTTTGGCAAGGTCAACGGCCTTGGCGGCAAGCTTGAGGCCGACGAGGATGTCGTGGCCAGCCTGTTTCGCGAGATCCGTGAGGAAGCCGGGGTTGAGCTCACGACGGTTGCCTTGCGCGGAACAATCACCTGGTCCAATTTTGGACCAAAGGGCGAGGCGTGGCTGGGCTTTGTGTTCTTGGCTACAGCTTGGGAGGGAACCCCATTCGCTTCCAACCCTGAGGGGACACTCGAATGGGTGGAACGCCAGCGGCTTCTCGCCGCATGCGAGGAAGACTCGACCCATCAAGACACGCCTGGTCTGCCAATGTGGGCTGGCGATCGCCACTTTGTTCCGCTTGTCTTTGATGGCGACGCGCGCCAATTCCATGGAACCATGCCTTATGACGGCGAACGTCCATTGAGCTGGACGTACCACCGACTGTGACCATGACAAACCCGCCAAACCTGCCGCATCGCATCTTGCGGATGCATCCGCCAGAACTAACCAAATCCGTGCGCCAGCACGCTGCGGAACTGTTAGGCGAAGACGCACCGCCGCCTACCTTGTGGGTGGTCAACTCGCCGCTTTCCGACGTCATGTTGGAGACTCCGCCAATCCCGTGCCTTCAGCACGACAACCAGTTCGACTGGCTTCTGGTGTTGGGCACCAACCGGTTGGGTCTCGTGGACGTGCCCGCTCGTGGGGGACCTCGCAAGGGCACGCTCTGGGCACACACTGGTTACGAGGGACTTCAAGTCGACATCCAAGACGTTGGCGCGTTGTCGCGGCGGCGACTATTCCTGCTGAACCTCGACAACGACCAGTGGATTGCTCTAGGGGCGCCGATACACAAATACCGCCGTCATCACCTTGATCGCTTCACCCGAGCGCTGTGTGAGCGAGCGGCCGCCCCGCTTCCTCCGGCGATGGCCCAAGACAACAGCTAGGGCATCCGCAACAGCGCGGCCCTACCTGGCCGCCACGACGGCGCTATGCGGTGTCGACTTGTTGGGCTGCTAGGCCAAGCTCGGCGATGGACTTCTCGCGCATCTCAACCTTGCGCACCTTGCCGGTGACCGTCATGGGGAACTCGTCGACGAACTTGACGTAGCGCGGCACCTTGAAGTGCGCGATCTTGCCTTTGCAAAAGTCCTTGAGTTCTTCTTCGGTGAGCGTCGCTCCGGCCGAAAGCTGTACCCAAGCCATGAGTTCTTCGCCGTACCTGCTGTCGGGAACCCCAATGACTTGTGCGTCAGCGATGGCAGGGTGGGTGTACAAGAATTCTTCGATCTCGCGTGGGTAGACGTTCTCGCCGCCACGGATGACGAGGTCTTTGATGCGTCCAATGATGTTGACGTAACCGTCCTCGTCCATTGTGGCGAGGTCGCCCGAGTGCATCCAGCCGTCGGCGTCGATGGCCTCGGCAGTCTTTTCTGGATCGTTCCAGTAGCCAGTCATGACATGGAAGCCCCGGGTGCAGTATTCGCCGCCTTCGCCCCTGGGCACGGTGTCGCCGGTTTCGGGATCGACAATCTTTGCCTCGACGTGGGGCAGGACGCGGCCAACCGTGGAGGTGCGAACCTCGACCGGGTCGGTGGCGCTGGTTTGGGTGGACACCGGCGATGTCTCAGTCATGCCATAGGCAATGGTGACTTGATCCATGTGCATGACGTCCATGACTTGGCGCATGACCTCGATGGGGCACGGCGAACCGGCCATGATGCCGGTGCGCAAGCTGGACAGGTCGTAGTCGGCCAGGGTGGGCAAGGCCAGCTCGGCGATGAACATGGTGGGCACGCCGTAGAGCGACGTGCACTTGTACTGCTGGACAGCTTCGAGCACCGCGGTCGGGTCGAAGGTGGGGCTGGGAACCACCATGGCTGCACCGTATGAACTGGCTGCCAGGTTGCCCATGACCATGCCAAAGCAGTGGTAGTAAGGGACGGGGATGGCGATGCGGTCGTTTTCGTCGTACTGACAGGCGGCGCCCACCAGGAACGCATCGTTGAGGATGTTGCGATGGGTAAGGGTTGCCCCTTTGGGGAATCCGGTGGTGCCCGAGGTGTATTGAATGTTGATGGCGTCGTTAGTGTCGAGCGTGGCCATCCGGTCTGCAAGGTCGCCATCGCTAACGGTCGCGCCCGCGTCGAGGAGTCGTTGCCAATCGTCGGTGTCGAAGTACACCACTTGATCTAGCGCATCGAGGTTGGGGTGAACCTCTTGCACCATGTCTCGGTATGCCGAGGTGAGGTATTCGGTCCGGGTAACCAACAACCGGCAGCCCGAATGGCCCAACGCATACTTGAGTTCGTTGGTCCGGTAGGCGGGGTTGACGTTGACCTGGATGGCCCCGATCTTGGCGGTGGCGTATTGGACGTACACCCATTCGGCGTAGTTGGGGCTCCACATGCCAACGCGGTCACCCGCAGCAATGCCAAGTCCCATAAGGCCTTTGGCTACCTGGTTGACGGTGGTGTTTAACTCGGCCCAGGTTTGATGCACGCCTTGGTGCGGCACAATCAATGCGTCACGGTCGCCGAACTTGGCAACGGTGTATTCGAGGTTGTCTCCAATGGTTTGCTCCAACAGCGCAATGTCTGTTGGTCCGCTGGCGATAGATGCAGCCATATGGTCCCCCCTGGATTTGGCCTGATGCAACCGTAGTGGGCGTCGCTCGGGTGGCGCTACAGAACCAGGCCAAGCATCGCCGTGGTTGCCGCTGGGTTTGGCTAGTTCCCAGGGGCGGCGGTGGAGCGGTCGATGACGTTGAAACCAGCGCCCCATGGATCTACCAGGCCGGCCGACCGGCCGAAGTCGGTGTCCTGTGGTGGCTGGACGATGACGCCGCCTTGAGCTTGGGTGAACTCGGCAACCCGATCGGCGTCTTCGACCGAAAACGTTGCGGCCCAATGCGATGGCACATCGGCCATGTCTTCGCCCATGGCCAAGATGCCGCAGATGGGCTGACCGTCGAGCTCCATGATGCGGTAGGGGAAACCGTCCATTGGTGTGGAGGCCCAGCCAAAGAGCTGTTGATAGAACTGGTCTGCTGCGTCAGCGTTTGTACTGCGACAGTCGAACCAGCAAGGCGCGCCTGGCTCGTCCATAACCTTGAACCCCATGGCTGAACCGCCCTCGAAGATGCAAATGGCAGCGCCCGCGGGGTCGACAAGCACACCGATCTTGCCGCCACCAGGGATGTCGAAGGCGTCTTGGACTACCTGGCCGCCTAGCTCGGCCGCCTTGGCCAAGGTGGCTGCGGCATCTTGCACGTTGACGTAGACGGACCAGACCGGAGGCATGCCAGCCATATCTGGGCCCATTTCCATGGCACCGGCGGCGGGGCGGTGGCCCACCATGAGCATGTAATAGTCGGTCTCACCGTCGTTGAAGGTATCGACACCCAACGCCTCGCTGTAAAACCCAAGCGCAGCGCCGAGGTCGGTGGTGGCCAGATCTACCCAGGAGATGGCGTGGGTCTTGTGTGTTTCGGTTGCAACCATGGCCCTACCCTAGATGCGACCTGTGACACTGAGCTAGGGGCTGCGGGGTACTTGCTCTAGGGAGCAAGGAGACTGCCAAATAGTCGCTCCGCCTGACCGGCGACCAACGTAACCAGTCGCAAAGCGCGGAATCCACCACTCCTTCTTGTGGAAAGGGATGACGGAATGCAGCGAGTGGTTGCGGGAGCGTGTTGGTCGGGCCTGCATGGATTGTTCAGCAGGCTCCTAGCGCCTCGAGCGTGCGAGCTCGCTCGTCGGGATCTGGGGTAGGGATCACCGCGGTGAAGTCTGTGGCGCCCGACGCCGCAATGGTGGCCACACCTTCTTGAACTTGTTCGGCGCTGCCGATAAGTGAGATGTCGGCCGGTCCGGCTACCCCCTCGATATCGAGCATCGCTCGGTATGACGGTAGCTGACCATAGATAGTCAGCTGCTTGGCCACCTTTTGCCGAGCCCCATCGGGGTCGTCGGTAACCCAAACGGGCAGGCTGCAAACCACCGCCGGGGCTGGCCGATCGGCCGTCGCGGCCGCATCGTTGATCTTGGGCACAATCTGTTGCTCAAGCGTCTTTGGGCCCACACACCACAAGATGGTTCCGTCGGTCCGGCGCCCGGCGATCTTGAGCATCTGGTCGCCAAGCGCGGCCAACATGACTGCAGGGGGTTGGTCGGTTGGCCGCGGGAACTCGCCAAAGAAGCTCCACACGTCGCCGGTGACGTCGGCTTTGCCCTCGTTAAGGAGGGGCTGGAGGATGTCGAGATAGTCCAGCATGTGCCGGATGGGCTTATCCCACTTCATGCGCCAGTTGCCCTCAACCGAAGCCTCGTGCCCCAGCCCAATGCCCAGCACGGTGCGTCCACCGGTAGCTGCCTGAGTTGTCAGCGCTTGAGCGGCCAGGGCCTGCGGGTGCCGGGGCCACGTTGGGACTACCGCGGTACCCAGCGTGATGGTCGACGTGCTGGCGCCAGCAACCCCCAGCGTGCCAAGCGCGTCGACCAGCCCCGTCTGGGCCAACCAGTACGAGTCGAAGCCAGCAGCCTCCATCGCAGCAATGTCTCTGGCGATAGCAGCAATGTCTGGACGGGCAAGATGGCCGGAGCCGTTGATTCCAATACGCATGCCCAGACCCTAACTGTGGATTGCTCCCCCCGCATGAACGCCCAACGGCAGTGCTTCAGCGCCCATCAGCGCCGTAGCTAGTGCCGTGTCTGGGAACGTAGGTGGTGTTGGGGCGCAGATGCTGTGACGCCCGGAAGGCCCGAACAGCCGTAGATTCCTTGTCAGGCCAGCTCGCCCGTCCGGAATGGAGGCTGCGAGCACGCAGCCGGTGGCGCAAAGGTTCGTTCGAACGGCGCAAACGTTTCCTGATCCGGCATTAGTCGGCCAGCGGAGGCAACTCGTCGGCAAGCCGCAGCAGGATTGGTTCGTAGCCCATCGGCCCCGCTAGCTGTACCCCGAGGGGCACGCCCGCTGACCCGCGCCCGGCAGGGGCCGACAACGCAGGCCAGCCGGTGACATTAAACAAGTAGTTGTAGGGCATGAGCGCGTCGCTGTCGTCGAGGTACTGATGCATGCTGTCTACGTCACCAGCTACCTCGCCTAGCGGGATGACGGCCCGGCCCAACGTGGGCGTTACCAGCACATCGAAGGGCCGCATGAATTGTCGAAGCTGTGTTGTTATGAGGCCCTGGGTGTCTTGAGCGGCTGTGATGTCGGCCACGGTCAACCGCCGGGCCGCCTCGATGCTGCGCATGCCCATTGGCTCAACATGATCGAGGTCAATGGGGCGCCCCGTGGCTGCCGACGCGCGTTCGGCGTCTCGCAGGATCCAACGACTAAACAAGGCATGCCAGGTGGACATCACCATCGCGTAGTCAACAGGCGCACCCACCGTGGTCACGTGATGGCCTTTGGCCTCCCAAACCCTGGCAGCGGCCTCGACTGCGGCAACTACCTCAGGGTCTTCGGGATGGCTGGTCCATTGGCTTGTACACACCGCAATCCGTAGCGGGCCAGCAGCACTGACCATCGGTCCTTCGCCTAGCACTGACAGGCACAGCTCGGCATCTCGAACCGAACGGGTCAGCACGAACTCTTCGGCGATACCGCCCCAGCCGCCCTCCTCCCACGGAACACGGCGGCGGCTGGGTTTGAGCCCATAGAGCCCACACGCGGCAGCGGGGATCCGAATGGAGCCAGCACAGTCGCTGGCGTGCGCCAACGGCACCACTCCTGCGGCCACGGCTGCACCAGCGCCGCCCGACGAGCCACCCGCCGAGTACGCCAGATTGTGCGGGTTGCGCGTGAGCCCGTGCACCACCGATTCGGTTGTGCCATGCATGATGAACTCGGGCACTGCGCTGCGCCCGACAACCTGCACGCCGCCTGTCTGAAGCCGCCGAACAAACTCAGCTGTCTCAGATGCCCGCATGCCTTGGGCCAAGCGGCTGCCCATCTCGACGAGGCGACCAGCCTCAGCCGAGCCGTAGTCCTTGCTTAGGAACGGCACGCCGGCCAGCGGACCTGCCAAACCATCGGCGCTTACCGGTGTGGGGTCGTCGAACCACTCGACCACCGCGTTGATGTCGCCGTGCGTTTCTTGGTGCTTCGCTGCGGCGGCGTCGCGAACTTCGTCGGCGCTCACTTCGCCCGCCCGAACAAGCGCCGAAATGTCGGTGGCATCGAGGGCTGCGTATTCGTTGGGTTCCATAGTTACTGTCCGGTCAGGACACTAGTCCTCGAGCTTTGGGGGTTGACACTGCTCCCACACGTCGCCGGGCCCAGGGTTATCGGGGTGCGACTGGCCACCGAAATGGGTCATGATCCCCCAGACGGCGTTGAGTGCCGTCTGCACCGCACCTTCGGCCCAGCCTGGGGTCCACGACACATCGTCGCCAGCAAGGAAGATACCGCGCTGGGCCGGGGGCAGGTCGCCCTGCATGAAGTGCGAGTACATGCGCCGGTTGTAGCGGTAGTGACCAGGGAGCGCCCCTTTGAAGGCGCCAAGGAAATTGGGATCGGCTTCCCACGAGACGGTGATTGGTTCACCAATGACATGACTGTTGA
>JAUIIS010000450.1 GCA_030431575.1 Acidimicrobiia bacterium | reverse complement strand
TCGAACATCTGAGTCCTCTCCTGAGCTGCGCCACCGGGCGCGCTCTAGACAGAACAGGCTACCAGGGCTGCTTCGTCACGCCCGCCAGGGCGAAAGATCAGAGCACTTCACCAAACCGGTCCCCCCGCTCGTTAGGGCCCGGCTTTAGCCGCTTCTGGGTGAACCCGAATGCGTTTGCATGGTCGGGTCCGCCCGTTGCCCCAGGGACGATGAGCATCGCGCCAGCGTTACGCTTCGCACCAACGTCTTCGTAGGGCACACCAACAACGAGGTCGCGGGTTCCGTCGCCGTTGACATCGATGGCATCGACCGAGAAACCAAGACGGTCCCCTGCTTCGGCCTTACCCTTTACCCCTCGAGAGTCCTGGCCCGTCGCCACGCTGGCACCGAGATCGGGGCCCTCAGTGGCCCCAAACAGCGTGTGCACGATGCCGTGCCGAGCCACACCGGGCATGCCCTCACCGGGCGAACCCACATTGAGGTCATCGAACCCGTCGCCGTTGAGATCGCCGAGGGCAACTGCGGTCCCGAACACATCGCCACGCTGGGCACCGCCACGGACCCCGGGAAGGTCTTGGTGAATCACGATGCCTTGGGCCGGGGTCAAGCCGCCGTTTTCGCCCATATAGACAAAGACCGCGCCGGCATGGTTGTCACCGCCAACGGTTCGTCCTGGCACGCCGACGGCGAGGTCGGAGCGGCCATCTGCGTTGATGTCACCTGCGGCCAAAGACGCGCCCATGGCGTCGTCGACCCCAGGGGTAGCGGCACCGGACAGTCGCCGCACGTTCAACGATGTCCCTTCCTTTGGCACCAAGCCATCTGCCCCACCAGGTACGACGTAGACGGCGCCGCTGTTGGCCACCTTGGTCAGCGCTTCACCTGGTGCCCCAATAGCGAGATCGTCATAGCCGTCGAAATCAAAGTCTCCAGCTGCCAGCGATGCCCCGAAGCGGTCTCCGGCTTCAGCCGAATTGGGCAAGCCCTTGGCGTCGCCATTGATGCGCTGGTCGCCGGTTGCGGTGAGGCCATCGAAGGAACCCAAAAGCAGATGAACGACCCCAGCAGATGACCGTTTCCCAACAGCTTCGCCAGGCGCACCAATCCCGAGGTCAACGAAGCCATCGCCATTGAAGTCGCCGGCGACAAGCGCTGCGCCAAAAGCGTCGCCGCGTTCGACCTTGTTGCCAATACCAGGCGTGTCCTGAGTAAACGTTGCGGCGCCAGAACGCGCTAGGCCATCCTCGGCGCCGTACAAGACGCGAACTGCGCCAGCATCACGAGAACCGTCGATGTCTTCGCCGGGACTGCCAATTGCTACGTCATCGAAACCGTCGGCATTGAAGTCGGCGCATACGACGCTCGCACCCAGACGGTCCCCGCGCTCGGAGTCTCCAACCAGCCCGGGCCAGGCCTGGGTGACTGCGTCGATCTGTTTCGGCTTCCCATTGCGCTTGCCGTACAACACGACGGCACGACCCGCGTTGCGAGCTTTACCAATGTCTTCTCCAGGTGAGCCAACAACGACGTCGCCGTACCCATCGGCATCGACATCGCAGCCAACACCGTCAAGGCCGGCCCCGTCGATGGTGAGACGGAGATTTCCAACAGCCTCGGCGCTGCCTCCAGCTTGGACCAGATAGGTGGTCCCAGCGGTGAGCACAGCGGTCACTTCGCTTCGTGGGTTGTTGGCCCCAATGTCGTTGGAGCAGTCGATGCTTGTGAGGTCGCGGCCCGTTTGGGCCCACAGCCCAATGATGGTGTCGTGATCCGAACCACGGGTATTAATGGTGACTTCGATGTCTGAGGTTGGGGTGATGCTGTACCAGACGCTATGTGAGATCGATCCGCAGGCAAGCTGCGGTTCATCTGCTTGCACGCCGGCGTATCGGGTGTCTGACACCGTCCGGAACGGCAACTCGTCGACGACGCGGGCGGCGCTAAACATGTCGTTTGCAGGCAAGTTCTTGAGCTGGCCGACAGCGGCCCGAACATCGGGTGCTGGGCCGATGGTTCCCCCACGGGTGCCCGTTGTTACCTGTGGTCTGCCGCTATCGATGAGCAAAGCACGGGCCTGGCTGCCGTTGAGCTGGATGCCAAGGCGGTCCTCGGCAATCGAAGACAACAAGGCCGCTGCACCAGACACGATTGGCGTTGCCGCCGAGGTGAACCCCCACCACTTGTAACCGCCTGCACTCTCGGCGGTTCGCACGCAGGCACCCCACCCTTGCAGGTCGACGCGCTGGCCGTAGTTGGAGGTACTCACGCGACCACGTGCTGGGCCGTCCTCGGCGTCACATCCAGCGACCGGGGCCGGGTTACCTGCCCCCACCACGATCGTGTCGGGGGCGTCTGAACCAAGGCGAGCCGAGTATGCGTTGAGGTTGGCGCCGCCATTACCAGCCGAGACCACCGTAATGATGCCTTGCGCGGCAGCCAGGCGAAGCGCATCTCTTGCCGACGACGAGTAGACC
>JAUIIS010000449.1 GCA_030431575.1 Acidimicrobiia bacterium | reverse complement strand
ATCCAGCGAACAGCGGTACGACCGCAAGGCCTTGCATGGCTGCGGGCAGGTTCTGGCGCAGCATTTGGCTGAGCTGGTTGGCTTTTCCTTCGAGGCTGAGGGCTTGCCCCTCGACCTTTTCGTAGTGTTCGAGTTGAAGCTGGAAGAGCTTCACCATCTCAAGGGCGGGCCCCGCAGCTCCAGCGATGGCAACGCCGGAGTGACGGTCAGCCGGGAACACCTTCTCGATTGTCCGGTGGGCAATGTGATGGCCAGCGGTCGCTCGTCGGTCGCCGGCGAGCACCACGCCTTCGTCGTACTTGATTGCCAGGCACGTCGTGCCGTGGGGAACGAGGCCGGACATGTCGACTCCAGGTGCAGGCGTGGCGCCACGGCTGGCGAGCAGCGCGGCGAAGTCTGGACCCGGATCGTCTTGGGGAGAAAACAGGGAGAAGCTCACATCTCGCAGGTTAGTGGGGTGTGCGGCCTTTGCCCGGCGTTACTGCCCACCCTTTTGGATGTAGGACTTGACGAAGTCTTCGGCGTTGGTTTCGAGCACTTCGTCGATCTCGTCGAGAAGGTCGTCGAGCTCGGCCTTGAGCTTCTCGCCGCTTTCTGACTGAGCGGGAGCTTGTTCGGGGGTCTCGACTTGATCTTCTCGAGCTGGTGCTGGTTTGCGGATCTGTTCACGTTCGGCCATGGCGTTCGCTCCCTCGCGTACTGGGCACTGCGGATGACTCTAGCGAATATGGGGTCGGAGATGATGACGCCTCTGGAGGTTTCGGTTGAATGCGCTCGGAGGTGGCGCTCACCCTTCGAGCGCAGCCAGGAGTTCTAGGGGGGTTTCCACACTGTCGAGCAGGTCGCCGACATGGGCTTGGGTGCCTCGGGTGGGTTCCATCATGGGCACCCGGCGTAGCGGCTCGGTGCCCACGTCGAACACCAAGGAATCCCAGTTGGCAGCGACGATGCTTGGCGACCATTGTGCAAGGCAGCGGCCGCGGAAATACGCGCGGGTGTCGACGGGTGGGTTCGCGATGCCAGCAACAGCCTCGGCTTCGCTGACCATGGTTTCGACGCCGAGTTTGGAGAACACGCTGCGCTCGGGCCGGATGTCGTGGTACTGCACCGCCAGCGCTGCCACCTTTGGATCGTTCCATTCGAGGCTGTGTCGTTCGCGATAGGCCTCAAGGAGACGCATTTTGGCTACCCAGTCGACTTGGTCAGCAAGCTTGCCGGGGTCGGTGGCTAGATGGGTAAGGAAGTGCTCCCACCGCACCAGTACATCGGCGCCAACCTCGGGGTTAACGGCATCGAGCCCTCCGGATTCGGCGTAGGCCTTGGCGCGTTCGAGCAGCTCTTGTTGGACTTCAAGAGCAGTGATCGTGGTGCCGTCGGCGAGTTCGTGGGCTTGGCTCAAGGTGGTGTCGTAGGACACCTCGCGCATGGTCTTTACCGGGTTGGCAAACGTGAAGTCACGAGCGAGGATTCGGTCTTCGATCATGGCCAACACAATGGCGGTGGTACCGACCTTGACGTAGGTGGCCACCTCGCTCATGTTTGCGTCGCCACAAATCACATGGAGCCGCCGATACTTCTGAGCATCGGCGTGGGGTTCGTCGCGGGTGTTGATGATGGGACGTTTGAGCGTGGTTTCCAAACCGACTTCCTCCTCGAAGAAGTCGGCGCGCTGTGTGAGCTGGTACGGCACATCACGATGCGTTAACCCGGGAACCTCAGACCCCACCTTGCCCGACCCAGTGTAGATCTGGCGGGTGATGAAGTGCGCTGTTGCGTGCGTGACGATTTCGCCGAATGGGGTGGCCCGGTCCATGAGGTAGTTCTCGTGGCAGCCGTAGCTGTTGCCTTTGCCATCGCTGTTGTCCTTGTAGACGACGAGTTCCTCGCCTTCGGGCAGCACTCGCCGAGCTGCATCCATGGATCGGCGCATGATGAGTTCGCCGGCCTTGTCGAATACCGTGATGGATCTGGCGTCGGCGCACTCGGGCGTCGACATTTCCGGGTGGGCATGATCGACGTAGTAGCGGGCGCCGTTGGTGAGTACCGCGTTGACTAGGTGGGTCTCGATCTCGGGCGCCATTGCCCCCAGGGGCGACATGCCGCGAGCGTCGTTCCCAGGCATCTCGTCTTCGAAGTCCCATGACACCCGTGGAGCGGGGCCCGGCGCCCCCGAGCGCTGGGTTTCGCTGAGGTACGCATTGATCAACAGCGACGAAGCAGTGATGGGGTTGGGCTCTTCTACCCCGCGATGCACAATCGCGTACTCGGTCTCTATGCCGCAGATCTTTTGAATGGCCATGCCGATTGTCTATCGCGCGATCGCCCCGACCGGGCGTGAGCTTAGAGGTATTGGCCGGTTCCAACCCGTTCGATGGAACGGCCGCCTTCGCCCTCGTCGTTGCCATGCACCAGGGTGCGGATGAAGACGATGCGTTCGCCCTTCTTGCCTGAGATCTTGGCCCAGTCGTCGGGGTTGGTGGTGTTGGGGAGGTCT
>JAUIIS010000076.1 GCA_030431575.1 Acidimicrobiia bacterium | reverse complement strand
CACCGTGTTGTCCAAGCGCAAACTGCTCCAGTTGGTCGAAGAAGGGCTTGTCTCGGGGTGGGACGATCCACGGATGCCCACGCTTCGTGGGTTGCGTCGACGCGGATACCCGGCCGCAGCGATCAAAGCGTTCTGTAGCCACATTGGCCTGGCCAAGGTCAACGGCACCCACGAAATCGAGCTCCTCGAGTCGTTTGTGCGCACCGAACTCAACAAGACTGCGCTGCGCCGCTCTGCTGTGCTGCATCCGCTGAAGGTCACCATCACCAACTGGCCAAGCGGCCAGGTCGAAATGCGCCAAGCAGTGAACAACCCCGAAGACGAGTCAGCGGGCACCCGAGATGTGCCGTTTTCGGGGTCGCTCTACATTGAACAAGACGACTTCATGGAGGAGCCTGCACCCAAGTACTACCGGTTGGCGCCAGGCCGAGAAGTGCGTCTTCGCTACGGCTACTTCATCACCTGCACCGACGTAGTCAAAGACGATGCAGGCAACGTCGTTGAACTGCTGTGCACCTATGACCCCGAAACCGCTGGCGGCCAGGCCCCCGACGGCCGCAAGGTCAAGGCCACGATCCATTGGGTCAGCGCGGAACACGCGCTTGACGCAACAGTCGCGGTTTATGACCGCCTCTTTAGCGCTGAGCATCCGGGCGCCGAAACCGGCGACCCCATTGACGACTTCAATGACGAATCGTTAGAGCTGCTCACCGGAGCAAAGGTCGAACCATCACTTGGCGATGCCGAGCCAGGCTCGGTCGTCCAGTTCGAACGCCTCGGCTATTTCGCGGTCGATGCTGATACACCAGCGCTCTTTCACCGCACCGTTGGGTTGCGCGACGAGTGGGCCAACATTCAAAAACGCAAGAAGAACTAACGACGTCACCGGCTTGGCGTGACCATGCGCCTATAGGCGCTGCCATCGTGGGCGCAGCCGTTATTGGCCGTCGCCGACGATGACCCTGATTTAGGATGAGCCACATGAGCACGATCCAACACCTCACGACCGAGCAATTGCATGCCGGATTAGCCCACATCGAGGGGGCGCCAAAGGACAACGGCACCCTTGAGATGGTGATCCGCCGGCCAGCGGTCGGCGAACGCGAAGTGCTCGATGTTGGCGAGTTAAGCGTGACCGAAGGCGTCGTGGGCGACAACTGGAAGGACCGCCCAAGCAGCCGCTCCGAGGACGGTTTGGCACACCCCGATATGCAGCTCAACGTCATGAATGCACGGGTGACTGACCTTGTTGCTCAAACCCGTGACCGATGGCCCCTAGCTGGCGACCAGCTCTACGTCGACTTCGACCTCAGCGAAGCAAACGTTCCACCGGGGACCAAGCTGGCCATGGGGACAGCCGTCATCGAGGTCACAGATCAGCCCCACACTGGCTGCGCCAAATTCACGCAGCGCTTCGGTCTCGACGCGCATCGGTTCGTGAACAACAAGGAAACCAGCCACCTGCATCTACGAGGCATCAATGCCAAGGTCGTCCAGGCTGGCCACATCCGACCCGGCGACACGGTAACCAAAGTGGTTCAGCCGGTGGTCTCCGGCAGCTCGCAAGCTTGACCAACTTCGACCTCAACGGTCACCGCCCGGTTGCGGTGTGGGCCTGCGCACCAGGTTGGAAACACAACCGAGTACAGACCACCGCCGCCAGCCACCATGACCAGCACATCGCTTGGATCCTTGAAGCAGCGGTAAACCCGGTCTGGGACCGGTGGGGCCATGGCCGCGGCCGTGGTAGCCAGGTCGGCACCGGTGACCACGCTGCGGGCCATGATGGCTTCGGCGATACTGTCTCGATCGTGCCCTAAGGCGGCTAGGGCCTGCGCGTGATCTGGGTTCAACGCCACGACTGCTTGTCCGCTGCGTAGAGCAGCATTATTGGTGGTCATCGACTTGAAACCTATGGCAAGTGACTCAAGCAAGCGATCGCCTGAGGTGGGGTCGTCGGCGTCGAGCACACCCATGACCGACTGGGGAGCTTCAGCCCCAATGACGGTGACTGCGGACTGGTCTGCGTTCATGCCCCGGGCGGTGTGCAACGGCGGGAACGGACTGGATTCCTCGTCCTCAGCCAGACACATGGTGAATTTGCCTGGGTGGCCGAGCAGCGCCATGTCTGATGTGCCTGCTCTTCCTCCTCCGATATTGATCATGGCCAGCCGCAACGCTCTGCCGATGCTGGCATTGGCGCGATGACCGGGCCCCAGAGCTCCGAAGCTTCCCGAAACCCCACACCAATTCCGGACTGGACCATGGACGATCACTAGAGGGGCCGTCGCATGTGTTGTGGCCTGCATCTCGGTGAGGTCGAACGTGGGGTCGAGCACGGCCTTGGCCGCAGCAACAACCACGGGCATGTGGTCAGGCAAGCACCCAGCCATCACAGCACAGGCCGCGAGCTTCGCTACAGAGCACGCTCCCAGATTCGGGCCCATTGCCCCCAGGACCATGTCGGCTGGCCAGCCAGATGCCAGCACCATCCGTTCTACGCGCACCTCGGTGGGAATAACCACGGGCAGGCCGTCCGTGCAGCCCAACTCGTGCAGTTGCTCCAAAGCACGAGTTTCGTCGGCGGCTTCCAACAGCGTTGGGTCAGTCATGAGTGCCCGCCCAAGCGCGCAGGATTGCTTCACTGATTTGCTCGGCCACCTCGGCCATTCGGACGGCGCCAGAGCCGGCAACCGGATGGGGAAGCTGCACTCTTGGGATATCGGGGAGACCAGCCGACCTGGCCACAAAGTCTCCTTGCGCCCAGAACTTCTCGGTGACCAAGGCAACCGTAGGAACCCCTCGGTGAGCCAATTTCACGCCGTCACGCACGGTGCCGGTGGTGCAACTTCCTCAATGGCCGTACGCGGCGACAACGGCTTCGCATGCGTCGACAACATCGTCGAGCATGTCGTCAGTTATCACCGACGACGCGTTGTGTTTGTTGTAGCGCATGAAGCTGGCATGGGGGAGCCGCTTCTGTAGCGCCGATTTGACCGCATCCAGGAACGGTTCAGAGTCGGGAAAGCCGTTGGCCACAAGGCCAATGGTCGTCGGCCCGCTGCCGACGTCGATGGCTAGGTCGTAGGGCTGGACCGGGGTTCCCGGCTCTGCACGGGGATCGACAAATCGCACCATCACCACTACCCCTCCAATAGCGCGTCGCCGGGTAGGGCGTCGTCTTGATGCAGGAAGTCCTGATAACGACGCATGCCTGCCAGCCATCGGTCGACGTCTGTGGCCTTACGCTCGATGTAGGTGGCAACTTCGGGGTGCGGCAGAACGTGAAAGCGCTCCTCGGCAATGGCTTCGAGGCACGCTTGGGCCACGTCGCCTGGCTCTAGCACCCCATCAGAACTCGCCACGCCGCCTTCCCAAGGATCCTCACCGTCGGGGACGTCGCTATCTGGGCTGTTGGTAACAATGTTGGTGCGCACGGCCTGCGGGCAAAGCACCGAAACCCGAATGCCCTGATGGTGATGCGTGATTGCCAACCATTCGGCCAATGACACGGCTGCGCCTTTGGTGACCGAATACGACATTGACCCAATTTGGGTGAGGAGCCCGGCCGCCGAGGCCGTGTTGAGCAGGTAGCCGCCCCCGTTGGCCGCCATCTGCGGAATCACTGCTCGCGCGGCGTAGATGTGAGACATGACGTGCACCTCCCACATGGCTTGAATGCGCTCGTTGGGGTCTTCGAGCCCAGCGGTAGTGACATAGCCAGCGTTGGAGGCAAACAGCCCGATTGGTCCGTGGGCTTCCTCGGTTTGGTTGACCAACTCAATAATGGCTGACTCGTCGCGCACGTCGATTTGGGCTGGGGCGCCACCAACATCGGCAGCCACCCGGGCTGCGGCATCGCCATCGAGATCGGCGACGACCACATGAGCTGCCCCGGCTTGCGTCGATGCATGAGCCAGCGCTTCCCCAATACCAGAACCGCCACCCGTTACCACTACTACCCGTTGCTTGAGATCCATAGGTTGCGACACTACTCGCGACAGCTGATGGGTAGTCCATCTGCAGGCTTTGCCTCACTCGTTTAAGCAGGAGCGATGCGAATCACCACACGTTGGACTACAATGAGGTCACCATCGGTCGCAGGAGCTTCTGTGACCCGGCGGTGAAGCGTCAATAGGCGCCACGCCCGTCTGCAGCCAGGCTTCCCCTGGTTCGACCGCACCTAGTGTGGTCCCAGACTGTGCGGTGCCCACAATGCCGATGCTTGGGAGTGGCCGCTGCACGTCGCAGCACGCCGCAGCGAGGGATACCCAAGCGCCCAGAGGAGTACCCGTTAGTACTAAGACCGCGGTCGAAACCCCGAGCTTTGTTCACGCCCTAGTGCCCACCGAGCTTGATCTGGTTGTGCAAGCCCACGTAGATGGGCGCGCCACGTCAGAGCAGATTGCACTACTCGAAGCCAACAAGGCTGCGTGGATTGCCAGCCTCTGGCGCCTCCTCGACGCGGCCGAAGCCCGCCTCGAACGAGCGCGCCGCGAGTATCGCGGTCCGTTGCGCTCGACCGTGCTCACCGATCTCGACGAGGACTGTTACCGCGTCGACGACATGCTCACCGCTCTTATTGGGCCGCCAACCACGGCCAAAGCTCAACCGCAGGCTCAGGCTCCGATCGAGGTAGGCGAAGTCCAGCTTCAGCTCTCCTGGGTCGAAGGCCGAGTGGTGGCATGGGCAGCGGGCCTCAACACCGAGCCCGAGTCCGCCGAAGAAGTCCGCATCAGGCTCAAAGAGATCGACGGCGGCGCCATCGACTGGGAAGTTCGCGAAGAAGACATCCGACTCCCCGGCAACAAGTCCGCACCAAGCCTTGCAGCTCCTCTTGCTTCGACGCTCGGCTGGCTCGCCGCTCTGGGAGCCGAGCGAGACAACGAGGCGCTTGGGATAAGTGCCATCTGGATGGGCCTAGCCACTGCGGCAGCAATCGAACTCGTGGCCCAAGGACACATGGTTCCCCAACTCAGCCAGTTCAAAGGTGGCCGCAAGGCCAACAACTCTGGTGGAAACGGCACCTATCACGTGCGCTGGGTTCCTATGTTGGTGGACCCAGACCGTCTGACCGGCCTGGTCGATGCGGTCCCAGGAACCTCAATGGCGTGCCAGCAAGACCAAGATCGTCGCAAGTTCGCTATGCAAGTCATCACCGACCTCGCAGACTCGATTGTTCGCACCGCAGCCAGCCAGCTCGACGTGCCTGCACCTCCGCCAGAGGCGCGGTCGCGTTCTGAGGTCGGCGAAACACTCCTGTGTCACCTCGACGGCACGGCCTTCCGGGCGCCCAACCGCATTGGGTCCGAGGTTGTCCGCAAGTTGTCTCAATGGTCCGAGCAAGTGCGCGGCACGAACGACATGCGCCTCGTGGTCCAACTCGACCCACCCGACGACGCTGGCGCGTGGTACGCGGCGGTGCTGGTGCCAATCGACAAGGGCCTCCTCGAGCCAATCGAAGTCACCCTCACCACTGGGTCAAGCTCAAAGGCCAAACAGGTCAAAGCCCAGCTCAGCCGGCTTGAGCGCATCTTCCCCGAGCTGCTCCGTCCAGGCGGTCGCCGCCGAGGCGAGGTCATCTTGGCTCAAGACGAGGCCTGGCAACTCATGACAGCATCTGGCGCTCTGCTTACCGCAGCCGGGTTCGATGTGCGCGTCCCGCCCCTGTCGCGCCGGAAGCCAGCCCCGTCGCTTCGCCTGACCTCCGAGTCAGACGAAACCGTCGTCGGCGCCCAGCAACTGGCCAACGTGAGCTGGTCGGCCATGTTCGACGACGTCGAGCTCACTGCCGCCGACATTGCCCGGCTCGCTGCCGAGGCACGCCCACTCGTGCGGTCGCGCGGTCAATGGATCGAACTCGACAAGGTCGATCTCGCCGAAGCCGCAGCAGCGCTCGCCGATCGGGCCAAGAAAACCCAACTTAGCGGCGCCGACATGTTGCGCCACGCACTTGGTCTTGAAGGCGATCCCCTTGGCGGGGGTATCAGCATCACCGGCAGCGGTTGGGCCGCAGACCTCTTGCGCAGCCTGCAATCGCTTCCCGAAGACCCTGAGACCCAGCCCGAAGGCTTCGAAGGGGAGCTGCGCAGCTACCAAGCTGATGCGCTTGCCTGGCTCGACTTCCTCGACAGCGCCGGACTCGGTGGCTGCCTCGCCCTAGACATGGGCCTGGGTAAAACACCTACAACCCTCGCCAACCTCGACAGCGCCTCGGCGCACGGCACCAGTTTGGTGATTGCGCCCCCTGCAGTGGTGGGCAACTGGGCAGCAGAAGCCAAGCGCTTTACGCCTAACGTCGCGATCCTTTTGCATCACGGACCCAACCGCAAGAAGGACGCTGACCTCCGGATGGCGGTCAAGAACGCCGACGTTGTCATCACCACCTACGGCACCGCCGTTCGAGACATGGACCAACTGGCCGAGATGTCTTGGTCCAAAGTGGTTCTCGACGAGGCACAAGCCATCAAGAACCCTGCCGCCGAGACTTCGCAACAGCTACGCCGTCTCAACGCCAGAACGCGACTGGCATTAACCGGCACCCCCATCGAGAACGGGCTCGGAGATCTCTGGGCCATCCTGGACTGGGCCAATCCCGGTTTGCTTGGCTCTCGCTCGCAGTTCGTGGCACAACTCACGCCGGATAAGCAAGCAACGGGCGGCGCCAGCGAAGACGTGCTCACCGCGCTCAACGGCATCTTGGTCTACCGCCGGACCAAGTCCGAGCCAGCCATCGCCGCCGAGCTGCCAGACCGCATCGACGAACTCGATCATTGCGCCATGACCCCCGAGCAAATCGGCCTGTATCAAGCAGTCATCGACAGCTTGGTCGTCGACTCCAGTGCCGGTGTACCCGAGAAAAAGGGCGCAGTGCTTGCGGCTATCACTGCCCTCAAGCAGATCTGCAACCACCCGGTGAACTACCAAGACGATGGCGAGGACCTCGAGGGCCGTAGCGGCAAGCTCACCCGACTCAACGAGATCCTTGAGAACGTCTTCGCCTCAGGCGAGAAGGTCTTGATCTTCACGCACTTCGCGACGTGGGGCGAGCGGTTGGCCACCTATCTCACCGAACGTTTCGACAAGCCCATTGCCTGCTACCACGGTGGCCTGGCCCGAGGTGCACGCGACCGCCTGGTCGATACCTTCCAAGAGGCCGAAGGGCCCGGAGCCATGGTGCTGTCGCTGAAAGCAGGCGGAACCGGCCTCAACCTCACCGCAGCCAACCACGTGGTGCTCTACGACCGGTGGTGGAACCCTGCGGTAGAAGACCAGGCTCGAGACCGGGTGTGGCGGATCGGCCAGAAGAATACCGTTATTGCCCACCGACTCGTTTGCCCCGGCACGGTTGACGAGCGTGTCGAAGAAGTGGTGGCTGGCAAGCGCCAGATCGCAAACCTTGTTCTGCCCAAGTCCAGCTCCATTGGCGACCTCGACGCTAACCAGCTCCAGCAAGTCCTGGGGATCGACTCAAGTGCGCTTCTGGTGGACGACGACAGTTCTGACGAGGGCGCTTCGCTGGTGGGCGCATCGTGAGCCGCAAGAAGAAGGCGCCCCAACCAGCAGCTGCCAAGAAGCGCAGCAAGGGCCGTAACCGTGGGAGCAGGACCAAGAAGGTCGACCCGCTGAAGTACTGGGGCACCCATGAGGCGCTTCCGGCGCCCAGCGAGCACGTGACGTCGAGTCCCAATCCAGTGGCTGCGGTGGATTCGCTTGGCCGACCCCCTATCCCTGGCCATGAGAACGCGGCGAAGCACTATTTCTCGCTTGTCTATGAACGCAGTGCAAATCTTGCGGTTGCGTTGGCAGCTGCTGGCGGACTCGGCGAATGGGAAAGCCATCCGCTTGGGCCCGCTCCCCGCGCCGACGACACAGGCACAGCCGACGATGCTGAAGCCAACTCAGGCGCCGAAGGAAGCCAAGCGTCCAACGACGCTTCTGACCAAGCCTAAAAAATCTCGTCTCCGGGTAGCGACGCCTAGGACCTGCGCGGATGAGCCATGGTCGCCGCACAGATCCTTACGCCCATTTCCCGCTCTTGGCCCTACGGGCCGGGCCGCTCGGGCCTTGCGCCCATTTCCCGCTCTTGGCCCTACGGGCCGGGCCGCTCGAGCCCAGGGTTCCTCGGGTCTCGGCCAGCTGCACTCGCCTATCCGCTAAGCCCCTTAGCCGGCCACCGCAAGATGCCATGCTCGGTATTGGCGTCTGCGGAGGAATAGTCGGGGTCGGCGGGGTACGAAATGCGGCCCGGACCTTCGACGTCGAAACGGATACGCACCCTCTCGTCGTCGCTTGCAGAAGCGGCGCTGGCTGAGGACAGCGCTTCATCCACGCTGGCGAACGTGGCCAGGCGCTGAAGCATCGACACGGTTGGGGTCATCATCAACATCTCATCGCGCGCGTTGGCCGCAAGCGCCGTTTGCGGAGACACCCACTCGTGGTGGACGGCCTCGTCGTTGTCATGCAGCGGCGTTTGGCCCTGCGGCATCGCAGTGACGAAGAAGCGCGTGTCGTAGCGACGTGGCGGTCCAACCGGGGTTATCCACCGAGCGACGTAGTGCACACCGGAACCGTCGAGATGCAGTCCCTCGTCTTGGACCATGGAGATGAAGTCCACAGAGCCTTCGTTGACACCGTCTCGGTGGCTGGAGAATCGCTGTTCGACGGCAGGAGCACTGAGGTTGATGAGCGTGTCCTCGCCAATGGGGTGTGCCAACAAGATGCCGGCTTCCTCGAAGGTCTCGCGCAGCACGGCAACCCAATACGCAATGCCTCCTCGGGATAGACCAAGCGCATGCGAGGCAGCACTATCGGTGAGGTTGTCGACGCTGAGGTCGGCTTCGGCACTGGCGTCGCCAGGATCCACGGCGCCTCCGGGAAACACCCACATGTCGCCGACAAAGGCCGACCGGGCATTGCGCTTCAGCATCAACACCTGCAACTCCGGCCGTTGGTCGAGAATGAGCACCGTCGCTGCGTTTCGAACGGGGACCTCTAGCGGGTCGAAATGGCCGCCGATACCCGGAGATCGATGCCCGAGACTGGGTTGTTGTCTTGGCTTAGCCACTGACGACGTCCCGTTGTTTGGTCTCGCTAAAGCCTTCGAAGTCGACGAAACGAGGCGTGGTCATTTCGTCGCGGAAACGCTCGAAGGAGAACGGCCAGGCAAACGGTATGCCGTTCTTATCCAGATACCAGCTTCGGCAACCTGTGGCCCAGACCGTGTTTTTTGCAGCGGCAATGCGTTCTTCTTCGAATCGCCGGGCGGCTTCGGTGGTGGGAACCGCCACGGGCAAACGTCCATCTTCTACCGCGGCCACAACCGACATGACGAACTGAAACTGGAGCTCTGCTGTTTGGATAAGCGAGAAGTTCCCCACAGGACTGTTGGGGCCGTTCAGCATGAAGAAGTTGGGGAAATGGGGCACACAAACAGCCATGTACGCGCTTGGCCAGTCCGCCCATTGTTCGTCGAGGGTTAGCCCATCTTGGCCCACGACCTGCATGGGCCGCATGAACGCGTCGACGTGGAACCCAGTGGCGAGCACCAACACGTCGACCTCGTGCACGTGGCCGTCGACGGTACGCACTCCTGTAGGTTCGATGGCTTCGATGGGCTCGACCACAACATCGACCGTTGGAGCCTGGACCGCCTCGTACCAGTTCTCAGAGATCACAAGTCGCTTACATGCAGCCTTATACGTGGGCGTTATCTTCTCTCGGAGCTCGGGATCGGCAATCAGCGTTTCGAGTGCCTCGCGGCATTGTGCCTCGATGCCTTCGGCCAAACCTGAAGAGGCGTCGATTATGCCGGTCGAGAATCCTTCGTTGAAGGCCTGAGACAGCGACTGGTGCAGTTCGCTTAGCAAGTCGGCGTCTGTACGAAACTGCTCGCGTTGCTCGTCGGTGTAGGGCGTCGCTTCGCTGGGCACGACCCATTGCGCCGTTCGTTGGAACAGCGAGAGCTTCTTAACCCGGTTGGCCAAGGCACCCGTTATCTGGACGCCCGTGGAGCCGGTGCCAATAACAGCGATGGCCTTGCCGTCGAGCTCGACACCGTGGTCCCACTGCGCGCTGTGAAAGCTGGGTCCGTTGAAGTTGTCCAGCCCAGCAATGTCGGGGAATTTCGGATGATGAAGCACCCCGGTGGCTGCGATAACCCAATCGAACTGCTGTTGGAAGCCAGCTTCGGTTGTAAGGGTCCAACGACCGCCCTCCCACACCGTGGATTCCACAGCGTCGCCAAACCGGATGTGGGGATGTAGTCCGTAACTGTCGGCCACATCTTCGAAGTATTGCTGGATCTCTTGCCCCGGCGAGCAGAATTGGCTCCAGTCGGGGTTGAGCGCAAATGAGTAGCTGTAGATGTGGCTTGGTACGTCGCAGGCGATTCCGGGATAGGTGTTCTCACGCCACGTACCCCCAACCTTGTCGGCCTTTTCGAAAATGGTGAACCCGTAGCCGGCTTCGGCGAGCTTGATGCCAGCCAAGATGCCTGACATGCCCGCACCAATGATGGCGAATGACGGCGTCGTCTCGCTGCGGTGCTCCACTTGGTTCCCTTCGGTCTGGTCAGACACAGTATGGCCCCCTTGGATTCGGTGCGCTGGCGGGACCGCGCTTGTCTAGGCACTCCTGTCTTGACAAAGGGCATTCCTAAGCGAGGGTGAAGGAGTCCACGAGGACCTGCTGAGCGCCGGCCTCAGGGCCTGCCATGGGGCGTGACGCGGCGATGTGGCTCTGTGCTTGGGCGACGGGCATGCCCAACCCGATGAGCACGCAGGTGGCCATTGTCGGGGCGCGTCCGATACCTCCCGCGCAATGCAGGATCAATCCGTCGCCTCGTTCGAGTCGGTGCACCATGGTGCGCACCATGGGTTGCGCGTCCGCTAGCGGCGGCGCTCCCAGGTCTGGAACTGGCCACCACAGCGCTCGGCTCCCGGCATGGCGATCTAACCAAGCTACGTAGCTGGGGTAGTCGCGCAACAACTCATGGCGCTCATTGAATGACACCACTGCGTTGGCGTTGTCGGCCCGACGCAGAGCCGCTTCCGGGTCAGGGCCAACAACCCTTTTGCCGCACAGCCAGAGTCTGCCTGGCGTGTTGGGCAACGTGACCTCGTCCAAGCCTCCATCTCGGGATCGCTCCGATGGCCAGACCACGGCTACGCCACTGCCTGTTGGTTGCCGACTTCGGACCTGGCACTGCTCACCGACACAGGGGTTGGCACGACAATCATGGTGCGAGGCTAGCCTCCGCCGTGGCGCGTGGGCGTTGAGTCTGGTTGACTCGCGCTATGACTGCTGTGACCGAATCTGTCCGACTCGAACGCGAAGGCGACATTGCGCTCGTCGTCATAGACAACGCGCCTGTCAACGCGCTGAGCTTCCATGTGCGTCAGGGAATCCTCGATGGCGTCAAGGCGGCCGAAGCCAGCGATGCGAAGGCCATTGTTCTCATTTGCGACGGCCGCACATTCATCGCCGGCGCGGACATCACCGAGTTTGGGGGACCAGCCAAAGGGCCCTCGCTTCCCGAAGCGCAAGGGGCAATCGAGAACTGCTCCAAACCTGTGATTGCTGCTGTCCATGGGACCGCTCTTGGCGGCGGCCTCGAGGTGGCGCTCTGCGCCCACTACCGGGTGGGGGTGGCGGGAGCGAAGTTCGGACTACCTGAAGTGAAGCTTGGCTTGCTCCCCGGTGCGGGTGGCACCCAACGCCTACCCCGTATTGTCGGCGCGGCCAAAGCGGTCGACATGGTGACCAGCGGTGAGCCCATCAGCGCAGCCGAAGCCCTCGAGGTGGGACTGATCAGCGAGATCGTCGACGACCTCCGGGCCGGCGCCATCGCTTTTGCTCAACGTGCCGTCGCAGAGAACCTCCCCCTGCTTCGGGTCCGAGATCGAGACGACATGATTGCCAACACTGACCCGGCAGTCTTCGACGCCATCAGGGCCAAGATTGGCCGTAAGACACGCGGGTTCTTGGCACCCGAGTACAACATCCGCTGCATCGAGGCGGCCGTCTCTTTGCCCTTCGACGAGGGCATCGCCGCCGAACGCGAGCTTTTTGTCGAGCTGATGTCGGGGCCGCAATCAGCAGCCCAGCGCTACTACTTCTTTGCTGAGCGCCAGGCACAGAAGGTCCCCGACATCCCCAAGGACACACCGCTCATTGAGGTCAACTCCTGCGGAATCTTGGGCGCAGGAACCATGGGTGGCGGCATCGCCATGAACTTCGCAAACGCAGGCATCCCAGTGACCATCGTAGAACGGGATCAGGAAAGCCTTGACCGAGGGTTGGGTGTTGTTCGCAAGAACTACGAGCGCACCGCGTCGCGAGGTGGGATCACGGCCGAAGAGGTGGAGACCCGCATGGGCCTCATCACGGGCTCGACCGACAAGGCCGACTTTGCCGACTGCGACATGGTCATCGAGGCTGTGTTCGAGAACATGGACCTCAAGAAGTCAATCTTTGCTGAGCTCGACATCATCGCTAAGCCGGGCGCAATTCTGGCCAGCAATACCTCAGCACTCGACATCAACGAGATCGCTTCGGCCACCGCTCGCCCCGAGAGCGTCATTGGCATGCACTTCTTCTCGCCCGCCAACGTGATGAAGCTGGTTGAAGTCGTGCGCGGCGACGCCAGCTCTGACAGCGTAGTGGCCACCACAATGGCGGTTTCCAAGAGGATCGGCAAGATCGCCGCGCTCGTAGGTGTGTGCAACGGCTTCGTAGGCAACCGCATGCTGGCGATGCGCCGCATTGAAGCTGACAAGATGATCTTCGAAGGGGCCACGCCCGCCCAGATCGACGACGTGATCTACAACTTCGGGATGCCCATGGGTCCGTTCGCTATGAGCGATCTCGCGGGACTCGACATTGGTTGGAGTGCCGACACCAGCAAAGGTGAGACGCTGCGGGACCGCCTCTGTGAGAGCGGCCGACGGGGACAAAAGAACGGGCGCGGCTATTACACCTACGATCCCGAAACGCGAGCAAAGACCCCTGACCCTGAGGTTGTCGAGATCATCCGTGCTCTCGCAGAAGAAAAGGGCATAGAACAGCGAGAGGTCACCGACCAGGAGATCTTGGAACGGTGCCTCTACCCCATGGTCAACGAAGGCGCAAAGATCCTAGAAGAAGGCATCGCAATCCGTGGCAGCGACATAGACGTGGTCTGGATCAATGGCTATGGCTGGCCGGTCTACACCGGTGGCCCCATGCATTGGGCTGACCATGTCGGCCTGGCGGAAGTACTCGAGCGCATCGAGCACTACCACAGCACGCTCGGCGGCGAGCACTGGCGTCCCGCGGAGCTATTGAAGAAGCTGGTCGCAGAAGGCGGCTCGCTCCAGGGACACACCAACGGCTAGGGTCCTGCCCGGTTGGGGCGGTGTTTACCTCGGCTCAGAATGCGCAGGTCAGCAAGGCGCGGATTCGAAGGCGCACTTTCTTGCGTGCGGCGAGAAGCCGCTACGCAGGAGGGCGGTGCAGGC
>JAUIIS010000448.1 GCA_030431575.1 Acidimicrobiia bacterium | reverse complement strand
CTCAAGAGCGACTCTGGGGAATCTACGGCGACGCATGGGGTTGGCCTCCAGCAACGATGACGGCTGAACAGGACCGGGAAGACCTCGCCCGTCATGCACAAGAGATGGAGGATCACGAGTCCTTCAACTACGCCCTGTTCGACAGCGATGAGTCAACACTCCTCGGATGCGTTTACATCGACCCGCCTGAGCAGGGTGACACAGACGCCGAGATCTCCTGGTGGGTCATCGATGCCCTCGTCGGCACCGACCTCGAAACCGCCGTCGACGCGTTCGTACCTGCCTGGATCGCAGGCGAGTGGCCCTTCCAAAAGCCCAACTATTTCGGCCGTAGCGATGATTCGGTGACTCGGCCGGAGTAAGCGCTCCTTTTCGCTACCCGTGCCGCCGAGCTGGGGGCTGCCGCGCTACTCGTGATTTTCGGCTGGCTAGATCACTTTCCAAGCGACTTCGCTATCGCAAGGCCCAGAGGCAAGGATCATCATGGCAACATGACCGGCCCCGACCGCCGAGGTCACACTGTCCCTAAGTCTTGGACCTATTCGGGCGGCGCGTGCTTGCCTGGGATCCAGCCGTGCCCTTCGAGATGGTGGCGTGCGAACTCGAGTGGTTCGGGTTCCAGGGTCGTGGCCATGGTGTCGTTCCATCGGTTCAGGTACCCGAACAGGCTGATCACGGCGACGATCTGGGCTACTTGGGCTTCGTTGTAGTGTTCAGCAAGGTCAACAAAGTGAGTGTCGGTGGCAAGGTTTGGGACCTGAGCGGCGTCTCGTGCAAGTCGCAGCGCTGCCCGCTCGGCCGCGCTGAACCGGTCGTCGGTCTCAAACGTCCAAACGTTGTCGATCTTGTCGGTGTCGACACCAAGATGACCAGCGTGAGCTGCGGTGTGCGCTTGGCAATACATGCACCCTGCGGCGGCGCTTGAGACATGGGCGATGAACTGCACGAGGCCGCGGTCGATCAGGCCAGCGTTCATGATGGTGCCGGCCAAGGCGCCGAAGGCTTCGGCCAGGTTGGGGACTCGGGCCATGGTGGGAAAGCTGCTTGGGACGAACCCCATGTTCTGCTCGATGAGCTGAAATGTGGGCTCGTGTTGTGCGAGTTCCGATCGTGGGAGTGGTTCGATGCGAGCCATGCTCAGCCTTTCTTGGCAATGCCGGTCGCCACATCGTGGCACAGCAACGTGGTTTCCATGTCCTCGCCTCATGTGGCAGACGACTGGGAGCGGGGCTGCCCTTCGGAGGGGCGGCCTCCAAACAAAGATGGAGGCGATCTGGAGAAGTCTGACGGATTTCTCCACATGGTCTCCAAGACATTGCGCCGACCAATCGTCACGATCAGTGGCATGACAAACACACTCACAACCAAGTCGATCGGCCATTCCATGTCTCTGCCGGCGTACATCCGGGCAATCGAGTCAGAAGGAAAGCGGTTCGCCGACGCCGCAGCGATGAGCAGGTTCGATGAAGTCATTCCTACGTGTCCCGATTGGGTCATGCGCGACCTCGTTCGTCATCTTGGTGAGATCCACCTCTGGGCCGCTGCCAACATTGTCGCACCCAAGCCGCACTGGCTTCATGTGAGTCAACTCTCGGACCTGCAGCGGTACTGGCCGGACCTGGCCGCACGGTGGCCCAGCGACGAGGAGCTGATCGCGTGGTATCGGGCGACCCTCGCCAACCTGGTCGCCGTCCTCGCCAGCGCTCCGCTGGACGTGCAGGCGTTCACGTTCCTGCCAGCGCCGTCGCCGCTCATGATGTGGGCACGCCGCCAGGCTAGCGAGATCGCGATCCATCGCTTCGACGCCGAATCCGCGCAAGGAGTCCGGTCGCACTTCGACCCAGACTTCGCCGCTGACATGCTGGATGAGCTGATCTCGGGTTTCGCTCCGCTCTACAAAAGCGCTACATCGGCAGACAAAGGTGTCCTCGAGGTTGTCGCCGCTGATGCTCAGCAGCGTTGGTGGGTGACTATGGGCCCAGGCGGCGTAACTACCTCACGGACGGGCGGCCGTTCAGACCTCACGGTCACGGGTACGGCTGCGGAGTTGTACCTTCTGCTGTGGAACCGCACATCAGATGCGACGGTCGAGCTTGCTGGGGACACTCGGGTCATGGAGCAGTGGCGCACCATTTGCCGGGTGGAGTGGTCAGGATCGTGAGGGGCCAGGCGAGTCGGCCACCATCTCAGGCGATATGCCAACGGCGATTGATGCTTTGGCAGGAAGAGGCGTTGCCGTGGCCGATGCGCTTCCAGGAGCTCCCGAGGAACTGGGCTTCCTCGCAGCGTTCTTCAACAGCTAGGTCCAAGATCGACCACCTGTCGAGATGTGCGCTGTCGCAGCCCCGCCAGCTGCGGACTCGTGCCTTGGCGGCCGCCTCGCCTGAGACGAGGACGCAAGTGGCCATCCGGTAAGGTGCCGACTGCCGCGATACACAGGAGCAGTCTGGACCCATGGAAGGCCCCACTTCCCATTCGTATTTCTCTCAGCGACTCCGGCTCCAATAT
>JAUIIS010000075.1 GCA_030431575.1 Acidimicrobiia bacterium | reverse complement strand
TGGCGCCGATCTGATCCAAAGTGATGCGGGCTGGCAACAGGCCGAGTCCAATCCAAACGGCAACTCCGCTTCCGTGGTGGGGGAGTCTTTCGCTCGCGACAGGCAATGGCTGCTGTATGTCCTTGAGCGTGACGACAGCGATGACCCAGTTCAGGTAGCTTCCCAATCATTGAGCGGCGGAGCCTGGGCGGTGTTGAACGACGATCGCGCTGAGGATGGCGGCCGAGATGAAGGAGGGAGCACCTTGCATCTACAGGTTGCGCGTAACAGCGAGCTGGTTGTCACGACAGGGTTCGAGGACGCGCCAGAAGATGGGTTTGGGCGTATCGGCCTGTACGTGACTCCGATCGATGGAGGGTTTCGTGAGCCGCTCGATATGGATGTGGGTTGGTGGCCGTTCGTGCTGACTCCCGATAGCGAGCGAGTGGTTTACACGAGTTCTGAGGGGCATCTGCGAAGCGTGTCGGTTGCAGGCGGACCCGTCACCGACTTAGGGGTGCGCATCCGTCCAGGGTTTAGGCATTTCGTTGTCTTGGATTCTGACACGGTCGCAGTTTGGGGTTCCGAGCCAGGGACAGGTACTGCCCGCTTATGGAAGGTTGCCCTGGATGGGTCTGGCTACACCGCACTCTCTGGAGCTGCCCCTGTGGGGAGAGCGCCAACCAAGCTCGTCGCAGCACCCGGTGGTCAACACGTCATCTACCGGATTGACGATCGGAGGCTGGACCAGTTCTATCTGTACTCCGCCTCTGTCACCGGTGGTGGACAGATTCAGTTGAACCGCCACCTGCAAGCTGGAGGCGATGTGAAGGACTTTGAGGTCTCTCCTGATGGATCCACTGTTGTGTTCCGTGCCGATCAGCGTAAGAACAACGTGACTGAGCTGTGGGCAGTCCCTGTGGGTGGAGGTCGAAAGACTCGTTTGAGCCGGCGCTTGGTCGGTGGCGGCGATGTCAAGGCCGGTTTTGAAATCTCAGATGACTCCAGAAGTGTCGTTTACCGAGCCGATGGCCGTATCAACAACGTTCGTGAGCTCTACGCCACCGACCTCGACGGTGGCTCGAGACGCCGACTGACCAAAGAGTTCCCCAAGGGCGGTGACGTCAACGAGTTCGAGATTGCTTCGGACTCGAGCACCGTCGTGTTCCGTGCCGACCAAGAAACCAACAACGTCAAGGAACTGTTTGCCGTACCCCTCAGAGATGGAAAGCTGATCAAGCTCAACAACCCGCTACCCCGTGGCGGCGACGTTGTCCGCATAGGCGACAGAATCACCCCCGACTCTAAACACGTCGTCTTTGGAGTCCGCCCTAAGGGCCGAGATGGAAACACTGTGCTCTACAGCACGAACCTCCGGGGCAAGAGCATGACTAAACTCAATCGGCCAAAGAGGGAGGGGACCGCAGACCAATTTCGTGTGAGCCCCGACTCCCAATGGGTCGTGTGGTCCGCCAACGGAGATGACGTCTTGCGCGTCCGCCTCCCATAGGCGAGACAGCCTGCAGGCGCCTCGCGTTGGAGATACGGCGTTCTGCATTCTGCTCAGCAACTACCCCTATGTGATGCGCGACGCCGAGGGAACAATCATCGGCACGGGCGAGTTCACAACCGACCGCGGCAACGTCGTGAGTGACAGGCCTTTCAGTGTGAGATCGACGACCGTGCCCTCAATTTGCCGGTCTCCGATTTCTACGAGGTGACGCTCACCGATGACGAATGCGGCGACTGGGTTGGGAACCGCCCCTTTGGCGAGTTCCTTGAGGTCGACATCTCCTGAACGGGGCCTGATGGATCCCAACCCACGTCTGCACGAGCTGAAGGATCTCTCTGGCTGCGTCGGCGTGTTCGTTGAGCTTGTGGATCAGATTGGCGCTTATGACGTCATCGGCGAGCCATGCGGGCCGGGGGCGGTTAGTTGCTGTGGGTAGTTCGGTGATTGCCATGGAAGTTTCCTTCTGGGTTGTTCGTTGCATATCCGTTGCACGAACGCACTATTGGAAGCTTGTGAGCAGTGACAATGCTGTTCAGAGGCATAAATGATGGTGAGTCAGCCTGTAGGCGGGGTTCTGTCTGGGAGGCTGTTGCCAGGATCTCCCTGTGTGACCATCCATCTATGCGGTCTACCTGAGGGCTGCTCTCGAGAGAGCGGGGACGGTCGGCCCGTGCCCTGCGCTTGACCTTGCTCCAAGTGGGGGTTGCCAGCTACCAAGGTCGCCCTTGGTACTGGTGCGCTCTTACCGCACCGTTTCAGCCTTACCTGTGCGGGGCCGAGGCCCCGCCATCGGCGGTCTATTCTCTGTTGCCCGGTCCGACAGGTCGCCCCGCCCTGGCTCGCGCCAGCACTTTGACCGTTGGAGCCCCGACCTTCCTCGACTGGGTCAAGCCCAGCCGCGGCCACACGGCCGACTCACCATCAACGGCCAGTGTCGCCGACTGTTCCCAAAAAACCACCCACAGCAACCTTCCACGCAAAGTAACGACTGCTAGGGTCAACCAAAGTTACGTTCTAGACCTAAACAGGAGCACGAACCATGCCAGACCTCGCTGGTAGCAAGACCGAAGAGAACCTCAAAGAAGCCTTTGCTGGCGAGAGCCAAGCCAACCGTCGGTACCTGTACTTCGCGCAGAAAGCAGACGTCGAGGGCTACCCCGATGTTGCCGCACTGTTCCGTTCAGTTGCCGAAGGCGAAACTGGCCACGCGTTTGGTCACTTCGACTTCCTCGCCGAAGTTGGCGACCCCGCAACCGGCGAGCCCGTTGGCCCCACCGAAGACAACCTCAAGTCCGCCATCGCAGGCGAAACCTACGAGTACACCGAGATGTACCCAGGCTTTGCCAAGACTGCCCGCGAAGAAGGTTTCGACGAAGTAGCCGAATGGCTGGAGACGCTTGCACGCGCCGAGAAGAGCCACGCTGGCCGCTTCGGTGAAGGCCTCGCCGACATCAGCTAAAGCACTTGGGCAGCGGCAGTGGTGGTCTCAACCGACCGCCACTGCCGCTGTTCGCTTTTCGTCCCGTCCTACTGTCCTGAATCTGTTTGGCTATCTCGATGACCATTACCTACGACCCCTTCCACCCCAAGTACTTCGACGAAACTGATCTCCGCGAAGAACTCACCCGGGTCTATGACCTCTGCCATGGCTGCCGGCTGTGCTTCAAGTTCTGCGACGCGTTCCCCACGCTGTTCGAATTCATCGATCAACACGACGATCAAGACGCCGCCAAGCTCACCCACGACCAGCAAGATCAAGTTGTCGATGAGTGCTTCAACTGCAAGCTCTGCTATATCAACTGCCCCTACATTCCGGGCCAAAGCGAATGGGAGCTCGACTTCCCGCGCCTGATGCTGCGGGCCGAGCAGACCCTGTACAAAGAGCGCAAGCGCAGCGTCAAGACCAAGCTCACCGACGCTGCTCTCGCCCACACCGATCTCACCGGAAAGCTTGGTTCGGCGCTTAGCGGTGTCGCCAATAAGGTCATCGACACCCCCGGTTCAAAGCCTCGCGAACTCATCGAAACTGCGGTAGGCATTTCGTCCCAGCGGATCTTGCCGCCCTATGCCAAGCAGCGCTTCAGCAAGTGGTTTAAGGACCGCGACGCTGCCGCGCCAAGCGGCGACGACAAGCAGGGGCGTGCAGTGCTGTTTCCCACGTGCCTAACCGAATACTCCGAGACCCAGATTCCCAAGGACACCGTGAAGGTGTACGAGCACAACGGGGTGCAGTGCGACCTGCCAGAGGGCCAGGTTTGTTGCGGGGCCCCGCACCTTCACCAAGGCAACGTCGACGCGTTCCGCAAACTGGGCGAAAAGAACGTCAAGGTTTTGGCCGACGCCATTCGCACCGCCAAGGCCGAGGGCGACGAAGACGTCAAGATCGCGGTCTGCCAACCAACATGTGGCTACGTCTTGAAGTACGACTACAAGGACTACATCGGTGGCCCCGATGCCGAGCTGGTGGCCCAGCACACCACCGACGCAGCCGAATTCCTTGTCATGGTCCACAAAGGTGAAGGCACAGAGCTGAAGACCGAGTTCAGCGGCGAGGTTCCCGAGACCACCACGTATCACGCGCCGTGTCACCTGCGGGCGCAAAACGTTGGTCTCAAGAGCCGCGACCTCATGAAGCTGACCGGAACCAAGCTGTCCATTGTCGCAGAGTGTTCTGGTATCGACGGAACGTGGGGCCTGCGCGCCGAAAACCTCGATATGGCTCGTGGTGTGGCCAAGAAGATGGCTAAAGCTATTGAGAAGGCCGACTCCGAAGCCATCGCTGGCGACTGCTCGCTTGCAAACGGTGGTATCGAACTAGAGACCGGCAAGACCCCCCAGCATCCACTCAGCTTTATGGCACGCGCCTACGGCATCTCAGAGGAGTAGACATATGAAGCTCACCCTCGACGACATTGCAGACCTCCGTCAGTACGAACGCGAACGTGAAGACTTCCGCCGCTCCATCATCGACCTCAAGAAGAAGCGTCGCATTGGTGTTGGGCCGTTCGTGACCTTCTTGTTCGAGAATCGCCAGACCATCAGATTCCAGATCCAGGAAATGGCGCGAGCCGAGAAGATCCTCACCGATGAAGGCATCGAAACCGAGCTGCGCATCTACAACCCGCTCATCCCCGAGCCTGGGCATTTGGCCGCCACCATGTTTCTTGAACTCACCAATGACGCCGACATGCGTCATTGGTTTCCGCGCCTTGTTGGCATCGAGACCAAGGTCGGGTTCAAGCTTGGCGACGGAACCTATGTGAACTGCACGGTCGACCCCGACCATGCCGAGCAGCTCACACGCGAGGACACCACCGCAGCAGTGCACTACATCCATTTTGCGTTCACGGCCGATCAGATCGAGACCATGAAGTCTGGCCCGGTAGAGCTCCACGTGCAGCACGAGAACTACAACGAATCCACCGAACTTGGCCCGGAGAGTGTCGCCGAACTGCTCGGTGATCTGCAACCGGCGTAGCTGGCACTACATCTCCGTTTGCAGCGCCAACCTTGAGTTGTGGCTTTTTCGGCCGATTGCCCAGGAGACTCGTGTCAGGGTGATGCGTAGCGTCGGAGGAACCAGCTCGTGCGGTGGCTTGAACAAAAACGTAGTGAACGGCGTCGGTGGACGGCCTCAGCAATGGTGGCGATCCTTGGTTTGGTGCTCGGAATCGTTGGCGTTGTTCCAGCATTTGCCTCGGTAGCAGATGCCACATGTTGGGTAGAAGACAACGGCGATCAGCTTGTCGCATACTGGGATAACGTCCCCGATGGCTTGGCTGTCAGCCTTTTTGCTGAGCAATCCGACGGCTGGCTGGACGCAATCCCGACCGGTTCTCCCGATGGCATCGTTGGCTATGGCACAAAGGGCTCCTTTGGGTTCCCGACCTGGCCCGGTGCAACGGGCTACGTTCTCCAAGACCAGGCTGGCGTAGCCGGTTCTGTCTGGTGCTCGGGCCCCACAACTGGGGGTGGGGGCGGGATCTCTGGCGAGACGCCGGCCGAAACTCCTACGGAGAAGCCGACTGAGACTCCAACGGAGAAGCCGACTGAGACTCCAACGGAGAAGCCGACTGAGACTCCAACGGTCGAACCAACACCCACGCCGCCGACCACCCAGCCTGAACCAGAGTTCGGCGTAAAGGTGCAGGTCGATTGCGACTCAGAGAAATTGGTTGTCACTATCACCAATAGCGGTGACGGCCCAGGCGTGGTGTTTGTCGACATCGACGGCACAGAAACACCCATCACCGTTGCCGCAGGCGCTACGGAGATGCACATTGTGCCCGCAGCCGGCGTTGCCCGCGTCGTTGTCCACGATGGCAACGTCTCGTTGGTGGACAAGACCTTCGACAACGCCACCACGGGTTGCCAGCCGCCCGAACCCGAGCTAAAGGCAACCACCAGCTTGTCTTGTGATACCGGCCTTATCGTCGTTGATGTCACTAACACGGGCGCCATTGCCGGCGAGGCCGTCGTTGTCATCAACGGTGTTGAATCCACCATCGATGTGCAGCCAGGCACCACCGAGACCATCACCACCGAAATCGTCGGCGACGGCAACGACGCCGTCCTAGTGCTTGTCGACGGCGATGTCCTAGCTTCGGAAACGCTTGAAGAAGGCTGCGCCACCCCCAGTCCCGAACTTACGGCCTCGGTGTTCGAAGACTGTGCCAACAACGAAGTCGTTGTCAACGTCTCCAACACCGGAGACGCCGAAGGTTCCGCCGAAGTAGTCATCAACGGCACGAGCACCATTGTGACGGTGGCGCCCGGTGAAACCGCATCGGTGAGCGAACCGCTTCCAACGTCGGGCAGCTACCTGCTGAACGTGCAAGCCGCTGGAGAGACACTTCTCACCAGGCAAGGGACCGCAGACTGCACCGAACTGCCGCCCGACGGTGACCTCAGCGCCTCGTTTGAGTTCTCCTGCACCCACAACGAACTGCGGATCCTTGTCATCAATCAGACGAATTCGCCACAAGAGATGACCTTCACCTTCAACGGCGACGCCGAGACCTTCACCGTTCCGGCGCTCCAGACCATCAGGAACTCGGTTTCATTGACCGAAGACCAGGCGTACGAAGCCTCGTTGGTCACCGCAGACGGCCAGGCTTTGGCGTACGCCAGAGGCACACACGACTGCGTCCAAGTCGAAGAGCGGGTCACCGATCGTCGCACAACCGACAAGACCATGGAACTCCCACGGACGGGTGTTAACTCGTTCGTTCTGGCTGCGGGCGGCATGACCCTTCTTGGTGCAGGCTTCCTGGCACTCGGTGCTTCCAACGTCCGCCGGGAACGCTTGAGCGAGACCAACGGATAGGTCTTCCCTTGCCCGCTGCCCCCGCCCACCTGCGGGCTGAGTCTTCAGGCCAGCGCGTCGTTACCACAGGGGCAGTGGTCGCGGCCCTGGTCGCTGCCTGTGTGTACCTGCATTGGCGGATCGTCATCAGCCTCGATGGTGCCAACCCCATTCTTGGCTACGCGTTGTTGGCCGCAGATTTGCTGGTCATGGCTCGGTTCGTTGTTATGGCTCTCCCCGCGCTGGCGCTTCGTGTCGGTGCCAGGGTCGCGCCCCCGCGCAGCGTGCCCGCAGTTGACGTGGTGATTGCGGTTCGCGGCGAATCCCCAGAAGCGTTGCGACGCGCCATCGTGGCGGCCAAAGAAGTGCGGGGGTCTGCTGGTCTCATCGTTGTGGGCGACAGCAACCGGCCAGCAGTGAGTGAGCTCTGCGCGTCGCTTGGTGTGCCGCATGTCAATCACGTTGACTTCGCCTCGCTAGGCACCGAAACGCACCGGCTCGCGCCATTGCTGTTGGTTGTCCCAGCCTCGGTGCTGGTCTCGCCAGATGTTGCGGTGGTGTCGGCCCAAGCCATAGCCGACGACGTAGAGGTGGGGGCTGTCGTGGGCGCAACCACCATTCACGCCAGCGTCAACCTTATTGGTAGCCGGGGCTACGGGCCAAAGATCGACGTCGACGAACGCATCGCAGCCCGGCTCGACACTGCAGGCGCAGCTCCGCCGTTGGATGGCCCCGTGCTGTTCCGCAAAGCGGCCCTGGCATCGGTTGGCGGTGTGCCCTGGGCAGAGCCTGCGGCCGAACTCACCGCACACCAACTCCTGCTGCGAGCGGGGTGGAAAACCAGGTTCGTGCACGTGCCGGTTGCCTACAGAATGGCACCCCGCACCGAAGGGGCCACGTTGGGCTACCGCCAGAAGCGCCTTTGGGCGTGGCGATCAGCTTTGAGGGCAAAGATCCCCGATGGATCCAAGGGCAACCCCAACGCCCAAGACAAGTCATCCAAGAAGTCAAGACGGTGGGCATGGGTTGGCCGAGCCATGCACCGTCTCGACTCGCTGAGCGTGTTTGCTCGCCTGATATTTGTGTTCATGCCAGCCGCTGCCGCACTGGTCGGGGCCCTGCCCATAAACGTGCCCAACCGGGCATATGCCATGGTGGTCACGATTGCCTGGTTTGGGTTTGCTTCCTTTGCCCATCATCAGATGGCGGCCAAAGAGACGGTCATCTTTGGTGAGCTGCGATCTGGCATGCGCGTCATTGGCGTGGACCTAGCAGCAACCCTTCGGCCGCTGCTGCGTCGAGATCCTCGAGCCAGCCGCTGGCAGACGTTCGTGCTGCTGGCTGCTCTCGCATCGGTCATTGCATGCGTTGGGCTGGCAACACGAGATTCGGACGAGCTGTCCTCGGCCGCGTGGCTTTTCCTGGCGCTATGGGCCATCGCAGTTGCCCTTCTGGTCCGCGACGCCACGTCTGGGTACCGGCAACTGCGGCACCTTCCTCGTGTCCGGTACAGCGCCGAAGGCGACAACGACGTGCTTGAAGTCTCGCCGGCGGGCTACCTGCTGTGCGGCGAAGGCACTGTTGGCGAGCGCCGAGAAACCGAGCTGGAGCTGTTGTTGCCTGGCAACCGGACGAAGCGCCTTTCACTGCCCGGCGTTGTCAAGAGCAGCCGTGTGACCAACGGCGTGGCTGAAACCTTTGTGGCTGTGCAAACCGGCGAAGCCGCCTTCGACGACCTCTACTACTTTTGCGCAGTTACAGCACCAACGATTCGTTGGTTGGGTGGCTCTGCCCGGGTTCGAGTCAGGACTCGACCGGCTACTACTGTGTCTGGATGACTCTGGAAGACCACGGCGGCTGGCCAGCAATTCTGGGACAGCTCACAGATGGCCACGACATCAGTTCACAAGCAGCTGAGGCAGTGCTTGCCACCGTGCTTGAAGGCGACGCAACTGACGCCCAGCTAGCTGCCTTTCTGGTGGCCCTACGCCAAAAGGGCGAGACCATCGATGAGATGTCGGGTCTTGTCACCGCCATGCGGGCAGCGGCTGTGCGTCCGATGCTGCCTCCTGACACCATCGACCTGGTTGGTGCTGGTGGGTCCAAACTGGGCCGCGAAGCAGCACTGAACGTTTCTACTGTGGCTAGTTTCGTGGCTGCAGGGGCGGGTGCTTCGGTTTGTAAGCACGGCAACCGTAAAGCCTCGTCAACCTCGGGCTCTTTTGACCTCCTTGAGGTGCTCGGCGTCGAGATCGAGCTCACCAAGGAACAGCTCGAGGCTTGTGTTTCAGAGGTGGGCGTGGGCTTTGCCTTTGCCCGAACCTTTCACCCGGCGATGCGTTTCGCCGGGCCGGTTCGAGCCCAGCTGGGCATCCCGACGGTCTTTAACATTCTGGGTCCGCTTTCGCACCCCGGTCAGCTGAGCCGGCAAGTTGTTGGCGTCCCAGATGCCGCAGTGGGGGAGCGCATGGCCGCAGTGTTGCTAGCCACGGGCTCCACACATGCCATGGTGGTCACCGGCGACGGCGGCCTCGACGAGTTATCCACGACCGGTTCGAACGTCATCCACGTCATCGCGGATGGCGAGGTCACCACCACGAGCGTCCATCCCCGCGATGTGGGCCTCGGCGTGGCCACACACGAAGATCTCCGAGGTGGCGACGCCCAAGCCAATGCCACGATTGCCCGCGCTGTACTGGGCGGTCAGGCTGGCCCGCACCGCGACATTGTGGTGCTGAACGCAGCCGCTGGTTTGGTGGTTGCCGGTATTGCCTCAGACCTCGTCGACGGGGTGGAGCGAAGTGCTGCTGCCATAGACTCGGGCGCTGCAGCTGCGCGTCTCGCTCAGCTAACCGAGCTTGTACCCAACCAGTCAGCAGGGACCTGAAGTGTCGTCGACATCTCCTCCAACCCAACCTCGCTACCGCTGCACGGGTTGCGGCAACCTCACCCGTTTCGACGTGGTGATCTCCCAGCGCACGAAGGCTTTCCACCACTACACCGTTGGTGGCGAACTAGCCATAGAAGACGAAACAGTCCTCGACTACTCCGTCGACTCCGTCAGCTGCCGCTGGTGCGATTCCCCCACCAACATCATCGAGGTCCCCGACCCATGACGCACGCCACTGGCGAGTCGACGGGTCTGACCCCTTGGTTGCGGCCCGTTCGAGTGCCGCTCGGGCAGTGGGTGATCCGCAGTGTGGCCCAGGACCAAAATCTCAACTGTCACACCCCCTTGTCATAGTGGGGGAATGGCTACTCAGAGTCTCCACATCGACTGCGACACGTGCATCATGGTATCCACGAGCGCTTGCGACGATTGTCTTGTCAGCTATATCTGTGATCGTCAGCCACATGAGGCTGTGGTGATCACAATCGACGAGCTTCGTTCTATGCGCAGTCTTACTGAGGCGGGCTTGGTGCCGTCGTTGAAGCATCAGACTGCGCCGCCATCTGGGGAGGCGGTTCGCGTTGGTGGGCAGGGGTCGGTTTCTGGCGGCGGGGCTGCGACCATGGAGGGGTGAACGTTCCTTCGTTGGCTGAACTGCAAGAGGTCGCTGGCGCTCATGGCATCGACGCGCTGGGTGTTGCGAGAGCCGAGATCTTTGCGTCCACGCTCGAGGATCTTGTCGAACGTAAAGAGCGGGGCTTGTCGGCGGATATGCAGTTCACGTATCGCAATCCGCAGCGATCAACTGACCCGACGAAGCTAGTGCCGGGTGCACAGAGTCTGGTGGTTGGGGCTCGTTCGTACCTGCGCGACGCCGGCGATCCTGTACCAGAAGTCGAGGGTCCAGCCGGCGCCGTGGCCCGGTACGTGTGGGAAGACCATTATCAGCAACTTCGCGTTGGGCTTGAGGCTGTTGCGGATCTGTTGAGGGGCCACGGTTACCGGGCGAGGCTGGTTATCGACGACAATGCCCTCGTCGACCGCGAAGCGGCCCATCGGGCTGGCCTTGGCTGGTATGGCAAGAACGCCAATCTGTTGCTGCCGGGCAAGGGCAGTTGGTTCGTGTTGGGCAGTGTGGCCACCGATGCTGTATTGCCGCCCGGTCAGCCGCTCAGCGATGGTTGTGGAACCTGCGAACGTTGTCTTCCGTCGTGTCCTACTGGTGCCATTGTGTCGCCTGGCGTCATCGATGCCCGCCGCTGCTTGGCTTGGTTGGTGCAGGCTAAGGGAACTTTTCCGGCCGAGCATCGCGAGGCGTTGGGTCAACGAATCTATGGCTGCGATGACTGCCAAGAGGTGTGTCCTCCCAACCGGGTGCAAGCGCGCAGACCGGTCGAGATCTCCAACGCTGCACGACGACCATTTGTTGGGTTGCTCGACATCTTGAGCGCCACCGACCAGGAGCTGCTCGACCGCTACGGCGTGTGGTACATCCCTGGCCGAGAGGCCCGCTACCTGCGTCGGAATGCCTTGGTGGCACTGGGTAACACAGGCAGTGACGACGCTTTGGTTCGGCGCGCGGTCAAGCGCTATCTCGGCCATTCCGACCCAATGCTGCGAGCCCATGCCGTGTGGGCGGCGAAACGTCTTGGGGTGGTGCTTCCTGCGGCGCTTCAAGACGACCCCGCTGTTGAAGTGCGAGCCGAAGTTCAGCGGGCCGTGACTCCAGCCCCAGTGGTGTAGTCAACTACCCTGAGGCCGTGATGCGGCACCTGCTTGTAACCAACGACTACCCGCCAAAGTTTGGTGGTATTCAGAACTATCTGTGGGAACTGTACCGGCGCCTGCCCGCCGAAGAGACCGTTGTGCTGACCCGGCCCTATCCCGGATACGAGCAGTGGGACGCCGCCCAGGACCACCGCATCATTCGCACTAGGCAGCCCTTGTTGTTGCCCGAACCCTGGCTGGCCAAGCAGATCAACCAGTTGGTCGAGGCCGAAGACATCGATTTGGTCATGTATGACCCCGCTGTGCCCGTGGGTGCTCTGGGTCCTCGCCTCGACATGCCCTATGGCGTGATCTTGCATGGCGCTGAAGTCACGGTCCCCGGACGGCTGCCGGCGTCAAGGTCGGTGCTGGGTGAGGTGCTCCGGAAGTCAGCCCTGGTGGTCACCGCCGGCGACTACTCCACCCAAGAAGCCGAGCGTGCGGCAAAAGCAGAACTCCCCGTCGTGGTGATTCCGCCCGGCGTGGACTGCGATCGCTTTGTGCCGCTAGATCAGCCAACCCGCCTGGCACAACGGCAGGCGTATGGCCTCACCGAAGACGATCTCGTGGTGCTGACGCTCAGCAGGCTGGTGCCGCGCAAGGGCATGGACAAGCTCATCGATGCCGCCGCTGCGCTGAAAGACAAGCAGCCAAATCTCGTCGTGTTGGTGGCCGGAACCGGCCGCGATCGTGCTCGGCTGGAACGCCGGGCAGCCAGCAGTGATGCCCCGGTGCGCTTCTTAGGGCGGGTAGACGACAACGACGTTCCAAGCCTGTATGGGCTGTCCGATGTGTTTGCCATGTTGTGTCGGGTCCGCTGGGGTGGACTCGAACAAGAAGGCTTTGGCATCGTGTTCCTCGAAGCCGCAGCCGCTGGCGTCCCCCAGATTGCGGGCAACTCCGGGGGAGCTGCCGAAGCCGTAGTGCACGACAACACCGGCTTTGTCGTCCAAGATCCCACCGACGTCGACCAAGTAGTTCACGCCCTCGACACGCTGGCGTCAGATGCTCAGCTTCGTCAACGGTTCGGCGAGTCCAGCAGGCTGCGTGCCAGCGAAGCTTTTTCGTACGATCTGCTAGCTAAAAGGTTCCACACAGCGCTCCTTGAAACGGTGGATGGCTCGTGACCAAGCCCACCTACGATCCCGCCGATGACGACGGGTCTGCCCTCATCACTGTTGCGTGGACCGGCACAGCGATCTTTGTTGTCACAGCAGCCATTGCGGTTTTTGTCGAACCCTTCCGGCTGGTCAGCGCTGGCGTCGCTCTTGTGCTCTTCGCGCTGGGCATGGCAGGGATGCTCATCGCCTTTGCTGGGGCGGTAGAACGCAGCCGCACCGAAGACATTGGCATGGGGGGCTTGTACTTTCTTGCCGGCTCCGCACCCAAAGAAGTCCAGCGCCACCTCATGGGCGCCACCGCGGTCCAAACAGTGGTTGCATTCACAACCGCGTCAATACGCCCATTCACGGCGCTGGCGTTCGGTATCCTCGTACCTATGTTCGGACTCGGGGTCGCTGGCCTCTGGGCAGCTCGCCACGGCGACTTCCCAAAACGCCAGAAAATCGTCCCCAAAAAGTCAGCCTCAACTTCGGGTAAGAATCGCAAAGGGAAACGGCCATGAGTGACCACGCAACGCAGCGAACCATCATTGACGCCTCGCCAGAGGAGTGCTTTCGGGTCGCCACCGACTTTGCGCAATACCCCCAGTGGGCCAGCGACGTAAAGCACGTCTCCATCGAGCGGTTCGATGCCGACGGTCGCGGGGGCGACGTGTTGTACCGTGCTGCTGCAATGGGGCGCTCAACCACCTATCTGTTGCGCTATTACTACGGCTCCAACCCGCTGCGCATTGCCTGGAAGCTCCTCGAAGGCGACCTCACCCGCAAGCTCGACGGCGAGTACGAGTTCTTGCCGGTAGCTGACGGCCAACAAACCGAGGTGGTCTACCATCTCGAGGCCGACCTGGTTATGCCTCTACCTGGCTTCGTGAAGCGACGCGCCGAGTCCAGGATCATCCGAACTGCTCTTGAGGATCTCCGCAAGAAGGTCGAAGCTTCGGTTACTTCGTGAGCTTGGTTGTTGGCCTCGACGTTGGGGGAACCAACGTTCGCGGCATTGGCTTGAGATCCGATGGCACTT
>JAUIIS010000447.1 GCA_030431575.1 Acidimicrobiia bacterium | reverse complement strand
ACTGCATGTACCGGGTGCGGTCAAGCGCCATCCAGTGCTTCTGCGAGAACAAGCTCTCGTCGGTATCGATGTTGGTCGTCAGCAACCAAGACTGAGTAGTAACCAGCGCAGCATCGAACACTCGCTCGACATCATTGTGGTCGGTGATTACCAGACCGCCATCGGGGTGACGGGCAATGGCAGCCACCCCGGGCTTTGGGGCCCCCGAGTGCAGCCCATTGAGACTGACACCTTCTGGCCAGCCAACCGCGTCGTTACATGGCTGATCCCATAGACGCCGCACCACGTTCTCTGCACCACCGACGATGCGGCGCTGGTTCTCTTCAAACTCGCACATGACCACACGCAGGATTTCAAGCATGGAATTGGGGAAGTCGCTATCCCAGCCGCCGGTGCCAAAGCCCACCTGCCCAAAAACCTCGCGATGGTGAAACGACAGCTCAGAGAACGCTGTTGAGGTGGCAACGAAGTCGTAGAACGTCCGGTCGTCCCAGTCATCGATGAGCTCGGCCCACAGGCGCCGCACTTCTGGCGCATCGCGGTCCAACATGGCCCGCTTCATTGCGGCCAAGCCGGCGTGCTCTTGCAGGGCGCGGTCCCATGCGTCGGCCACCTCTTGGAAGAGCGGCGGCAAGTCATCGAGCGTCTCTGCGTAGTGCGAAACCCCTTCGAGATCGATCACTGTGGTGGGCGCCGCGGGTGTCAATGGATTGGGGAATGGCACGGTTTGGGTGCCTACCAAGTCCGCGTAGTGAAAGAACGCCCGTCCTGAAACGGGAAACCGCATGCCCCCCAGCTCGGCCAAGACATTGTCTGCGGTGCTGAAACGCTCCGATCGAAGTCGACCACCCAGCCGGCCAGCCTCGAACACAACCGGCCGTAAGCCCATGCGCATGAGTTCGTACGCCGCCACGACCCCAGCCATACCAGCACCAACAACAGCTACCTCGGACCCATGGGCGGCTGCGGGGACAGCCCCCAACCCGGCTGGATGCCCGAGGAACGTGTCGTACGCGAACGGAAAGTCAGGTCCAAACGCAGACAACGGAGCAGAAGACGGAGCGGCCATATCAGCACCGTAGTTGTTAGCCTCAGCGACAATGAAGAACTCCACAGGGCGAGACGTAAATGCGTGGCTAGAGGCGCACGGCCCCCAACTTGTTGCGTTCCGCCGCCACCTCCACGCTCACCCCGAACCCAGCGGTTTCGAGTACGAAACCACCGCTGCGATCGCAGCGCAACTACGCGTCGCATCGCTCGAACACCGCGTCTGGGCATGTGGGACGGGACTTGTGTGCGACATCGGCACCGGCGATGGCCCCCTCGTGGCGCTGCGCGCCGACATCGATGCATTGGAGATGCCCGACGAGAAGGACGTGGCCTACAAGAGCACCAGGGCAGGCATTGCGCATGCCTGTGGTCACGATGTCCACACCACCGTCGTCCTTGGCGCTGGCCTCTATCTGGCAGCGGTCGCGGCCGAACATGGTGGTCGTGTGCGGCTGATCTTCCAGCCGGCAGAAGAACGGGTGCCGGGCGGAGCGCTGGATGTCATAGCCGACGGCGGGCTCGACGGCGTCAGCGCTGTGGTTGGGGTGCACTGCGAACCAAAGCTCGACGTGGGCACCATTGGGTTGCGCAGCGGCGCCATCACCTCGGCCGCAGACATGGTCGACATCGAACTCCATGGCCCTGGAGGCCATACAGCTCGGCCAGAACTCACCGTCGACATGGTGTCGGTTGTGGCCAAGGTCATCGCCGAAGTCCCCAAGGCGCTCGAGGCCCAACTTGGCGGACTGGGCCCCACTAAGTGCGTGTTCGGTGCTGTCCACGCAGGCGACGCTGCAAACGTGATCCCCACCACGGCCCATATCCGCGGCACGGTGCGCACGCAGTCAATGGAGGCCTGGGACATCTTGCCCTCGGCCTTCGACAAGGCACTCCAGACTGTGCTCGAGGACTCCGATGTCGAGATCTCGCTCAGCTACACCCATGGCGTGCCGCCTGCGATCAACGACGCCTCAGTCACTGCGGCTGTTCGCGAGGGTGCAATCGAGCACTTTGCCGACGACGCCGTGACCGAAGCGAACCAGAGCTGGGGCGGCGACGACTTTGCCTGGTTTACTCGAGAGCGACCCGGCACCTATGTTCGCCTCGGCACGCACAACCCCGACGGGGGACACCCGCACCACGACCTGCATGTTGGGCACTTCGATGTCGACGAACGCGTCATCGACGTGGGCGTACGCCTCCTCAGCGCATCGGTCTTGCAACTCTGGGATCAGCCCACCGCCTGAGCCCTTGGAGAGTGCGGAATACCCGCTGTGCCAAGGTCGGCGATCAGGCGACAGCGATTACTCAGCAGCGTCCGGGGCGGGTGCTGACCCGACCATGCTGACTCTGGCGCGACTCTGCGCGAAGATACGGCCATGAGTAACGCGCTGCTGCACCCGTTCGCGGATCCTGCCAAACCCGAGGCCGACTACATCAACATCGTCCGCGCTGAAGGTTCGA
>JAUIIS010000074.1 GCA_030431575.1 Acidimicrobiia bacterium | reverse complement strand
TGGGCCTCCCTCGGCCAGAATCACTGGGCCAACCAGCTGGCTCAACTGCCGAACTGCAGATCCCAGATCCACCGAGTCGGTACCTGCAACCAGTATGTCGGCGCTTTGTGCCAGGGCTTCTCGTTTGTCGGCTGGGGCGGTTTCTGCGGTCACGATCACTGGCCGGTAGCCCGGCTGACCCAGCAATGGGCTGGCTGTATCCAGGCTGAGCCTGGCAGAAACCACGGCAACAAGGGGCAGGCGACGTTGCCCACGTGCCTCGCGCTCTGCGGCGGTGCTTGCATCGACTTCAGGCACCTTGTAATGCTCGGCGTTCGCCGTTCCCGATGCCACCAACACCACATCGCTCAGCCCCCTCAGTGCCTTGAAGACTGCATAGTCAGCATCGTTGCCCAGGGCGCCAGACACCCCGTCGATCTCGATGGCCCCATCAATACTCGACACCATGTTCAACATCAGCCAAGGCTGACCGTTGCCAACCGTGCCAGCTTCTCTGCCGGGGCGCTGGTCGGCTTTGTAGGCAGCCACAACATCGTTCACGCTCGAGTCCATGCGCGTCACCGTAGCGGTCGGGTTCGTCCGGGCCCCAGGTTGGTCGTTCAAACTCAATCCGGTGATGGTCCCCAGAGATGTACACAGACCCTGCAGTGCGGCTCACCAGCCAAGACGCCAAGACTGGGCCGTGGCGCAACCGTTGCCTGTGGATGGCAAAGCAGGAACTCCACAGGGAAATCCCCAGAATTGCCCTCTTACGTTCCACAGGGCAACCGTTCTAGGTTGCTCGGTTGTGAGCAGCAACAGCCGGTGATGTCGGAATGGTGGCGGCCAATACGGCAACGATGCCGTGCAGGCCGCCTGGTGGGACAGGGCAGGAGCATTCGGGATCAAACCCGGATGTGCGCGACAGCCATCGGCCCAAACCTGACACCCGTGCTAACGCTGCTCACCGATGCAGTGCCAAAGGCTCCGCCCGCTCATCCGATGATCGCCCATCCGATGGCCGGGCGGGGCACGCACCATTTTCCGCTATCGTTAATGCCCCTTGACCGGGCAAAACCCTCACTAGAGAAAGCCTCCTCATCGTGGTAACGCAACGCGCAGCCGTTGGTATCGAACGTCATTTCACGCACGTCGACAGCCATCCGTACGACGACATTGTTTGGGAGCGTCGCGAGGCCAAGATCGAAAACTGGTCCGACGGAAGCATCGCCTTCGAACAAAGCGACGTTGAGTTCCCGATGTCGTGGTCACAAAACGCCACCAACATCGTGACCCAGAAGTACTTTCGTGGCCAGCAAGGCACCGAGCAGCGCGAAACGTCGCTCAAGCAGGTCATTGACCGCGTCGTTGGGACCATCAGCGCTTGGGGCGACGATGCCGGCTACTTCGTCGACGCCGACGAAAAAGAGACCTTTGTCGCCGAGCTCACCTGGTTGCTGGTCAACCAGCGGGCGGCATTCAACTCGCCGGTTTGGTTCAACATTGGTGTCGATGGCGTGCCCCAGCAGAGTTCGGCCTGCTTCATCTTGTCGGTGGACGACACCATGGAAGACATCCTCGAGTGGTACGTCGAAGAGGGCAAGATCTTCAAAGGGGGGTCGGGTTCAGGCGTTAACCTCAGCCGAATCCGGGCCAGCAAAGAGTTGGTCGCTGGCGGCGGCCAACCCAGCGGTCCCGTGAGTTTCATGCGCGGCGCCGACGCATCTGCGGGCACCATCAAGTCCGGCGGCAAGACTCGCCGGGCCGCCAAGATGGTCATCCTCGATGCCGACCACCCCGACATCAACGAGTTCATCTGGACAAAGGCCAAAGAAGAGCACAAGGCACGCGCCCTGGGCGCAGCTGGCTTCGACATGAGCCTCGATGGCGCCGACTCCTTCAGCGTGCAATACCAGAACGCAAACAACTCGGTGCGAGTCAGCGACACCTTCATGGAAGCCGTGGTGAACGATGAGAGTTGGGATCTCATTGCTCGAACCACGGGCGAGGTAGTCGAGACGGTTAAAGCCCGAGACGTGTTCGACGACATCGCACAAGCCGCCTGGGAGTGTGCCGATCCAGGTCTTCAGTACGACACCACCATCAACAAGTGGCACACCTGCCCCAACAGCGGCCGCATCTCGGCCAGCAACCCGTGCAGCGAGTATGTCCACCTCGATAACTCAGCGTGCAACCTCTCCAGCATCAACCTGTTGACCTACCTCGATGCCGAGGGAAACTTCGATGTCGAAGGGTTCCGTCACAGTGTTCGGGTGCTCATTGCGGCCCAGGACATGTTGGTCACCAACTCGCACTACCCAACCGAAGCCATTGGCCAAAACGCACGCGACTTCCGCCAGCTTGGTCTGGGCTACACCAACGTTGGTGCTTTGCTGATGAGCTTGGGTTTGCCCTACGACTCACCTGACGGCCGAGCCTTGGCGGCCACCATCACCGCCGTTATGACCGGTGAGGCCTACCGATGCTCTGCTCGTATCGCCGCGCGCAAGGGGCCTTTTGCCGGCTTCGACCTCAACCGCGAACCCACCTTGTCGGTGCTGTCTATGCACCGCTCGGCAGTCGAAGAGATCCCAGCCTCAGAAGCTGTCCCCGCTGCACTCACCCAAGCGGCGCGAGAGGCCTGGACCGAAGCTGTCGAGTTCGCAGCAGTTCATGGCGTCCGGAACGCTCAGGTCACCGTGCTCGCCCCAACGGGGACCATCAGCTTCATGATGGACTGCGACACCACCGGCGTCGAGCCCGATCTGGCACTCAAGAAGGCGAAGCGTCTCGTGGGTGGCGGCACCATGTCCATTGTCAATCAGTCGGTACCTCGGGCGCTCGACCGCCTGGGCTATGACCCCGACCAGGTGGGCGAGATCGTAAGCCACATCGACAAGTGCGGCAGCGTGGCCGGCGCGCCGCACCTCAAAGAAGAACACATCGCGGTCTTTGCCTGCTCGATGGGCGACGTGGCCATCGAACCCATGGGTCATGTGCGCATGATGGCAGCCGTACAGCCATTCCTGTCCGGTGCCATTTCCAAGACCGCCAACCTGCCCGAAACGGCAACGGTCGAAGACGTTGCGAACCTTTACATCGAGGCGTGGCGCATGGGTGTCAAAGCCTTGGCGGTGTATCGCGACAACTGTAAGGTCGCGCAGCCGTTGTCGGTCGACAAGACCGAAGACGATGTCATCTCGGTGGCAGCGCAGGCGTTGCTCGCCGAAGCCCCTCGACCCGTCCGAGAGCGGCTGCCGCGGTCTCGATCCTCCAAGACCTTCGAGTTCCGGGTGGCCGACTGCAAAGGCTTTGTCACGGTTGGCCAATACGATGACGGCCGCCCGGGCGAGATCTTTGTGCGTGTCTCCAAACAGGGCAGCACCTTGGCCGGCATCATGGATGCCTTCGCTATTGCCATCAGCCATGGCCTCCAATACGGAGTGCCGCTCGATGCCTACGTCCGAGCCTTTGTGGGCATGCGCTTCGAGCCTGCAGGCATGACCGACGACCCCGACCTGCGCATTGCGTCCAGCCTCATCGACTACTTGTTCCGTCGTTTGGCGGTCGAATACTTGTCGCCCGAGCATCGCGCGGACCTCAACATCTTCACCACAGACGAGCGCATGCAACCCACCCTTCCAGGGGTCGAAGAAGCTACAGCGGTCACCACGCAAGGCGCCGACGTAACCCCAGACCCGCCCTCCGGGGTCGTGCAGACTCCCGAGCCAGAACGCCTCGTGCGTCGAGGTCCTGCAGCCGACGCTCCGCTATGTATGCAGTGCGGTACCCAGATGCACCGAGCTGGCAGCTGCTTTACCTGCGCAAGCTGCGGCAACACGTCGGGATGTAGCTAGTGCTCTATCCGGCTATTTATTATCCAGCGCTCTAACCGGACAGGACACTTGGGCATCTGGGCCTCGCTCCCGCCACACCAGCGCTAGGCACAACAGTTTTCTAGCTCAGGCTGAAATGACGCTACGGTCGGCCGCATGGATACATCGGGGGACTGGGATCGGCTACGCGCACTAAAGGGCGTGAAGTGGACTCGCTACGGACCTGAGGTCTTGCCAGCTTGGGTTGCCGACATGGATTTCGATCAGGCCGGTCCGATCAAGGCAGCGATCACCTCGATGGTGGAGCGCGGCGACCTGGGTTATGAGTTCGAGGGGCTCAACGCGCTGCAATCGACCTGGGCACAATGGGTGTCTCGCCAGCATGGCCTTGAAGTCGATGTGGATGAGCTGTGGAGCTTCACCGGGGCTCTTCACGCGCTCGAGGCCATCATGATCCTCGACACGGTGCCCGGCGATGGCGTGGTGTTGTTTACCCCGATCTACTACCCGTTTCGCAGCGCCATTGAAGACAGCGGACGGACCGTGGTGGACGTGGCTCTTGACACCCCCGGCTGGCGTCTCGACGCAGAACGGTTCGAAGACGCGCTGACGCCCAACACGCGAGTCGTGCTGTTCTGTCACCCCCATAACCCCACCGGGCGGGTCTTTGACGCCGAAGAGCTGGCTGCATTCGCCGACGTTGTCGAGCGCCGCAACCTATTGGTCATCACCGACGAGGTGTGGGCTGATTTGGCCCATGCCCCCAACAAGCATGTGCCGTTGATTCTTGCCGAACCGCGCCTCGCAAAGCACACGGTCACGCTCGGCAGTGCGAGCAAGGCATTCAACGTCAGTGGCTTGCGGTGCGCTGTAGCCCACGTTGGGCCCCCGCACCTCAGGCGGGCCCTGGACCAGTTCCCCACGCACCTCCTCGGCGGTCCTTCAACCATGAGTGCCGCAGCCACAGTGGCAGCCTGGACCCAGTGCGACGATTGGCTCAACGAGCACCTCGCCATCATCAGCACCAACCGCGACCACGTTGGTGCCCGCCTGGCCGGCGAATGCGAGACTGTACGGTTTGAAGCGCCAGAGGCCACCTATTTGGCTTGGCTTGACTTCACCCAAACAACGTTGGGCGACGACCCCGCAAAGGTTTTGTTGAAGAAGGCCGGCGTGGCGCTCGACCAAGGCCTCAAGTTTGGCTACCAGGGCGCTGGTTATGCCCGCCTCAATTTCGCAACTAACCGTGAGGTGCTTGACGCGGTGTTGGACCGCATCATTGCCGCCGTGAACTCCGGAGTAACTCCATGACTAGTCAATCGGTTTCCATTCGTCCCAGCGGCGACGACATCGACTGGGGCGCCATGCTTGGGCGGCTCGACAAGATGTTGCGCATCAGGACTACCCCGATTGGCATGAAGATGTTTGCCACGGTGGAGGAGATGGAGGCGGTGCCCAAGGTGCGCCGACCCAAAGACATTCACACCGCTGATCAGATCGTCTCCATGGCCTCGCGCCTCAATTGGACCGTAGGCATAACCGGCGATGATCTGGTTGGGGCGCAGTGCCAGTCGGTGCTTGGCCTCGGTGGTCAGGACGAGTCGTGGTACTCGGGCAAACACATGGCTGGTGTGTGGTTTGAGACGGTCGAGGATTCGGCCCAACATCAGGCAGCCATGGATGTTGTTCCGGTGGGGCAGTATCAGGCAATGGCGGTCAGCCCGCTGGCCACTGGCAGGCTTGACCCTCCCGACATAGCGATGGTGTATGCCAACCCCGCGCAGATGATTCTGCTCATCAACGGGTTGCAGTGGGCCGGGTACAAGAAGCTCGAGTGGGGCTGCGTTGGCGAATCGGCCTGCGCCGACTCGTGGGGTCGAGCGCTACATACCGGCGAACCAAGCTTGTCCATCCCCTGCTACGCCGAGCGTCGGTACGGCGGAGTCCCCGACGATGAGTTGTTGATGGCGTTGCAGCCAGGGCATTTGGTGCAGGCCATCGAGGGCATGGAGGCCCTGTCGAAGAACGGGTTGCGGTACCCAATCGCTCCCTACGGCATTCAGTCCGACGCCCGAGCGGGCATGGGCGTCAGTTACGAATAGGCGTCTGGTTTGGGGCTCGCCATGCGTAGAGCTATTCGGTCCTCGCGGCGACGATGTAGCATGCGCTGCGCTACAAGATCTAGAGCTATCCCCGAGGAGCACCTATGCGCGCTGCGCTACTGCGAGATGATTCTGGCCTGCTGAACGTTGAAGACGTCAGCATCGATAAGCCCAACCGCAACGAGGTTCTGATTCAGACTGTGGCGTCTGGGCTGTGCCACAGTGACCTGCATTTCATTGATGGCACCTGGCCGGCCGCATACCCCATGCTTTTGGGGCACGAAGCCGCTGGCATTGTGCAGGCAGTTGGCGACGACGTTGTTGGTATCTCGGTTGGCGATCACGTGATCTCTTGTCTGAGCATCTACTGCGGTCACTGCGAGCGCTGCCTCACTGGCGATTCGTTCTTGTGTCAGAACCGCCACACCGTGTCCATGCGTGGCGAAGGCGAAGCCCCTCGCATCACCGACAGCGAAGGCGCAGCCATCAACCAGTTCACAGGCTTGGGTTCCTTTGGCGAGGAGATGCTGGTGCATCAAAACGCTGTGGTGGCAATCACCCCCGACATGCCCCTCGACCGTGCCGCCCTCATTGGGTGTGGTGTGACCACCGGCGTAGGTGCGGTCTTTAAGAGTGCTGGGGTTGAAGCGGGCAGCACTGTTGCTGTTGTGGGTTGCGGCGGCGTGGGCATTTCTGCCATCCAAGGCGCTCACCTCGCTGGCGCCCGCCAGATCATCGCCGTTGACCTCGAACCTAAGAAGCTCGAATGGGCATCGCAGTTGGGTGCCACACACACCGTGAACCCTGCCGATGGCGATGCGGTGGCTCAGGTCCAAGAACTTACCGGAGGCGGCGTGGACTACTCGTTTGAGTGCATTGGCCTCAAGATCACGGCCGAGCAGGCTTACGGGATGATCCGCCCCGGCGGTTTGGCTACCGTCATTGGCATGATCCCCCTGGGTGTCAACCTGGAGATCCCCGGCGCCGACCTGTTCTTGAACGCAAAGCGCCTTCAGGGCTCGTTGATGGGTTCCAACAACTTCAAGGTCGATATGCCCCACCTTTGTGACCTGTACCTCAGTGGTCGCCTCAAGCTCGACGAGATGGTGTCTCGCACCATCACCCTCGACGAGATCAACGAAGGCTTCGACGCCATGAAGAGCGGCGACGTGGTTCGCTCGGTCATCGCGTACTGAGCCACCAACAAACGGTTGCACTGAGCCGCGCCCACCTCTTCGACCTGGTTGTATCGGCAGGGTCGGGCGCAGTTTGGCGACTTCTAGCGCTCTTGCCTAGGTGTGTTGGTTGGTCAGTGGATAGAGGTCTCGCAGGAGCGCCACTTCAGCGGCGTGGTGCACGAATTCGTTGTGCGCGTGCATGGCCATGTCGAGGGTGCTGTGTTGGGCCCACGGTCCGAAAGACTCGCCTAGTGGGGTCCACCAGCCTCGGCTGGTAATGATGCCGCGGTAGTTGGCCCAGCTGTTTTGCACGGCTTCTATGGCGGGTTCTGGTTCGAGGAACCATGCAGCATCGGGTTCGAGATCGTCGTCGCCGTTCCCATGCAAACGGCGCGCGTAGTCGTCGAAGCAGTCGCGTGCAATGTGCCAGAGCCTCCACGCCATGGTGGTTACGGGTGCGGGGCTGAGGTCGCGGTCGGCACCAACACCGTCGGCGGCCACCGTGCCGTCGGGGCGTTGACGGATGGACCACATGCCCGGGAGTGGTTCCCACAGGTACTCTTCCTGGCTGACCCCTTCGAGGCGTTGCACCAGTTGCGCGACCATTGGCTCGAAGAAGTCCAACAAGACAACGCCAACGTCGCTTGTCGGCCGGGTTGGTGGTTGGGGACTTGAGCTCGTAACGGTGGCCTCGCGATGCCATTGTCGATCGGCGTGTGGGGGTTAGGGTAGGCGAACATGGAATCTGAACCAATCGGGGCGGGTTGAGGTGTTGATGCTTGCGTCGATTCCCAGTCCATCCAACAGCTCGCTGGAGCTTGGACCGTTAACCTTCCGGGCCTATGGCCTCATGATTGCGCTGGGCGTTTTGGCCGCGGTGTGGTTGGTTGGCCGCCGGTTTGAAGATCGTGGCTACAGCGCCGATCACGCCACTGGGCTAGCTATGTGGGCGGTCCCCGCCGGGCTGGTGGGCGCTCGGCTCTATCACGTGGCTACCGACTGGCAGCGATTCCAGGGGCAGTGGTTCGATGCGCTCAAGATTTGGGAAGGTGGGCTCGGCATCCTGGGTGGCGTCATCGGCGGGTTCGTTGGCGGCTGGTTCTATGCCCGCAAACACGACATCGAAATGCCCCTCATCCTCGACGTTGTTGCCCCAGCGCTTCCTTTGGCCCAAGCCATTGGACGATGGGGGAACTGGTTCAACCAGGAGCTATTTGGTCGGCCAACGACGGTCCCGTGGGCGCTTGAGATCGACGCCGAGCATCGGCCGGCCGAGTACGCCGACAGCGAAACGTTTCACCCCACGTTCCTGTACGAGTCGCTGTGGAACCTCGCTCTGGTGGCGGTGCTATTGCGCATCGAACGCACCAAGCGGCTGAAGCCGATGGGCTTGTTCTTTGCCTATCTTGCGGGCTACTCGACGGGCCGGTTGTGGATTGAGGCCATGCGCATCGACACCGCTTCCAAGGTGCTCGGTCTGCGTGTGAACTTGTGGGTGTTTGCGGTGGTGTTGATCCTTAGCCTGGTGATGGTGGCGCGTTCGTGGCGTAGCGCCGAAGAAGTGAACGCACTTGTCGACAGCGATGAGGCCGTCGAACGCGCTGGGGGACGCCACGGTGCGAGTGCCGACGACACCGAGGACGCCGAAAGTGCTGCAGATAGCGGCAACGAAGACAGCAGAGGGACCGACGACGATGGTGCTGCTCACGAAGACAAAGGCTTCGGCGATGATTCATCCAGCGGTGTAAGGCCTAGCGCCGGGCGTTAGCGTTGGACTAATGAGCGACCACGCCAATCTGCAGGGCCACGAAAGCCCTTACGAACATCGGGTCGAGCGCACGTTTGGCTTCATCGATTTGTCTGGCTTCACGGGCTTTATCGACGCTGAAGGCGATGGCGCCGCAGTCGACGTTCTTGATCACTTTCGGGCTGTTGTGCGCCGACTGGCTGCCCGTCACGGGGTCCGGATCGCCAAGTGGCTAGGCGACGGCGCCATGCTTGTGGGTGTCGAGTGCGAGTCGGTCACCGAAGCTGTTGTGGCCATGGAAGACGAGTTCCAAGATGGCGACGCCAAGCTCGCGCTTCGTGCAGGGCTTGCATCGGGGCCGGTCATCTTGTTTGAGGGCGACGACTACATCGGCCAAGCAGTCAATATGGCGGCGCGTCTCTGCGACCTGGCGCAACCCGGTGAGGTTCTGGCTACCAAAGCCATGCTGTCGTCGTTGATGGTCAACACCACCGCCACAGACATTGGCCCCAAACGCGTCGAAGGCATTGCCGAACCCGTCGAGCTGGTGCGGTTGGCCTCGCGCCCCGACCGGATCTCGGCCTAACGCGGTCAGGCCAGATACCTCATGGCCGCTTCATCGTCTTCGACATCCCAGCCCGCAGGCAACGTCAGCGATCCCAGCGTTGCCAAAGGTGTCCTAGAACCGTCGTTGGCTGGGGCTTCGCCTGATGAGTACACCGACTTTGAAACAGCGGTGCACCGAGTCTTGTTGAACCTAAAGGCTGGCGATGTCATTACCTATGGCGAGGTTGCGGCCGAGGCTGGTTACCCAGGTGCTGCCCGCGCTGTTGGGTCGTTCCTTCGGAAGTCATCGGGGTATCCGTGGTGGCGAGTCATCGCCGCCAGCGGTCGTTTGGTCCCTCACAACGAGGTGGTGCAGCGCGAACGCTTGGTGAGCGAGGGCGTCACGGTTGAGAACGGCAAGGTCTTGCTGCGCTGAATGCGTAGTGATCACTCAGCGTGGGGTTCGGCCGGTCGATAGATGAGAAGGGGTACGCTGTGCCCTTGGTGGCCTCGGAGCGTCCCCGGCGCTCCGCTCCTAAACCCCTGGCGCCACCCAAACCCCGAAGAAGAAACGTGACAACCGAAAAACCTACTTGGCTCGACCTCGGCGTCGATCCTGATATCGACGAGGCGCTCCGCTCCCGTGGTATCGAAGCCCCCTTCCCCGTTCAGATCCTCACCATCCCCGACGCGTTGGCGCGACGAGACGTGTGCGGAAAGGCCAAGACCGGCTCTGGCAAGACCTTTGCCTTTGGCATCCCCATGGTGCAGAACCTCACGGCCGACCCCGACCGCATCGCCCCGGTTGCTCTTGCCCTCGTCCCCACCCGCGAGCTTGCGGTGCAGGTGTCTGAAGAGCTCGAGCCTTTGGCTGAGGCTCGCGGCCTGCGCGTGCTGTCCATCTATGGCGGCGCCAACATGGACAAACAGATCGAAGCCCTCAAAGGTGGTATCGACATCATCGTGGCCACCCCTGGCCGCATGATCGATTTGTTAGACCGAGGCGAGTTCTCGGTGGCCAACCTCGAAATGGTTGTGCTCGACGAGGCCGACCGCATGGCCGACATGGGGTTCTTGCCTCAGGTCGAATGGATCTTGCGCAAGGTCGAGCGCGGACACCAGACCCTGCTGTTCTCGGCAACCCTCGATGGCGTCGTGAACTCGCTTATCCAGCGGTATCAGACCGACCCCGTCATGCACGAGGTCGAATCCGACGATGTCACCGTCGAGGCAATGACGCACCGTTTCTTGCAGGTGCATCAGATGGACAAGGTCAAGGTTGCCGCAGCTATTGCTGCGTCCAACCCGAAGGTGTTGATGTTCTCGAACACCAAGGCTGGCTGCGATCGACTGGTTCGTAAGCTCGCAGACGAGGGTGTGCGGGCGCAGGCCATTCATGGTGATTTGCGCCAGAACATGCGCGAGAAGGCGCTGGAACGCTTCGGCGACGGTCGTCTGCCAGTGCTGGTCGCTACCGACGTTGCTGCCCGTGGCATTCACGTGGACGACGTTGGCGTGGTGGTGCACTTCGATCCGCCACCAGACCACAAGACCTACTTGCACCGCTCGGGCCGCACCGCACGTGCTGGCACCGAAGGCTTGGTGGTCACGTTGGCACTGTGGAAAGAAGAGCTCGAAGTGAAGCGCATCCAGAAGCGCATCGGGCTCGACCTACCGCTGGTCGAAATGTTCTCCAACGACGCACGTCTCGCCGACCTGGCTGCGTGGGACCCCACCGAAACGTCATAGCGGCCGTTCGCATCGCAGAGCCGTTCGCTTCGCGCTCTAACCGAGTTTCGGTTCCACCGAAACGTGGCCGTTGGGTCTGGAGTCGGCGTACTAACCTCGATTGGTGATGACGCTCGCCGCCCCTGCGCCGCCAGCCTCGCCGTCGCGTCCAGCGATGGCCTGGATACATGGACCAAAGCTCGACGCTGCACTGGCGTTGGCCTGGGTGCCTTTTGCCGTCGCGGCCGTTGCCGTTGCGGGCAACGCTCGGCATTTGCAGTGGTTTGCGGCTGGGGTCTTGCTGTTGTCTTTGGCGCACCAACCAATCACGTTGGCCATGGTCTATGGCGACCCTCAACAGTTCGCCATGCGCCGGCGCATCTTCACCTGGACGCCGTTGGTTTTAGCCACGTTGGTGTTCGTGGGGCTCCGGATCGATTTCCTGCTCGTCGCCATCATTGGGGGCTTGTGGAACACCGAGCACACGTTGATGCAGCGCTATGGGATCACTCGGATCTATCGACGCAAGGGCGGCGACAATCAGAGCGGACGCCTCGACCTCTTGCTGCTGGCGTCTTGGCTTCTGTTGATCTTGGCGTGGGCCGTTGCTGACCCCGCCACGGCTGCACGCATCGAGGCCTTGGGGCTAGGCACCGCCAACGAGCGAAGCCTCGAACTCCTTGTCGACGCCCGTCCCTATGCGGTCGTGTTGCTGGTGGCCGCATTGGGCCTCGCTGGCGCGGTTGGGGCGCGGTGGATCAAACACGAGCGAGCAACGGGCTTTTCTGCCAACCCCGGCGTGTACCGCTACCTGGCTGCCACCGCTGCGCTGTTTGTGCTGGCTGTCGTTCACCCCATTGCCGCACTCTTGGCCTGGGTGGGTTCTCACGCGGTCGAGTACTTCATCATCGTGGTCACCAACCTCGACAAGCGGTACCCCGACCCTCACGCCAGCAGCAGTACCAATGCCGGCGCGAGCCAGGTTTTCTTGGCCCGAGCCATCCGCACGCCGGTGGGCATCGTGGGGTTTGTGGCCGGGTTTAGCGGCGTGCTTTCGGCCCTGGTGCTGTTCATGCAAGAGCACGCCAGCCTGAATGCATACGGCATGGTGTTCTTTTGCCTTGGTGGCCTGCACATCTTCTATGACGGCTTCATTTGGAAGCTACGCCGCCCCCAGGTGGCTGAGAGCTTCTCGATCAGCGCTTCTGCGCCTTGAACACACCTGCAAAGCCAGTAACCGTCGATGCATGGATAGCGGCGCGTAGATCCCTCGGAGAGGCAGCGGTAGACATTGCCGCCGCGTATGGGCAGGCACTGGCGCGCGACTGGTGGCCCGACGTCGACTTTGTCGACGCCCCTGCCTTGTTGCGCTCACCTCAAGGCGAATCCGCGGCTGCCACACCGCTCCCAGCAGGCGCGCCAGCGGGGTTCGCTGCGGTAGCTGACTCGGTCCGCCCGAACCCGATGGGCTTTGGCGACGGCATGACGGGCACCTCGGCCGACCTGGGCGTGGTGTACGAACGGGCGCTGGCTCTCGAACATCGTCACGAACAAGGCATCTACTACACGCCCATTGGCGTGGCGTCCTTGCTGGTGGACATCGCGCTGAATCACCATGTCTCCCAATCAGGCAAAGCACTGTGCGAAGTCCCTCCGCTGGTGTGTGACCCGGCCATGGGTGGGGGAGCGTTCCTCCTGGCGGCTGCTGGAGCACTCTTTGAAGCCGGTGTCGACCCGCAGGTAGTAGTTGCCGAGCTGCTCTGGGGCATCGACGTCGACCCCAACGCAGTGCTCGTTGCCGAGGCCGCCCTGGCGCTTTGGGCTTTCGGGCATACCCGGACTTGGGTGAGCGCCGGCCAACACCTGGTGTGTGCCGATGCCCTAGCCAGCGGAGCCAACGCGTTCGACCGCGCCGGAACCCAGTTGTATCCACAGGGTCGGTTCGATGTGGTGGTGGGGAACCCGCCCTTCCAAGGCCAGCTGGGGAGCGGAACGGCGCGAGCGTCCGCCGATGGCTTGGCGCTCCGCGAGCGCTGGGGAGTAGCCACAGGCCCTTACGCTGACACCGCCGCATTCTTCTTGTTGGTGGCCAACGAGTTGACTGCAGGGACTGGCACCTCGGTGTTGCTACAGCCGCATTCGACGTTGGCCACAGACGATTCTGCCCCCATCAGGGAACGATTGGACGCCAACCTTGCGGGATTGTGGCTTTCCAAAGCGCAGCATTTTCTGGCATCGGTAGAAGTATGCGCCCCGGTCCTCGGCGTACCGGCTGACACCAAAAAGCTTGATGTGTGGCTCGAACACACCCAGTTACCGCCCTTTCGCTACCAGCGCACCAACAGGTGGGCCACGGTGCTGGCCTATGCAATGGGCACACCCGAGCCAGCGCTACCCCAGCATGACGATGCAGCCACTATTGGGTCAGTGGGGTCTGCGACTGCCGGATTCCGGGATCAGTTCTACGGCCTAGCGCCTGTAACCGTCGAAGCGGTTGAGGTTGGCGACTATGGGGCACCAACGATCCAAACCGGGTTTCCGCGCTTAATAACCGTGGGCATGATTGACCCGCTGCACAACAGATGGGGGAGTGGAACGTTCCGCTACGCCAAGAAGAACTGGCAGGCGCCTGTTATCGACACAGTGGCTTTGAGCACAGCCGACCCCGCAA
>JAUIIS010000446.1 GCA_030431575.1 Acidimicrobiia bacterium | reverse complement strand
GCCTGCGCGTTGCCGGGGTCGACATGTTGGAAAGCGACCAAGGCCCATCGGTTATGGAAGTGAACAGCTCACCGGGGCTCGAAGGCATCGAGACCGCAACCGAGCTCGATATCGCTGGCGCCATTGTTGACTACATCGCCAGCCAAGTTTCGTTCCCCGAACTCGACGTGCGCCAGCGCCTCACCGTTAGTTCCGGGTACGGCGTTGCCGAACTGCTCGTCCGCGACGGCTCTGGCCTCGTGGGCAAAACCATCCACGAGTCCAACTTGCACGAGAACCCCAAGACCTCCCGAGAACTCGAGTCCGACGACCGTCTGCTGTGCTTTGGCAAGCTGGACTCCATGCGTCACCTTGTGCCAGAGCGCCGTCGCCGCCGTGGCCGACCAAAGGTGCAGCCCTTGCCCGACGACCCGTTGGCAGAACCAGCCGAATAGATGCGTCGGACACCGTTCACAATCGCCGACCAGGAGATCGCAGCTGGGAAGCGGATCAAGGTCGAGCTTCCTATTGCCCGTCTCATGTCGGGTACTCCTGTGGCGCTCCCAGTTCTGGTGCTGCACGGGCGTCACGAAGGCCCCACGATGTGGCTAAGCGCGGCGTTGCACGGCGACGAGCTGTGTGGCGTGGAGGTCATTCGCCGGGTGCTCGAACGCATCGACACAAGCCAGCTTCGGGGCACGCTCATTGCGGTGCCAGTGGTCAACGTGCACGGCTTCAACACGGGCGACCGCTACTTGCCCGACCGCCGAGACCTCAACAGGTCGTTCCCTGGCTCCCCCCGCGGCCCGCTTGCTAGCCGTGTTGCGCACCTCATGATGACCGAGGTGATCCAGCGCTGCGACGTGGGTATCGATCTCCACACGGGCTCGGATCACCGCATCAACCTGCCCCAGATTCGTGGCGATCTCGATAACAGTGCCGTGCATACGTTGGCAAAGGTCTTTGGGGCACCAGTCAGCCTGCATGCACGTGTCCGCGATGGCTCGCTGCGCGAGGCCGCAACAGAGGCTGGTGCCACTGTTTTGCTGTTCGAGGGTGGCGAGGCCGACCGCTTCGATGAGCGGGCGATCTCTGCTGGCACCGATGGTTGTCTGCGGGCCCTTCAGCATTTCGGCATGATCGACAACGCCCCCGAGCGCCAGATCGAGACCCGTTGGTCCCGCGCCAGCAGATGGATGCGAGCGTCAAGTAGCGGCATCTTGCATCTTGACGTGGGCCTTGGCGACTACGTGCGTCAAGGCGAAGTGCTGGCCACAGTGCATGACCCTTTTGGCAAGCGTCTTGGGTCTGTGAAGTCGCGTGCAACCGGTGTGGTTATCGGCCATGGTCAGCGGCCATTGGTGAATCGCGGTGATGCTGTGGTGCACGTGGCCGAGACAGCCGAAGACGAGCCCGTGGAGCTTCCCAGCGAGTAGCTGCAGCCTGGTTCTCTGGCTGAGCCAGGATGGTCGACTGGGCGCCTGAGGTCTGTGATCTTGCGCGGGCCTGTTGCGTATTCTGGCTTTCCTACATAACTGGGTGGTCTAAATAGGTGTATCTCAATAGGTTTATTGTGATGACTTAAACAGGCAAGACGCATCCCAAGGAGGAGCGCCATGAACACCTCACCGAATGGGCCAAAGCCCGTGCTCGTAGCAGTCGACGGAAGCGTCGAATCTGATGCAGCGCTTCGATGGGCGGCAGACTACGCCGAAGATCATGGTCTCCCTTTGCGGGTAATAACTGCGTCTCGCCATCCAGACGTGCCATCCGATTCGGCCGGCGCGTACTGGGATACCTACCAAGAAGCCCAAAACTGGGCTCGAGTAAAGGCAGCCGAGTCGATCCGACGAACCCTTGGTCGCACAGACATTGACCATGTGGTTGAACTGGGGTCGATCGACACCGTGCTCATAGAAGCTAGCGACAACGCCGCCATGATTGTTGTCGGAACCCGCAATAGCGGTGGCTTCTGGGCCAAATTCCGGGGATCGCTAACGAACCGGATTACAGGAAAGGTTGCCTGCCCAGTCATCTCCATCTCTGCCTCCAGCGCCGCGCCAGAGACCGCCCTTACTGGCTCCGGTGTCTAGTGTCCTGTGGGGCTGTTTCGGTAACTAACTCGACGTCGCCTGTGCTGCGGAGCGGCACATCTCAGCCGGGTTCACCACCGCTTCAACCGGACAGGACACGAGAAGCAGAGCCCCATGGCTGACCCCGTGCTCCCCTCCCGGGTGCGGGGCAGCAGGTGCTACTGGCGTTGGAGTCCCCTTCAAGGTGGCTCCAACGTTGGCAGTTTTGGCCCCGGTTCTTGCCAGCTCTTGGCTTAGGTCAGAAGCTGTTCGCGCAAGGCCGGCACGGTGCGTGCCGACATGCCTTGGGTCTCGAAGAACGCAACTATCCCTCCGTGGCGCTCCTCCATCAGTTCCAACAAACGCTGCATAACCTGCGCGGGAGCTTCCAGCAACAAGGGGTTGATCTCCCCATAGTCGGTGTCGCCCGGCAAAGGGTTTGCCCGCTGGTGCTCAAGCTGGCGCATCAGATGGCCGCCACTCGCCGCATAGTCAGCAACGATCACT
>JAUIIS010000073.1 GCA_030431575.1 Acidimicrobiia bacterium | reverse complement strand
CCTGAGGTAATGGGCAACCTACTGTGACCACTTGATGCGGCCACCGCTGCGATGTCAGCAACGCTGGCGTTGCGTTCCACAGTCACCACATCGGCCCACGGGATCATCAACGAGGCGCTCTCTTGCGCCGCGAAGTCCAGGGCGCCAGACAACAACGTGGCGTTGAAGTCGTCGATAAGCCCTTCGCCTTTGGACGCGTCGATCAAGGTGACGAACTCTTGGGCCGTGTGCGCGGTGCCGAGTTCGTCGATTTGTTCGATCTTGAACCCCTTCAACAGCAGCGCCGCCATGCCGTTGAGGAGCCAGATGATGGGTCGGAACAAGATGACAAAAACCAAGTGCGGGATGGCCACCCACAGCAACGTGCGTTCTGCGGTGGCGAGCGCCAGGTTCTTGGGGACCATCTCGCCCAACACCATGTGGGCAAACACCACCAAGAAGAGGGCGATGCCGAACGAAATTCCGTGCAGCAGTCCCGACGGGATATCAATGAGCGGCTCCACGGCGTCTTCGATAACCGAGGCCACCGCCGGTTCTGCGATGAGACCAAGACCAAGACTGGTAATGGTGATTCCGAGCTGAGCCCCCGACAGCGTGAGCGGCAGGTTCTTCATGGAGGCCAACGCCGAGCGGGCCCGCCGATCGCCGGCTTCGGCCAGCGCTTCGATGCGAGTACGTCGCGCGGCAATAAGGGCGAACTCGGCCGCCACAAAGAGCCCATTCAGCAGGATGAAGATAATGGCGAGGAGGATCCCCACGCCTGGGCTGATTGCGCTATCGGCGGCGAGGACGTTGATGGCGGTAAGGGCCTGCATTAGAAAGCCCCCACTGATTCGGCGTTGTCGGATTCGGCGCGTTGATGGAGCCGGGCCTGGATTGAAGCTGGCGGCTCGTGCAAGCGGAGCGTGGCGATTCGTCGACGGTCGAGTTCAACGACCTCAATCCGCCAACCCTCGTAGCGCAAGATTTCGCCCTCGCTGGGAATGCGCTGAAGTTGGTCGAGCACAAACCCAGCGACGGTCTCGTACGGGCCGTCGTCTGGGAACTCGAACCCGCAGGCCTCACGAACTTCGTCGGGGTGCAAGCCGCCGGAGAGCACGTAGATGCCTTCGTCTTCGACGGTAGTGAGTTCGGTGGCGTCGTCGTATTCGTCGTCGATTTCGCCGACGATCTCCTCGACGAGATCTTCAAGCGACACAATGCCGGCGGTCCCGCCGTGCTCATCGACCACAACGGCCAAGGGCAGCCGGCGCCTTCGCATGTCGGCCATGATGGAGACAAGGTCGAGACTCTCCGGCACGGCCAGGACGTCGCGCATCACCGCGGTGACCGCGGTGCGTCCACGGTTGACGGGATCAATGCCCAGCGCAGCTTTGACGTGCACCACACCCGCGATGTCGTCGATGTCGCCCCGCGTGATGGGGAACCTGGAGAACCCGGTCTCGGCGCTGAGCTGCACCAGGTCAGCCACAGACGAAGAGGTGTCGAGCGAGTGGACATCGATGCGAGGGACCATGACATCGTCTGCGGACTTCTCGCCAAATCGCAGTGAGCGAGACAGCAACGTAACTTCATCGGCGCTGAGCGTGCCTTCCTCGGCCGAGGTTTTGACTAAGTAGTCGAGGTCTTCGAGCGACGGCGAGTGATTGAGTGCTTCGGCCGGGTCGACGCCCATGCGACGGGGGAGCCAGGTGGCGGTGGCGTCTGACAGCGCAATGATGGGTTTGGCCAGGAACCCGTAGACGCGGAACGCCGGGGCCAAGAGTTTGGCGGTGGCCTCGGGGTGCGCAATGGCAGCGTTCTTGGGGACGAGCTCGCCCACAACCATGGTGAACACGGTGGCGATGGTGAGCGCTACGGCCAGCGAGATGCCGCGAGCCGCAGTCTCGCCAATCAGCGATTCGATGGCGGGTTCAACCAGCGATGCGACCGCTGGCTCAGCAATGAAACCGAGCACCACGGCGGCGATCGTGATGCCGAGCTGAGCGCCGGACAGCTGAAACGAGAGTTGTTTGAGGAGGTTCAGGACGGCGAGGGCCCGGCGGTTGCCTTCGGCTGCCTCTTGCTCGATCTTCAAACGATCGGAAGCAACAAAGGCGAACTCGGCGGCCACAAAGAACGCCGTGGCCGCAATGAGTGCGGCTACGCCAATAAGTCCAACGACGGTGTCTATGTCTTCACGCTCCCAAGCGGCACGGCTGGCGGCCACTCTAGTGGTGCTGGTCTAGGAGTGGGTACAGTCTTGGCACCAATGACCGCGACCGACGACCAGACAAGCCACACGGGCGCAAACGCCGCCATGCACGCGCCCAACTTTGAGCCGGTGGCTGTGGAGCCCCGGTTCCCTCCCCCCGCAGCGCGAGTGGACCCCAACGTGGACCTGGGTTGGATGCGCCGGCTTTGGCCGGTGGTGCGCTCGCACAGGCGCCCCCTTATCACCGGCGTTTTGGGCGGCATTGTCGCGATAGCCCTTGGCGTCGCCGCCCCTGCGGTGGCTCGATCGGCTATCGATGCGGTGGACAGCGGCGACCGGTCTGGCCTGAATACCTTGGTTCTGGTGCTGCTTGGTTTGGCAGTCGGGCGCTTTGTGTTTGGCGCCGCGTACAGGTACGCGTTATTCGAGCTGGCATGGGAGGTTGAAACCGACCTTCGGGCCTTGCTGTACGAACACCTAACCACCCTGTCGTTCTCGTACTACGACCGTACCCAATCGGGTCAGGTCATTTCTCGGGCCAATAGCGACATCCGGTCGATACAGGTGTTCCTCGCTTTTGCCCCGCTGATCTGCATGAGCGTGCTGACGTTCTTGGTCGCATTCGTCTTCATGCTCACCATCCATGTGCAGCTAACGCTGGTTGCTTTGGCCACGCTGCCTGGGGTGTACGTGGTGGGCCAGAAGCTTCGCAACACCGTGTTCCCCCTCACCTGGGTGGCTCAAGCCCGCATGGCCGAGCTGGCCACCATTGTCGACGAGAACATCAACGGCACCCGCGTCGTAAAGTCGTTTGCCGCAGAAGAACGCCAGATCAATGCTTTGGCCGAGACCGCCGAACAGCTGCGCTGGACGAACGTCGAGGCCATTCGCGCCCGGGCCAGGTATAACCCCACCATCGAAGCACTCCCTCGGGTGGGCATGGCCATGGTGTTGCTCTATGGCGGCTTGTTGGCCATCGACGGCCAGGTCTCGGTGGGCACGCTGTTTGCGTTTAGCGCTTACGTCATCATGTTGCAGGCACCGTTTCGCATGTTTGGTTTTGTCATCCTGCAAGCGCAGCGTGCCTCGGCCTCGGCGCAGCGAATCTTCGAAGTTCTCGACGAGGACCCCGAGATTGTTGACGAGGAAGGGGCGCCCGATCTTGTGGCCACCGAGGGCCGCGTCAGCTTTGACAACGTCTCCTTTGGCTATGGCGACTCCGATGCCACAGCAGTGCTCAATGGCTTCTCGTTAGTGGTCGAGCCTGGCGAGACCGTTGCCATTGTGGGACGAACCGGAAGCGGTAAATCAACAGTGGCCCGGTTGCTCACCCGCTTCTATGAGGCGTCGGGCGGTTCTATCGCCATCGACGACCAAGACACCCACAAGGTCACTTTGGCCAGCTTGCGCCACCACATCGGCCTGGTGTTTGACGAGCCTTTCTTGTTCTCCACGTCGGTGCGAGACAACATTGCCTATGGCGCTCCGTTCGCCACCGACGAAGAGATCATTCGGGCCGCCAAGTCCGCACAGGCGCATCAGTTCATTACCGAACTGGACGACGGCTACGACACCGTTGTGGGCGAACGGGGCTACACGTTGTCGGGCGGCCAGCGCCAGCGAATCGCTATAGCTCGAACCCTTCTCGAGAACCCGCCGATCCTTGTGCTCGACGACGCCACCAGCGCTATCGACGTCACGGTCGAGGCCGCCATCCACGATGCGTTGCACGGCCTATTGGATCAGCGAACCACGATCCTCATTGCCCACCGGCTTTCTACCATCGCCCTCGCAGACCGTGTGGTGCTGCTGGATCGGGGCAACGTCGTTGCTTCGGGGACGCACCAGGAGCTGCTGGCTAGCGAGCCGTTGTACGTGCAGATCTTGGCCGAAGCCGACCGCTCCGAGGCGTCCGAGGAAGACATTGTTGGGGGTGAGCGGTAGTGGGGTTTGGTCCTCCTGTTGGGTTCATGGGAACCAACTCCAACACCGCCGCCCGCGATGCGGGTCTGCCCCACGCTGGGGTCCCTGGCCATCTTCAGGCCGAAGTCGATGCGGTCCTGGACCGCGAGCCAGATCACCCCCCTCCTGGCATTGTGTTCGACCAACGGCACCCAGGCGGCGCACCGTTCACGTTGCGCAGCTTCTTGTGGCCACACCGCCTCCGCCTGCTTGGTGCGCTGATCTTGGTGATCATCGAGACCGTGTTGTTACAGGCAGGGCCGCTCCTGACCCAGATTGGCATCGACCGCGGTGTGGACGAGGGCAACCGATCTGTCCTGGTCACCGTTGCCGGCTTGTACCTCGGCGCCATCGTGCTCCACGCAGTCAATAGCTGGGTCCGCATTCGCTACACCGGAACGTTGGGCGAAGACCTTTCCAAGTCCCTCCGTATACGCGTGTTCAGTCACCTGCAACGCCAATCGCTGGGGTTCTATACCCGCGAGAAGGCGGGCGTGTTGATGACCCGCATGACCAGTGACATCGAGGCGCTGTCACAGCTGTTTCAGGAGGGGCTGGTCAGCTTCGCGGTCCAAGGACTCACCTTGGTGGTCATCACGGTGGTGTTGTTCTTGTTGAACCCAACGTTGGCCCTCATCACGCTATGTCTGGTGCTGCCCACAACCCTGGTGTTGAGTAACTGGTTCCGCCGGCGATCCGATATGGCCTATGGCAGCGTCCGTGACCGGATCGGCGAGGTGCTGTCGCACCTTCAGGAGAGTCTGGCCGGGGTACGTGTCATCACCGCCCACAACCGCCGCCGCCACAACGTGATTCACCACAACAACGTTGTGGGCGACCACAAAGAGGCCAACCTGTCGGCCATACGCGCAGCCTCTATCTACACCCCCGCCACCGAAGCAACGTCGGTTGCTGGGCAGGCGGCGGTGCTAGCCATTGGCGGGTCCATGGTGCTCAACGGCTCGCTGACGATTGGCGAGCTCACGGCGTTCCTGTTGTACCTCAGTGCGTTCTTTGCCCCAATCCAGAGCTTGACCCAGCTCTACAACGGCTACCAGCAAGGCCAGGCGGCAGTGCGCAAACTGCGAGAGTTGTTGGCCACCGCACCCGAAGTCGAAGAGGCCAAGAACGCCAGGCCACTCCCCCAGGTCGAAGGCGCCATTGCGTTAACCAACGTGACCTTCGGCTACGACCCCGAAGTGCCCATCTTGTCCAACGTTTCCTTGTCGCTGCAGGCTGGCGAAAGCCTCGCTGTGGTTGGCCCGACCGGTGCTGGCAAGTCCACCATTGCCAAGCTCATCACGCGCTTCTACGACCCTCAGTCGGGCACGGTCAGCATCGACGGCCACGACCTCCGAAGTGTGACCATCACTTCGCTGCGAGAACAGCTCGGGGTCGTGCCCCAAGAGCCGTTCTTGTTTGCAGGAACTATCAAAGACAACGTGGCCTTTGCCCGACCGTCGGCGTCAGACGAAGAAGTCTGGCAAGCATTGACCGCAACTGGCATCGACGACCTTGTCGAGGGCCTCCCCAACGGGATAGACACCGTGGTGCACGAGCGAGGGTCGTCGTTATCTGCGGGGGAACGCCAGCTCTTGGCGCTGGCCCGCGCGTTCTTGGCACGCCCTCGGGTGTTGGTACTGGACGAAGCCACCTCGAACTTGGACCTTCAGTCGGAGGCCCGGGTCGAGCAAGCCCTCGATGCGCTGCTCGAGGGCCGCACCGCCATCATCATTGCGCACCGCTTGGCCACGGCCATGAAGGCCGACCGCATAGCTGTGGTTGACAACGGCGCCATTGTGGAGCTTGGCTCCCACGACGAGTTAGTTGCGTTGGGCGGGTACTACGCGTCCATGCATTCCACCTGGGTGGAGCACGCGTCGACATGACCCCTGCCTTGCTGCTCACCGCCGTTGGCCTGGAGCGCGACGGGCGCACCATCCTTGAAAGCGTCGACCTCCAGGTGGATCCCGATCAGCGCTGGGTCGTACTCGGCCGCAACGGGTGCGGCAAGACCACGCTGTTGCGCATCGCCAGCTTGTACCTGCACCCCAGCCGTGGCGAGGTAGAGGTGCTGGGTAACAAGCTCGGCCGGGCCGATATCCGCAAGCTGCGCCACCTGGTTGGGTTTACCAGCGCAGGGTTTGGCGACATGCTGCGACCCCAGCTGAAAGCGTGGGAGATAGTCGTGACCGCCAAGTTCGGTGCGCTGGAGCCGTGGTGGCACACCTACGAAGTGGCCGACAAAGACCGGGCTTGTGCACTCCTCGACCAACTTGGCGTGGGGCACCTCACCGAAAAGGAACTCATCACGCTGTCGTCGGGCGAGCGCCAACGGGTGCTTCTGGCTCGCACGCTGATGACCGACCCCGGCTTGTTGTTGCTTGACGAGCCAACCGCGGCCCTTGACCTCGGCGGGCGAGAAGAGCTGGTGGCTAGCCTCGCTGGGTTGGCGCGCCAGCCAGACACCCCAGCCACGGTGTTGGTCACCCACCACGTCGAAGAGATCCCAGCGGGCTTCACGCACGTGCTGCTGATGGCCGAAGGCGCGGTGTTGGCCGCGGGGCCGATCGATGAGACGCTCACCGAGGCCGCTTTGGCTGAGTGCTTCGGTTTGGACGTCATTCTTGAGCGCCACGGCGATCGGTGGAGTGCACGAGGCAGATAACGCTGTCTCTTTCGACTAGCGCCTCAGCGCCGCTCTGGTCCGTGTGGCCGTCTTAGCGGTCTTGGAACTCAAGAGGCCGAACCGCAAAGGCCACACCGGTGCGCACGGTCACGGTGGCTGGGGGCGCGACCACCTCGTTGCTGGTACCCCAGCTGCTCCCGGGCTCAAGGGTTGCGTTGTCTAATGGCCAGCGCAACCCCGTTGTGATTACGCCGCCTGCTTCGCCACCTACCGGGAAGATGGACACGATGTCACCCACGTTGTTGGCTACCTCGCGGGTGCGGTCTCGGACGACGGTTAACCAGCTGTTACCCACAACCGCCGACAGCGCTGTTTTGGCCCAGCGATGCGAGCCCAACAACAACACATTGCCCAAGGCATGATCAAACCGCCCGAATCCGGCGTCGACAACGAGGACCTGGTCGTGGGCTTCGCAAGCGATAGCAAGGGCGAGTTCGAGATCGGTGTGATCTTTGTCTTCCGGGTGCCGGTGGATTGCGATGTCGTGTTCTTGCGCCCAATGCAAACCCGAAGCTGACACCGAGTCGAGGTCACCTACCAACATGGTGGGGGTGAAGCCCAGCGCGAGTGCGTGATCCAGACCAGAGTCTGCGGCAATGATGGCGGAAGCTTGAGGGAGTAACGGGGCGATCCTTGGATCTACCGGCGCCCCGCCGGCCACCACAATGGCCGTGTCCGATTGGGTCATGCGGCCGAGCCCGGCGACGGTGGGTCCTCGCCCAACAATGCGTACAGCCGATCGACATCGGAGCGCAGCTGTGTGACTTCCCGCTGAAGTTGATCGCAGGAGGCGCCAGATTCTTGTGGAGCACGGTTGGCCGCGGTGACGGTGGATGCTGGTGCACTGGCGCTTTGGGCCACATCGCGAGCTTGGGACTCGACGAACGCCTCGCTAGGCGCTGGCTGGCCGTCGCTCAACAGGTGCATCCAGCGCCGCTCTTTCTGGCCTGGCTGGCGGTCAAGCTGAACAACGTAGGGTTCGGACGTGCCAGCGAGCGCACCGAGTGCAGCTTCGACCTCGTCGGTTGAACCAAACGAATAGATGCGCTCGCACCGCGTCCGTAACTCGGCCACGGTTTGTGGACCACGCAGAAACAGCATTGCCAGAAGGGCAAGCTGGGCGTGCGGCAGGCCCCATGCTTCGTGGAGGACGTGCTTGTGTTTGTTGGCCCGGCCACCAGTAACCGTGCGAGCCAGCCCCACGGTGCGCAACTCCAACATGGTGGTATCGATCAGGCGAGCGTCGTAGGCCACAACCGGATCGCGGTTGGTGCTTTGGTTGCAGGCCGACACCAAGGCGTTGGTAGACAACGGGTAGTTATCGGGCGTAGCCGATTCTTTTTCGACCAAGCAGCCAAGGATTCGAACCTGCACATCGGTGAGCTCCATGCCGCCATCATGGCACCGGCGGGCCTGTTCGCAGGCGCATGGCGCTTTGCGTCGCCAGCAAGTTGGCTGGAGGATCACGCCAGCGCCCGCCAAGGGCGAGATGCTCAGGCCCTAAAGGAGATCGTTGTGTCGGCTTGGGCCAGGTTGTCGGCAAACAACTGTGTGCCTCGTGATAGTTCGCCGTACGCGCTCTCGATGTTGGTCATGACCGTGGCGAATTGCCCGGTGACCTCGCCATAGAACGATTCCACTTGGTCTCGTAGCGCGGCGCCAACGGCTTCGACCCCGGTGTGGGCGGCTTCGAGCGTGGTGGCCACGTCGCCGTTGAGTTGTGCCTCGGCGGCATCTGCTGCGCCACGGCTGCGCCCTGACCAGTCTGCGGCCACGAGCGCATCGTGGGCTGTGCGAATTTGGGTGCGCAGGTCTTCGGCGAGTCGTTCGAATGTGGCGCTGAGCGTGGCGGTCACGTCGGTGACCTCGTTGCGCAGGGTTTCAACGCCCACGCGGACCTCGCTGGAGTGTGTGGCCGAGGCTGCGCCAGCGTCGGTGAGGCGACTGGTGACGTTTGCGATGTCTTCGAGTACGCCCCCAATTTGGGCGCCGCTTGTGCTTGGCATGTTTGGTCCTTTGTGTCAGCCCGTGACGTTCCGGGGGCTCTCTTGGTGGTGCACCGCTGCGGGTCGAGTCGTTCACTGATCCGAGAAACGCTCAGTGCATTTCATGTGTTTTCATTACTTTACATGAAATCACATGAAAAGCAACATAAGGCACAGGTTGCCGTCGAGTATCGTCCTAGGCGGCGGGGACAGCGAGGTCGTCCAGGGCAACCTGCACCAAGTCGACACCTCCGTCGACAACCAGGAATCCGCGTCCAGCAACCATCGGCGTGCTCAACCGCCGTGGGAGTCGCACGCCCAGCAAGTCACCGTCGGCCTCCAAGCGGGGCATCAACAACAAACCCTTTCCATTGCGGCGAACGTGCCTGGTCCAGTGGTTGAACAAACCGTGCAGCTGCTGAGCTCGACCACCGACCAGCAGATGGCAGTGTCGGGCCCCAAAGAGCGGCTGCAACGCCTTCGCGTCCTCGATGGCGTGGGCATCATCGACAGCAACTACCCAGCGGCGCTCAACGTCCATCGCAGCAAGCTTTAGCACCGCCTCAAGTTCACCGAGTTTCCCCAGCGCATCGAAGGTGTCAGCCTGCGCCCGTAGCGGCGACCGCTGCGAGCAGACGCCAACAAGCACCACAGGATCAAGCCGTTCCTTGACCTGACCTGCGAGATAACCAAGGGTGGTTGAAACCCCGCTTCTTGGTGCACCGCCCACGAGGACATGGTCGCCTTCGTCCAGGTCAAGCCACACCGCACCACTGTTTCCTTGGCCTACCCCAATCGGCACGCGCAGCCCGTCGTCCAATTCCAATGAATCGCTCATCGCAGTCACGCTTATGCGATGCGGCAGCGGCGCAAACCTCAACGGAGCTGCGCTACCAGCTTCCTGACGCGGCTGCACTGAGCTTGCGAGACCGTGCCGAGCAATCCAAGCAGCCGGGTCAGCGAGGTACCGCACTTGACCCGTAAGCAGCGAGTCGCCAGCAACGAAGCGGCCGGGAACAAAGCTGGGGACGTCTCGCGCCCGAAGTCCAATGGTGGCGAAGTCGCTGGGGTCGCTATGGGCAAACAGCAACCGCTGCCCGAATGCGGCCGCAACCCTGCCAGGCAAGGCCGGGATGCGAGTAGCTGTCGCGGCAATGCCAACACCCAGCGGGGCACCTTCGGCCAGGACGGCCTTGAGGTTGTCAAGATGCTCCATGCCCTCCAACCCGTCGTAGGCGCCTAGCAGGGCCCCCAGACCGTCAACCAGCAGCAACACTTGTGGTTCATGAGCCCGGCCTTCGACGTCCAGGCTCCGCCTGCGCTCCACCTCGGCACACAAGTAGGCCAGCAACAGCACCTGCCGCTCTGTCTCATTGGCCCCAAGAACACAGCCAACATGTGGCAACGCTGCAAGCGGTGCCAGTGCCCCTCCGCCGAAGTCAAGCCCGTACATATGCAGGCTTTCTGGGCCCGAACGCATGGCCAGGTGCATTGCGGCCGATACCAATGCACTTGAGGTGCCGCTGCCCACCATGCCAAACATGCCCAGGTGTGCTTCTTGGGGCTCCCACAACAACGCCAGTCGCTGTTGGTTTACGGGGTCATCGAGGACACCAAAACCATCGAGACCCTCGAGAGCATCTGTACCTTCCGAACCTTCTCTACCTTCCAAACCTTCGGGACCATGATCATTGGCACCAAAACGGAGGACTGCGGGGATCATGGGGAGCCATGGCCTCCGGGGCGGCGCCGTCGACCGCTTCGCTTGGGCTTGTTGACATGCAGAAACAAGAAGCGCCAAGTCGCTCTGGCCTGCCACTAGATCCGGGGCTGGCGCTTGTTGCTGCGACGCAAACGTCAGCGGCCGAAGGCTTAGCGTTGGCTTGGGCACCAGCGACGACGCACCCGACAGCGGCGTTTGCACCGCCACCAGCTCTCCCGGCCCCAGTCGCACAAATGCTCGCCCGGGGGTGTGGCGCTTGATGTCAGCAGCGACGGGTGAGTCCAAGACGTCGGAGGAGTCGGCCGCATCTTGCATGCGCAGCGCAACCCGGATGCTGGTGTTGGCTTTGATGTTTGCGTTGACCACGCCCGATGGACGCTGGGTCGCCAAAATGAGGTGCACCCCAAGGCTTCTCCCCCGCTGAGCAATGCTGACCAACGACCCCATGAAGTCCGGCAGCTCGTTGGCCAGCGTGGCGAATTCGTCAACGACCAAGACGAGCCGAGGCAACGGCCCGCCCGGCGACCCGCAGGCAAGGTAGTGGGCAATGTCGGGTGCGTCTTGGGCTCGCAGCAGGCGCTCGCGGCGGCCGATCTCGGCGTCGAGCGACACCAATGCCCGTTCGCCGAGATGGTCGTCGAGGTCGGTCACCAAACCAACCACGTGCGGCAGCTGAGCACAGCAGTCGAAGGCGCTGCCGCCCTTGTAGTCGATGAGGACAAACACCACTTGGTCGGCCGTATAGCTAGCTGCCAGAGACACCACGAGAGATCGGAGGAACTCAGACTTGCCAGAACCCGTCGTACCGCCCACCAGGGCGTGCGGCCCGTCGCTGACCAGGTCAACCCATTCCGGCCCGTCCGCACCTTCGCCCAGCGGCACCCGCAAGGAGTCCGCTGGCGCTCGACCCCAGAGTCGTTCCACGAGCGCAGCGGCTCGCCCCGGGGCAATTGGGGCCTCCGGCTCTGGGTCGAGCATCGACAGGACCTGAACCACCAATGGCAGGCGGGCCTCGCCAGAGCCGAGCTCTGGGTCCTCGTAGCGGGCCAGCAGCCTGGCGCTGTTGGCGGCGAGATCTGCTTGGATACCAGCCGCCACAAAACCGACAGCGCCGCTGCCTTCGTCTTGGGTCGCTAACGTTGCATCGCCAAGGTCATCTGCCAGGGTGACCACGTGGCGGCACACCGACGGAAGCTGGTCGACTGCTGGAGCGATGATCAATCCCGCGATGGGTCCAGCTTCGCCGTAGAGCACCTCGCGCACAGATGAGTCCGGCTCGGCCAGCAACGACTGACTGTCGAGGACAAGGAGCAACGTGGGTAGCCTCGCCTGCGGGGCGTCGTCGTGCTTGTTGGCAGTCAGTCTTTGGCGATTGGTGTCGAGCATCCGCTGAAGGAATGCCTGTGCGCTCTCGTCGTCGCCAAAGAGCAGGGCCCGCTGGCCTTGGGGGCGCACGTGTGGAAGCCACTTGGTCCAGTCCCAGTCCCCCACTGCTGCGCTGTCACAGATGACCGCAACAGGGACGTCGGCCGGCCCCTGATGCGTGGTGGCCGCGAGGATCATGGATCGCGCCAGAGCAAGAGCCGCCTGCCGATGCCCCACGAGCCCGATGATGCCGTTTGCCGCGAGCGAAACCGACACGGCGCAACGGTCAATGGTGGAGCGAGCCCGAACGGCTTCGCTGAGCGCCGGCACTGCGGCTACGCGGTCGAGATCTACAGGCGGCTGCCAGCGCTGTGCCCCTCGGCCGAGGCGGAACTCGAGGAAGTCTGGGTGCCAGCTGCGGCGCTCCCAAAGCAGCCGAGAGCCGGCGCCAACTCGTCGCAGGACTTCGGCCGGGTTGGGGTTTCGGTACTCGCGTCGTGTGCGTTCGAGGCGCGCCGCTGTGTCCAGGTCTTTCTCGAAGTCTTGGAGGTCTCGCCGAAACTTACGCTGCGAGGACTTTGCGTCCTTCTTGTTTCGTCGACGTGTGGCGATGAGATTGGTCACCAACATGACCGGTGCCATGAGGGCAAAGAGCGCGTACCGAATGTTGCCCAACAGCTGAACCATCACCACACCCATGACGATGGGCCCAATCAGCGCTGCCAGACTGAAAGCCGCCGACCGGCGTTGCTCGGCGGGAGGGTCTGGCACACGGACTTGGCTAACGGAGCCTGCCAACGCTGGCCGTGGCGGACGGTTCAGCACCGACGTGCCTGTTTCGGCGCGGAGGCTTAGGCCCTGGTGTGCGTCCAGGCCGGGCGGGGCGCTGACAGTCAACTCGGCTGCCCCCAGGCTGAGTTGCTGATCCTGACAGACCGTGGTGACGCCATTGCTGGCCAGACCATCGATGCGAGTGCCGTTGACCGAGCCGAGATCTTCTACGGCGCAGCCCGCATCGCTGACGGTGAGTCGGGCATGTTGTGGCGACACCGTTGGGTCGTCCAACACGAAGCCGCATGTTCCCGTGCGGCCAATCATCAGCACGGCATCTGCGAAGCCACGTCGACGGCCGCTGTGGAGCCCTCCGGATGCTTCCACCAACCACTGGGGCTGACGCGGTGAACCCGCCGAGAACGTCCGCCTGGCAGTTTCGGGGTCGAGGTGCACCACGCTGCCAGGCCGCAGACCAGCCTGGGCCAACACCAGCTCGGGTAGCGCGGCTGTGCCGTCAATCCATAGCGCAGGTGGTTCACAGAGCGGGCACTCACCAACGGCATGGAGATAGCTGACTAGCGCAGCGTGAAGCTGCCGCACAGTGGCCTCTTCGAGCACGGCATCGAGTGACAGGTCGAGATAGCCCGGCTGTTTGGCGGTGGTGACCCTAGGGGCGTCCGGACTCAACTGCTCACCAGAAAGGCGTGAAATGTATTGACATGTAATAAACATGTTCAGCACCGTACACGTACTGGAATATCATGAAAAGCAGTATGGAGGCGACGTCGTGGGCCCTGGGCTGAAGGGCCCAGGGCACACGGTTAGCATTCTTTTTGTAAGGGATGCGCTCCCCACGGACGCTCAGCTGAGGCGCCGAGCCTGCTCTATGAGGTCTTCCAGCTCGTCTACATCGCGGTCGCCGATGCGGTCAGCCAAGTCCTCAACCTCTTCTTCGAGGTCTCGCAAGTCGATGTCGTCGGCGAAGGGACTCTCACGAAGCACCTCGGCAAAGGTGGCCACCGACACCGCGAGCTTGAAGCTGTCGTCGGTGTCGCCCCAACGTTCGCTGATCATGTCGAGGTCGATGTCTTCGCGAATCTCGGTAATGTCGCTGGTCACGGGTTCTTCCCAACGCAACGACACTTCGCCAAGCTCGCCACGGTCGCCAGCCTCGACCCCTCGCTGCAGTTCCAGTTCGTAGATGGCCGTGACGTTATGCCCGGCCCCGATCTCGCCGGCGTCGACGTCGTTGTTGCGGAAGTCGCTGTCACGTACGCCCCGGTTTTCGAAGCCAATCAACCGG
>JAUIIS010000445.1 GCA_030431575.1 Acidimicrobiia bacterium | reverse complement strand
ACGGGTTCCACTACACCAAGCCGGGTCTTGGCCTTCTCGAGTGGATGCCAGCGATGGAACTAGGCCGGCGAGTCTCCATCAAGACCGTGGGCTACCACCCAACCAACCCGACCGAACGGTCCATGCCGTCGGTCTTGGCCACCACCTCGCTGCACGACACCTCAACGGGCAGGTTCCTCGCCCTTTGTGAAGCCACCTTCCTCACAGCCTTGCGCACTGGCGCGGCTTCGGCAGTGGCCACAGAGATTCTGTCGCCCCCGAACGCCTCGACCCTGGCAATGGTGGGCTGTGGCGCCCAGGCCGTGTCACAAATCCACGCCGTTTCTCGGGTACGCCCCATCGACACCGTCCTTGCATACGACGCTGACCCCGATGTTGCCCGCTCGCTTGAGGCTCGCCTCACAGTGAGTGGACTCAAGATCGAACTGGTTGGTGCACACGAACTGGAATCGCTGGTAGCAGCGGCTGACGTTCTGTGCACTGCAACCTCGGTTGACATTGGCGGCAACCCGGTGATCCCGCACGTTGACACGAAGCCATGGCTCCATATCAACGCCGTCGGGGCAGACTTCGCGGGCAAGATCGAACTCCCCAAATCCCTTCTCGAAGATGCCCTTGTTTGCCCCGATGTCCTTGGACAGTGCTTGATTGAAGGCGAGAGCCAGCAGCTTTCGGTCGATCAACTTGGCCCCGAGCTCGCTGATCTCGTCAAGAACCGCTCCACGCTCGAAGCACACCGTGGCTCGCTGACGGTCTTTGACTCCACAGGGTGGGCGCTTGAGGATCTCATAGCCGCCGAACTGTTCCTCGACCACGCCGAACGCCTCGGGGTCGGCATGGATGTCGAACTCCAGCCGCTCCCCAAAGACCCATACGACCCATACGAGGCGATCAAGCGATGACGGGTTCTTTGGCAACCGTCATCGCTGACGGGGCCGCACGAGACCCAGAACACACCGCTGTTCGGAGCGGAGAAGCTTCCCTGACCTATGGCGAAGTCCATACGCGCTGCGGCCAAGTGGGTGCAGTCCTCGCCGACGCAGGTGTCCGAGCAGGCGACCGAGTCGCTCTGTGGCTCCACAAGTCCGTCGATTCGTTAGTTGGGGTCCATGGTGTGCTGGGTATCGGAGCCGCGTACGTACCCATCGATCCAGCTGCCAGCGCCGCCCAGATCGTTGCATTGCTTGACGATGCAGAAACGCGCGTGGTCCTAACCAACACCCAAGCCAAAAGGGTGGCCGAGCTTGCAGAGCTGAACCCCGATCTCCGCATCATCTCAACAGACCAGATCGACGGCGCAACACCTTCCTTGGCTGGGCCAGCATCGGTCGACGAGAGCGACATGGCCTACCTCATGTACACGTCCGGTTCGACCGGACGACCCAAAGGGATCGTCCACACCCACCGGAGCGCCTTGGCCTACGCAGAACGAGCTGCCCGCCTGTACGGCCTGTCACCCACCGACTCGCTGGCAAACATTGCCCCGCTGCACTTTGACCAGTCCACCTTCGAACTCTTTAGTGGGCCCATTGCGGGGGCGACTTCACTGTTTATCCCCGAACCGTACCTGCGGCTCCCAGCCAGCCTTAGCCAACTGGTGCAAGATCAACAGGCCACCGTTTGGTACTCGGTTCCATCGGTTCTGCGGCTTCTTCTCGATCGTGGAGCCCTTGAAGACCGTGACCTGTCCGCGCTGCGGTGGGTGCTGTTTGGCGGCGAGGTTTTTGCACCCGAAGACGTGCGCAGTCTGATGAAGTTCATGCCGAACGCGCAGTTCTCTAACGTCTATGGCCCGGCTGAGGTCAACCAGTGCATGTTCTACAACTTCGAGCGGCTCGACGATCCGACGGGCGAGATACCGATCGGTCGCGCTTGGGACCACACCGAGCTTGCGCTCAACGACGGCGAGCTTTTGGTAAAGACCGACACGGCGATGAGCTGCTACTGGAATCGGCCCGACCTCACTGAACAGGCGTTCGTGGAGGGTCCCGACGGCGCCACCGACTGGTACGCCACGGGAGACCTTGTCGAGGAGCAAGACAACGGGATGTACGTCTTTCTTGGCCGCAGGGACAACCAGGTGAAGGTCCGAGGGCAAAGGGTAGAGCTCGAGGCCGTAGACCTCGCGCTAGGGCAGTTGCCGGCTGTTACCAACGCTGTGGCCATCGTTGCCACTGGGCCAGATGGCCTACCGGTCATCCACGGTCTTGTAACAAGCCAGCCCGGGGCGCCAGAGTTAGGGAACAAGGCGCTCAGCCAACTCCGGCGTGTTCTCCCGGCGCACGCGGTTCCTTACCGCATCGTGACGGTGGAATCCTTGCCAGTAACGGCGAACGGAAAAGTAGACCGGCCAGCGGCGACCAAGATGATTGAGATGGATGCATGAGTGACTTTGCGGTGCAGCTAATCGCATACATAACCGACGACCTCCTCGACCCAGGGATCACTATTGACGGATCTACCGAGCTTCTCCTGAGCGGCATGGTCGACTCGCTCGGCGTCATCCAGATCGTCGATTTTCTCGAGTCCGAGCTCGGCACCGAGATCGATCCGGCCGATGTAGTCCTCGAGAACTTCGAGAGTGTTGA
>JAUIIS010000072.1 GCA_030431575.1 Acidimicrobiia bacterium | reverse complement strand
TGTCGATCTCGTGCCCTATGCCTGTGAGAACTGGCACCGATGCCGCCGCGATGGTTCGCGCAACTACTTCGTCATCGAAGACGGCAAGATCGGTCTTGGCCCCGCCGCCACGGACAACAGCGATGACGTCGACGTTGACGGTTTCGCAGGCACGGATCGCGGCGCCAATGCGATGGGCGGCGCCAGCGCCTTGCACGGGGGTAGCGGCAAAGAAGACCTCAAAGGAAATGCCTGACGCACCGAGTTCGTGCAGAAAATCTGCTTGGGCGGCTGAGCCGTCGGCAGTAACGAGGCCGATGCGCAGGGGAGCGACGGGGAAGGGCCGCCGTTTGTTGGCATCAAGCAGCCCGCCTTTGGCGAGCTCTGCCAGCAGCTTCTCTTTGGAGGCCGCCATTTGTCCCAGCGTGTATGCGGGGTCGATGCCGGTCATGCGCAAGCTCAGCTTGCCCTGTGGGGCATAGAAGTTGGGGACGGCACGGATGCGAACAGCGACGCCGTCGTCGATGCGCATGCTGCCGCCGCTGCGCTTTATCTGTGCGTTGACGGTAGTGCGTGTGCTTTGGAACAGCACCACGGGCAGCAGCGCGTCCGGCTGGCGCCCAGGCAGCGGCGAAGCATCGACGAGGTCGAAGTAGACATGGCCTGACTGGGCCCGCGTTATGCCGCGAACTTCGCCTTGCACCCAGACGTCGTGCGGGAAGCTATGCAACAGCACGTCGTTGACGAGCTGGCTGAACTCGGCGACCGAGAAGGTGTGGCCCATGGCTGCGTCGAGGGAGAGCTGCATGGTGTTATGCCTTTGGCGCAGGGCCCTGATCGCGGACAAGCGTGCGGTACAGCTCAGCGTAGAGTCCACCCGATTCGAGGAGTTCTGCGTGGGTGCCTTGTTGCACGATCTCGCCGTTGTCGACCACGACAATGGCATCGGCATCGGTAATCGTTGACAGGCGATGGGCAATGACGATGGCGGTGCGCCCGTGCAACGCAGACTCTAGGGCCTGTTGTACCAGGTGTTCGTTTTCGCTGTCGAGGTGACTAGTGGCTTCGTCGAGGACGACAACCGCCGGGTCTTTCAGCAGCATTCGGGCAATGGCCAGGCGTTGCTTCTCGCCCCCGGAGAGCCGGTAACCGCGCTCGCCCACAATAGTGTTGTATCCCTCGGGGAGCGCATCGATGACCTCGTGAATCTGGGCTGCTGTGGCGGCGGCGACGAGTTCTTCGTCGGTGGCCCCTGGCCTCGCATAGCGCAGGTTGTCTCCCACGGTCTCGTGAAACAGATGGGGGTCCTGGTTGACGACCCCAATAGCTTTGCGCAGCGACGCTTGGGTGATGAAGCGCACGTCGGTGTCGTCGACCAACAGCGAACCGTCGGTGACGTCGTACAACCGTGGAACCAACGACACCAGTGTGCTCTTGCCCGCACCCGATGGCCCAACAACAGCCACCGTCTGGCCTGGTTGGATGGTGAGGTTGATGTTCTTCAGCACCGTGGCGGGGTTGAGGTCTTCGGTCGCGCTCTCGAGTGACGCCAATCGGGTATCTCCCGCTGGGTACGCAAAGGACACCTTCTCGAAGGAGATTTTGCCTTTGGCGTCCTTCAACTCGATGGCTGCTGGACGGTCGGTGATGGCGTTCGGGGCGTCGAGCACTTCGAAGACTCGCTCGAAAGACACCAGCGCCGTCATGATGTCGACCCTGGCGTTGGTGAGACCGGTAAGGGGTGCATAGATGCGAGCCACATAGAGGCCCATCGCCGACAGGGTGCCGATGCTGATGTCGCCATTGATGGCAAACCGCGAGCCAATCCAGTAGATCATGGCTGTGCCCACCGCACCCACAAGGCTGAGGGCAATAAAGAACGTGCGCCCATACATGGCGTTCTTCACGCCAATCTCGGCTACGCGACCTGCCCGGTTCGAGAACTCGTCTCGCTCGGTGTCGTGGCGGCCAAAGAGCTTGACCAGCATGGCGCCCGAGACGTTGAGGCGTTCGTTCATGGTGGTGTTCATGCCCGCGTTGAGGTCCATGCTTTCGCGGGTCAGCGCTTGGAGCTTGCGCCCCACCCGCTTGGTAGGCAGGATGAAAATTGGCAGCAACACAACTGCCATGAGGGTGAGCCGCCACTCGAGAATCAGCATGGCTGCCAGTGTGGTGACCAACACGATGCCGTTGGAGATGACCTGGCCGAGCGTCCCGGTGATGGCGCGCTGTGCCCCAATCACGTCGTTGTTCATGCGGCTGATGAGTGATCCGGTTTGCACGCGGGTGAAGAACCCAATGGGTAAGCGCTGCACGTGGTCGTAAAGCGCCACGCGAAGGTCATAGATGAGGCCTTCGCCAATGCGAGAAGAGAACCATCGTTCGCCTAGCGCCAGCGCAGCGTCCGCGAACGCTGCGCCAATGAGCAACAAGGCAAGCCAGTTGACTTCGGCAGTGTCGCCGGCGTCGATAGTGGTGTCGATGAGGCGCTTGAATACCAGTGGGGGCAGTAGGGCCAGCAGCGCCGACAACAAGATGGTGAGGACAAAGCCCACGAGCTGCCACTTGTAGGGCCGCGCGAAGTCTCCTACCCGGTTGAGGGTGGAACGGGAGAGCTTCTTGCCTTTGATGGCCTCGGGGTCAGACCCGAGAAGTGCGTGAGGACCCATGCGCATAGTGGAACCACTGTATTGGGGCGCACTGACACATAGGTTGTCGACTGGGCCGGGGCCCTAGCTGCGGCCAGCCATTGCCAGTTCGGTCATGCCGATGTAGCCAACCTGATTGCCGGTGTCGTCATAGACAAGCGCATGGCTCCGGTCTTGCGTGCGGAAGCGGTCGACCACAGCTTCGAGCTTTTCGGAGCTTCTTGCGCTGATGAAATCGGTCCAGGGCACAACGAGATCGCGTGCCACCATAGTCTCGGCGTTCTTGGGTTTGAGTCGTCGCAGCGCGCTGGCGGGAAGAATACCGACAACGTCTCCTGCTGGGCCTCGCACCGGCCAAGCCACCGAGCCCTCGCCAGCCATGGCTCGCAGCCCAGCAACCGTGACTGCACCATCGGCGGGTGGAGCTAGGCGAGTCATGGAATCCCCCACGCTCGAGCGAGCCGCAACCTCGAAGAGTTCGGCGCGACGCCGCTCGGCGGTGGCTGCTGCCAAGAGGAACCAGGCAAGGATCAAGATGAAGATGCTGCCGCCGTTGAACATGGCAAAGACTCCAAGAGCCACCATGGACATGCCGAAGGCTTGTCCGACTTGCGCTGTGCGTGTGCGCGCCCGGTGCTGGTCGCCCCAGAGCTTCCACAGGCCCGCCGTCAAGATGCGGCCGCCATCGAGGGGCGCAGCGGGTATGAGATTGAAGACCGCCAAGAGGCCATTGATGATGCCAAGCCAGATCACCATGGTGGCAAAGAGGGATTCGCCAACTGTAGCTTCCATGCCAAAGCCAGCAGCTAAGAAGAAAGCGGTGAGCACAATGCTCACTGCGGGGCCGGCGGCCGCAATGCGGAACTCGGCTCCGGGGGTTTTGGCTTCTTGCTCTATCTCAGCAACGCCGCCCAACAACCACAAGGTGATGGCGCGCACCTTGATGCCTTCGCGTTGCGCCACGAGACTGTGGCCGAGTTCATGTGCGAGGACCGACCCAAAGAACAAGAGTACACCTACCAGCGCTACACCCCAGTAGGCAAACGTGGAGCTGCCTGGCGCCGCGTCCGGCAAGAAGCCGGTGGCGAGGTTGGTGAGATACAAGAAGGCAATGACCACAAGGCCCCAGTGCAAGCCCACCGGGATCCCGGAAACCGTTCCGAGACGCAGGCTTTGTTTCATGTTCTATTCAGTGTCCTTTTTGCTACGCAGTAGTGCAGGTATGTGTTGCAACACGCAATAGCGCGGTTTCGTTCCCACACAAGCCAGCAGGTGAGCTACAACCATGCTTGCACAAGAGCTCACCATGTCAGTACCCCAGCTGGACCATATTGGGACAATGACGGCCACGGGGCGCTGTCATTTGGAGTGGTGCCGCTGTAGCGTTGGAACGCAGGCACATTCTGGGAGCACCGATGACCAACATTGATGACAAGACCGGCGACGACATGGGTGCGTTTGAACCCAAGCAAGAAGGACTGTCTGTCCCCACCCCCGAGGTCGCACTTGATATTGACGCCGAGCGGTTGCACCGCAAACAACGCCTTGCGGCAGGACTACGCACGCTTGGTCGTCTCCGCCTTGCCGAGGGTGTCGCCGGGCACGTCACCGTCCGCGACCCCGAGCACCTCGACCATTTCTGGGTCAACCCATTCGGCATGAACTTCAAGCTCATCAAGGTGTCAGACCTCATCTTGGTCAACCACGCGGGCGAAGTAGTCGAGGGGGACAAACCCGTCAACGCAGCCGCTTTTGCCATCCACTCCCAGCTCCATGCAGCCCGCCCCGACGTGATTGCGGCAGCGCATACCCACTCCATGTACGGCAAGACGTTCTCCACGCTTGGCAAGCCACTCAAGATGATCAGCCAAGACTCGACCATGTTCTACAACGACGTAGCTTTGTGCAACGAAGGCAGTGGCGCTGTAGTGCTCGATACCGCTGTGGGCGCAGCAATGGCAAAGGCCCTTGGCACCAAGAAGGCCATGTTGCACCAGAACCACGGCATCATCACCACGGGCGGAAGCGTCGATGCCGCAGTGTGGTGGTTTGTGGCACTCGAGCGTTGCTGCCAAAGCCAGTTGGTGGCCGAGGCTGCAGGTACTCCAGTGGAAATCCCAGACGATCTGTGTGTGGCCGGCTATGAAGCCCAGGGCCACGACCTTGCCGGCTGGTTCCAGTTCCAGCCTTGGTGGGATGAGCTCATGGCTGCCGAACCAGACTTCTTGAACTAACGCAGCCTCAGGCTGGGTTCGGCATCTGACGAAAATAGCGGTCGAGCTGGCGTTGGGCATCGGCCCCAAAGAGGATGTCGGCTACCTCGCGCAGGCCCTCGGAGGCCCGGATGTCCTCGTCGCGCACCACGAGTGAGATCTTGCTGCGGCGGCGGAGGAAGTCGTCGAGACGGGTCACCATTTCATTGCCCGCAGTGTGGTGGAGCTCGACACGCAGGTAGTCGGCAGAGTCCATGATGTCTTCGGCCATGCGAGGGTCTTCGCGGATGTCGTCCAACATTTCGAACGCTCGTCGTCCATAGCGGCGCCATAGCCTGTCTGATAGTGGCTCGACACCTGGCTTGTCGCGCATGTCGTCGAGATGCATGCCCCGGGCTTGACGAAAGAACTCGCGGTGAGACTCGCGACCTGGTTCTCCGTACCAGCGCCCTCGGTCGCGCTGGAGCGGTACGCCGGCGGCCTTTACAGCTAGTGCGACTTCTTCGCCCACGTTGAGACAGTCGGTCAGTTTGCCGCCGAAGATGGACACAACGGCCTTTTGGTGATCGACCTCGATTTCGTGCTTGCGAGAAAGCGTGGTCCAGTCGGTGTCGCGTTGGTCGTCGCCATCGTTTGCAACGACCAACGGACGAACGCCGCAACGTTCGGAGATGATGTCTGCGGTGGTCAGCGGTTGGGGCAGGTCGAGACGGCTGTTGATCTGTTCGAGCAAGAACGAGCGGTCTTCGTCTGTGACACCGGCCGTTGGGTCATCGACGCGGGTATCGGTGGTGCCGATGACGGACCGTGTACCCATAGGGATCACGTAGAACAGGCGGCGGGTGTCGTCGAAGAAGGCCAACACGCGATTGTTGGGGGTCAGCTGGTCGACGACCAGGTGGATGCCCTTCGAGTACACGATGCGGTGCTGGGTTTGGAGGTTCCAGCTTTGGTTGAGGTCGTCGATGTACGGGCCTGCGGCGTTGACGATGAGCCGCGCCTTAGCGCTGATGTTGTGGCCGCCCTCAACGTCTCGCAGCTCGGCATGCCACATGCCGCCGTGGCGCTTGGCAGAGGTGAGTTCGACATAGTTGGCGGCCACAGCACCGAGATCCATGGCCGTGCGTACAAAGCCAAACACGAATCGGGCGTCGTTGTCTTTGAGAATCGCATCGGCATATTCGACACCGCCACGCACCGACGTGGTGTCGATCACGGGTTCGATCTGTTCGATGGTTTCGGCACTCATGGGCCTGGGCGCATTGGTCTTGAAGTTGCCAATGCCCCAGTAAGCGAACGACCCCAATGCCGCGAGCCACGGGGGAAAAGGGGCGCTCTTGCCAAGCGCAGCTAAGAAGCCGATTTCTTGGATGTTGGCGGGGTAGGTGCGCATCAGCCGGTTGCGGCTCATGCACAACTTCCGGACCAGGGGGAGTTCGTAGTTTTCTAGGTACTTGAAGCCGCCCCAAACCAGGTTCGATGACTCCTGGGAGGTTTCGCTGGCAAAGTCGCCGCGATCAACAAGGGCAACCTTGGCTCCGCGTGCGGCTAGTGCGGCGGCCGAAACGGCCCCGTTAATGCCTGCGCCCACCACCAAGACGTCGAAGGTGGCGTCATCAAGTTTGTCGAGGTTGGTAGCTCGCAATTGCGACACCATTGCAGGTTACCGTGGTGCCTCAGGGCGTCACGCACACCAGTCCGCTAGGTTCTGGCCATGCTGCTTAGCGATCAGACAGTCGAGCCAGGCGAGGTTTTTGCTGCCGCTGGCTGGGAAATCAAACCCGAAGGGGCTTGCCGAGGTCCGGTGTGTGTCCCACTTGGTGAGGCCACCACAGTGCAGGCCATCGCCCAACGCTTGGGTATGCCTCTGGTGACTAGCGACAGCCACGACCTAGCTGCACTTGGACCTGCGACCGTGAGTGGCCGAGCTTTGACCTCTGCTGTGGCGCCGGATCTCGAATTGCCGCTGGTGGTTGGAGACGGTGTCTGGCGATTGGCAGACCAACGCGGCCGCCGCACGGTCATGGTTGCCTGGGCCCCGTGGTGAGGATGCCGAGCCGACCTCCCCGTGTGGGAGGACCTCCATCGTGAACTCAGTCCCCAAGGCATAGACATCGTGACCGTGTGCTTGGATGTCGAAGGCATCGAAGGCGCAGAACCCGATCTTGCCGCGGTTGACGAGGTTACCCACATCGCTGTTGTTGACCAGACCCATGTCATTGACGAGCTGTTTGGCATCGTCAACGTACCCATGGCTGTCTGGATCGACGAAGACCTCAACATCGTGCGCCCTGCCGAGTTTGCCTGGCCAGGAGACCGCGAGGGCGCTGGTGCGGCTCAGCTTCCCGACGACCTTCCCGAACGAATGGTCGACATGGCCCAAGCCGCAGGCCAGATCCAGGTCGATCGCCTGTTCTTTGGCACCGCAGTGCGCGACTGGGCCCAACACGGGGCCAGGTCCAACTACGTGTTGAGCGAAGATCAGGTCGTGGCAGGTTCGGTTCGCCGAGGCCAGGACGAAGCCACCGCCGCGGCGCACTTCGAGCTTGGGCAGGCGCTTCATCAACGTGGAGACATCGACGGTTCGATCGGCCATTTTCGCGAAGCGCACCGCCTCGACCCAAACAACTGGACCTACAAGCGCCAAGCGTGGGAATTGGCAAGTCGCGTCGAGGGTCCGCTGGCGCGCTTCTGGCAAGGTCCAGTCCCCGGCCAAGAAGACGAATGGCCCTACGAAGGCGACTGGTTGAGCGACATCACCGCAGTGGGTCCAAAGAACTACTACCCAGAGCCGGTTATGCCCCCAGAATGACTCCAGTCAGCCGCTTCGGCTGGCCCGGTACGCTAAAAGCACCATGAGCGCTGCTGTGAGTGCCCGATCTGTAACCATCGACGGTGTGTCGAAACGCTTCGATGTCGACCCCGTGCTGGACAACATCTCGTTGCACGTCCAGCCCGGTGAGGCGCTCGCGCTCTTAGGCCCAAGCGGCTGCGGAAAGACCACGCTGTTGCGACTTATTGCCGGTCTCGAACGACCAGACTCAGGGTCTATCTCAGTGGCCGATCGAGTCGTCGCAGGGAACCAATGGGTACCCCCCGAGCAGCGGTCGGTTGGCCTGGTGTTCCAAGACTGGGCCCTTTTCCCGCACCTGTCGGTGGGTAAGAACGTGGCCTACGGCTTGCCTCGCAGCGAACGCAATGGCCCCCGGGTAAGCGAAGCGCTCGCCATGGTGGGCCTCGACAACATGCTCGATCGCATGCCCGAGACCTTGTCTGGTGGGCAACAACAACGGGTCGCGTTGGCTCGGGCCCTGGCTCCACGACCTGGCGTCTTGTTGCTCGATGAGCCATTTTCCAACCTCGATACGTCGCTGCGTGTAGAGGTGCGCGCCGAGGTGCATCGCCTGCTGCTCGATTTGGGCATTACGGCCATCTACGTAACGCACGACCAAGAAGAGGCTTTTGTCCTAGGGGACCGGGTGGCTGTCATGAACGCTGGTTCCATAGCCCAGATCGATACGCCTGCAGGGCTATATACGGCCCCGGCGTCTCGCTGGGTCGCGGGTTTTGTTGGTGGGGCTGCGTTCTTGCCGGCAGTTGCCAACGGCGAGACAGCCCAGTGCGCCATTGGCACCGTTGCCTTGGCGACTCCTTCGGTTGGACCCACCGACCTACTTCTTCGTCCCGAGCATCTTGCGCTCACCCCGGGTGGCGCGGCCACGGTCACCCAAGTGGAGTACTACGGACACGACGCAATGGTGTTCGTCGACGTTGAAGGCAACACGCTCTCGGTTCGCACAGGCGCGCTGCCCGGCGTGGGTCGAGGCGACGCCGTCACCGTCAGTTACGTCGGCGGAGATCTCGGCGTGATTTCGTTTAGTGCAGATAGTCCCCAGTAGGCTGGGCTGGTGACTACCGAACGGCTTGATGGCCGTGCGCCAACCTCAGCACCCGATGTTGAGGCCGAAGAAGCCGCCCAGCGGACGTTTTCGACATCGATTCTGATTTCGGCTACTCGTTGCCTGCTCACCTACGTGATTTTTCCGTTTGTCGCCCCCATTGTGGGCATCGCGTCAGGCGTTGGCTCAACCATTGGGGTGGTCACCAGCGTCATCGGCATCGCGGCCAACTTGTGGAGCATCAAGCGCTTCCATGCGTCGAAGCACCCATGGCGTTGGCCCATTACCGCCATCAATGTCGGCATCATCGGCCTACTGTCGGTTCTGTTGGTCCTCGACATCACCGACCTGCTCTAGGGAGCAACGCCTCAGCGGGTCACCACCAGGATGCGTTCGCTGGCGAAAGATCCAACACCCACGTGCTGCCCATCGATTTCGACCGTTGTGGTGCCATCGGGTGACATGGCGGTGACCGTGCCGGATCGTCCAGGCACAATGTCGGCGCTTTCGAGAAACTCCAAAAGACCCGGACGGAATTCGAGCTCTTCGGGGATTCGGTTGACCGTGAACGTTTCGCCAACTTTGAGCGAGCTGAGGATGGCTGCGTTGGTCGGCAAGGTATAGGCGCTTCCCGGTATGGGGTTGCCGTGAGGGCACGTGGTTGGCTGATCCAGCACACGGACAAGCGCATCTTCGACTGCCGGCGAAATGACATGTTCCCATTTGCCGGCTTCGTGGTGAGCAACAGCCCAGTTCAGACCCAGGACGTCGGTGAGGAAGCGCTCGGCCAGCCGGTGACGGCGGACCACCTGCAGGGCAAGGGTGGCCCCATCGTCGGTTAGGCCAATGACACCATCGTCACCAACACTGACCAGCTTTTGGCGTTCCATCTTGCGGATCATTTCCGATACCGCGGGCCGCGACACGTCGAGGCGCTCGGCAATGCGGGCTTGGATGACCTCAACGTCGTCTTCGGCCAATTCGAAGATGGTTTCGCAATACTCTTCGAACGCCGGGTGATACTCGGGCGTCTCGTACGGCATGTCATTGACTCTACCCCTCTCGGCGGTCTCGCCAATAGGGTGCCCCGCCACCGGCTGCCAGCGGTTAGCGTTTGGCGCAATGACTGCACCTATTGGAGTTTTGGTCAACCCACGTTCGGGTGGCGACGTACGGCGTGCGGTAGCCGCCGCGGGACGTTCCACCATCGAAGACAAGATGAGCATTGTCCGCCGCATTGTTCTGGGGGCGCGCGCCGCGGGCGTCCGCCAGATTGTCGTCAACCATGATCCGCACCAGATAGTGCGTCGAGCGACCGAAACCATCAAGGGTGTGGAGCTCATCAAAGTCACCGAAGACCTGTTGTTCACCGAAGAAGACAGCACCCGTGCCGCTGTTGCTATGCGTGAGGCTGGCTGCGCGGCTGTAGCAGTGCTGGGTGGCGACGGCACCAATAGAGCGGTGGCCAAAGGTTGGCCCGACATCCCCGTCATTCCGCTGTCCACGGGCACCAACAACGCGTTCCCTGAATTCATCGAGCCCACGGTCGCGGGTACGGCGTTGGGGCTGGTAGCACAGGGCGTTGTCGAGCTTGGCAAGGTGGCGCGGCCAGCAAAGATCGTCCGAGTGGAGGTCGCTGGGGGCAGTCCGGACCAGTCTCGCGAGCCAGACATTGCTCTCATCGACGCCGTAGCTGTTGAAGATCACTACGTAGGTTCGCTAGAGCTCTTTGACCCCGACACCATGAGGCTCGCTGTGCTCACCCGTGCCGACCCAGCATCGATCGGGTTCGCCTCGGTAGGGGGGTTGGTTCATCCGCTCACCGCATCACAAGACGGCGCGTTGTTCATGCGGTTTGTGCCAGCTGCGACCCACGATGGTTTGGTGGTGCACGCGCCAACGGCTCCCGGCCACCACGACCCCATTGGCATCAGCGAGCTACGCGTCCTCAACGAAGGCGAAACAGTCAGCATTGAGGGGCCCGTTCTGCTTGCCTTCGACGGCGAGCGCAAGCGCCGGATCCATGAAGGGCAGACGGCAGTGCTTTCTATGCGTCGAGATGGCCCTCTGGTCATTGACCCCCACGCGGTTATGGAACAAGGTCGTCACCACTTCGTTCGAGGCGACAAGAACTAGTCTGCTAGCGCCGTGGCCGCAACAACTGAACGATCTGGGCGTTGGTTGCAGGCCAGGCTTCGACTGCCCAGGTGTCAAAGGGTGTCCCGCTGATAGCGACCGCCGCAGCCTTGAGCTCGGGGTCGACCCACAAGAACGTTCCCGCGCCGCCAAAGTGACCGAACGTTGTCGGCGAGTTGGTGGGCGCGGTCCAGTGGGGAGACTTGTTGGCCTTGATCTCAAAGCCCAGCCCCCATGTGTTTGGGTCATGGCTTCCAAAGCCAGGAAGCACGCCTTTGAGTAATGGCCATTGGGGGGTCGTGGCCTCAGCCAAGGTGCTTTGGTCGATGAGCATAGGGCTGAGGAACTCGCGAGCCAGCAACACGAGATCATCGACGTTGGAAAACACCTCGTAGGCAGGCGAGCCGCGCAGTTCGGTATGGGTCATGCCAAGCGGGGCTATGACTGCCTCATGCTGATACTGGGCAAACGGCATGCCGGCCTGGGCAGCTACGTAGTCGGCGAGGTGCTCGATACCGGTGTTGGAGTAGATGCGACGCACCCCCACGTTGGCTACCGGCTCGTCTCCCTCGAACCCGTAGCCAGCGGCGTGTGCCAAGAGGTGGCGCACGGTAGCGCCCGGGCGTCCTGCGGGATCGTCGAGGCCAATAGTGCCTTCCTCAAAGGCAACAAGCGCCGTGAGCGTTGCCAGGAGCTTGCTGATGGAGGCGATGCGCGACACCCGCGTGGTGTCGCCCGCGGCGGCCACGTTGGCTAGCGGAGTAGTTACTGCTAGCGACGCTGATGGAGGATCTGGCCAGGCGGCAATGGCAGAGCTGAGGTCGAGCACCGCCCCACCCTCGCCTACAAGAGCCACTTGGCGCAAGGTCGGCCCGGGCCTGCTACACCGTTGCCTATGTCTTTGCTTCCCCCTGACGATGACCTCGATTTGGTCCACACCCGCAACTACGAGGTAAAGGTCTATTACCTCGAGGCCGACGAATTATTGGTCCGGGGTGCAATCTCGGACATGAAGCCGCCTGGGTTGTACGTGGTCGATGATCCAGAACCCCTCGAGATCCACCAGATGCATGTAGAACTCACGGTGGCCATTCCAGACCTCACCATCACTGCGGCGAACGTGGTGTTTGAAAGCCATCCGCACGAGTCGTGTCCCATGATCACAACGCATTACCAGAAACTGGTGGGGCTCCAAGTAGCGCGTGGTTTTACCCACAAGGTACGCGAGCTCTTCGGTGGCCCCCGAGGTTGCACGCACACCACGGCCTTGTTGCAAGCCATGGGTCCAGCAATCGTGCAATCCACCTGGTCGGTGTCGGTGAAGAAGGCTCGCCAGTTGGGTGCCACCGTCGGAACGTCAGACAGCGACGAGGCTCGCAAGAACCGCTACAAAGGCAACATCAATACGTGTCACGTCTGGGAAGAAGATGGCGAGCATGTCGCCGAAATGCTCTCTGGGGCGTCACCTTCGCCACCGCTTCAGGTCACCGAACGTCTGGTCAAGTTAGGTCGCAAGCCAGAAGAATGGCGCTTGGGCTAGCTCGTCTCAGGGCTGGGGAGTGTCGCTCAGGGGCGCGGCCAGCGCTTGCTCGGCGAGATAGTCCTCGCTGGCTTGGGCGGTGACCCGTCGCCAAGTGAGCAGTTCGCTGACAATTTGGGGCACTAGGCCCATCTGGCCGTCTGAGTCGTCGAACTCGTCGCGGAGGTCGGCGAGGTAATGCGTCACTCGGGTAAGCCTGCCTGCAAGCTGGCGGGCCACGAATAGGGCAAGCGCTGGATGTTCAACGAAGAACTCTTCAGGATCGGCTATGACGCGCAGGGTCACCTCGTCGCGGGCAACAACGTCCGCGGTCGAGGGCGATTCCAAAAGCATGGATACCTCGCCAAGCGTCGAACCAGGATCATCTACGACGGCGACGAGCTGGCCGTTCCGGCGGATCTCTGCGGTGCCAGACTCAAGCACGTAGAGCTCGGAGGCGTCGCCTTCTTGTTCGATGATGAGTTCGGCTGGTCGGGCTACTCGTGTAGGAAAGCCCTGTGCGAGCTCGAGGACTTGTGCGTGGTTCAGCATGGGTCTTGTTCGATCGGTTCTTGGTCTGTTGGCAGTCAGCTTGGGCGAATGAAGTGGCCGTCGTCGTCGAAATGGAGATCGGTGAGCTGGCCGGGGCGAAGCTCGAAGTCCGTGCCCGAGGCAACGGCGACCTTCTGATAGTTCCACTTCATCACGTCCAACGTCAGTTCGACGATTTGAGCCTCCGAAAAGTGCTGCGCCAACCGGTCTGCCAATGCCTGATCGATCTGGCCAGGTTGGGTCATGAGTGCGTCGGCCAGAGCAAGAGCGGCCTGTTGATGCGCAGGTAGGGACTGGGGGTCCGAGAAGGCCAAGTTGGCGAGTTCTTCGTCAAGACCAGATTGCTTGGCAACTGCCGAGCGGACTGACAGTCACGTATGGCAGTCATGGTGCTGTGCGCATCGGAGTCGCACCAGCTCGGTGGTCAACGGGTCTACCTGGTCAAGGCGCACGGCCGCCGCCTGCCAATCGACCAGTGCCCGTTGAAGCTCTGGGTGGCTACGGGATCCCTTTGGGAGTCTGGGGGAGCGAACGGTCATGTTGTTCCTTCGAAGAGTTGTTGCCAGGCCAGCCGGAGGCGCTGGCGCTGCTCGATCACAAGCAGAGCGTGTATGAACGTGGCAAAGCCGTCGCCGCCAAGGTGCTGAACCACGCCGTTGGCGAGATCATCGTCGATCGATGCCACGTCGATGACCCATTGTTCGACAAAGCCCAGCACAGCCCGGTCCTGCGCATCGAACTCGGTGGCGCTGGGCCACTGGGCCAGCTTGGCCATCTCGTCGGCCGACAGGACCCGGGACTCAAGTTCGCTTTGGGTGCCCAGAAGCATGGCTATGCGCACTCTGGCCAGGTCGTACAAACGTGGGTCGATGGCTTGGACCGCAGCGTCGTGTGCCGCGGTCAGTTCTGTTAAGACGTCCGGTGCGTGGGCGAGCCGCGTGGCAAACACCGGTGCTGTGCTGGCGGACTCAAGGGTCATGCACCAAGGCTACGTCACGGGCAGGTTCGGCGCTGTTGTGGCAAGGTGGAGCACGTCAACTCGGGGGAACTATGGAACCGCTCATTCGTTATCCAATCGTGCAACACGCTTGGTTTGTCAACGACATCGAAGAAGCCGCACAAAAGTGGCATCGCACCACGGGTGCGGGGCCGTTCTTTGTCAGTCGCAACCAC
>JAUIIS010000444.1 GCA_030431575.1 Acidimicrobiia bacterium | reverse complement strand
CCTTGGGCATGATTGCCGCGGGCCTCAACGTCGGCATCGTCTGGTGGCTTATGCAGGGCCGGTGGCGCCCGGCCGTGCGCTCAACCGAGTTCCGCATGTTCGTGGCCACGCTGGTGGCCTCCATTGCCGCAATCACCGCTTGGCTTGCCAGCTCAGACCTCGACACCGACGCCCTTCGAACCGCGACCGTTTCGGTTAGTTCGGCCATGAGCACCACCGGGCTGACTACCCAACCCTGGTGGACATTTCCCAACGGAGCTCAAGCGCTGGTCTTGGGGTTGGTCGGTGTTGGAGCAATGGCGGGCTCTGTTGGCGCTGGCTTCCACTACCAGCGGCTCCTCGAGGCCTCGCGATTTGCTCGCCGAGAACTGACGCGCCAGATCCATCCGACCGCGGTGAGCGTTGTTCGTATGGGCGGTCGCGCCGTCAGCGAAAGACAACTCGACCAGCTGACCGGCTTCATGATGCTGTTTGTCATCTCGGCTGGATTGGGCGGCATGCTGGTTGACCTCGGCGACGCTTCCCTCACCTCGCGCAACGCCATCGCTCTGTCGGTTTCTGCCCTCACGACCAACGGCGCTCAGCTCGTTGACCCAGTAGACCTCAGCTCCATTGGCTGGCTTTCCAAAGTCGCCCTCTCAGCCCTCATGTTGCTGGGTCGGCTGTCCATTTACGGCGTCGTCCTTGCTGCTCTTACCGTTACTGCTCGTGTGGGGGAGTACTTCAGGGCTCGGGCACCGCGGACCAGGGCAACGCGGTGATGCTTCCCAGACGCGAAACCGTGGTGTCGCCCACCGTGCACGTGGTTGGCCTTGCGTTGATGTTCTTGACTCCAGGGTTGTTGTTGAGCGCAGCCATCGAGTGGGGCTCGACCACATCGCATGACGAGTGGCCCTTGGTTATCACGGCGGCAATCTGCCTCGTTGTCGGCTGGGTGCTGCGTTCGGGCACCGAGCTAGGCGACGACGTCAAGACTGTGTCGGTGTTCTCGATCGTGGCTTGGACATGGGTGACCTGTTCGGTCTTTGCGGCTCTGCCGTACGTGATGGGCTCTATGTTCACGCTCGGCCAATGGGATGGGGCGCTGTTCGAATCCATTTCCGGGTTCAGCTGCACGGGGTCAACAGTCTTATCCGATATCGAATCCAATGGTCGTGGCGTGCTGATGTGGCGTCAACTGACCCAGTGGTACGGGGGCATGGGCATGGTGGTTCTTGCTGTCAGCGTGTTGCCCTATCTTGGCGTCGGCGGGCTCGCCCTCATGACCGCCGAAGCTCCCGGCCACAGCTCCGACAGGCTGGCTCCTCGAGTCAGCGAAACTGCCCAGCGGCTTTGGCTGGTGTACTGCGGCGTGACGTTGAGTGTTGCTCTGGCATTGTGGGCGGCCCCAGGCCCAAACCTCTACGACGCCTTCGCACACGCGTTCACAACCGCAGCCACCGGAGGCTTCTCGCCGTACAACTCGTCTGCTGGCCACTTCGAGTCTGCAACGGTCGAAGCCATCCTCATCGTCGGCATGGTGATCTGCGGCATGAACTTTGCCCTGCACTACCGCGCGCTCACCGGCGGTGGCCACGTCTATAGGCGTTCCACCGACACCGTGGCCTACCTGTGGATGCTCGCCATAGCGACGGTGGCATTGACACTGCTGAACTGGCGTGAAGGCCTGGGGTCATTTGGCACCTCGCTGCGCGACAGCGCCTTCAACGTCACCACCTTGGGCACCTCCACTGGCTTTGGTAACGTGCGCGCATCGGAGGGCATCGGCAACTTTGTCCTCTGGGGCGGGACCGCGCAGATCGTTTTGCTGGGTCTCATGGTGGTTGGCGGCTGCGTTGGTTCGACTTCGGGAGGGGTTAAGACCTATCGGGCGCTGGTTGGGGTCAAGCACCTCGTGCGCGAGCTGCGAAAGCTGCGCCATCGCCAAGGCGTATTTCCCATCAAGTTGGGCCGCGATCCAGTTCCCGAAGACATTGTTGCCTCCGCATTCGGGTTCCTGATCCTGTTCACCAGCATCGTGTTGGCGGGCACCATTGTGGTGGCAGCAACGGGCGCCGAATTCTTGACCGCTGGCAGCTCGGTGATTTCGGCCATGAGCAACATGGGTCCCGGCCTGGGCGACGCCGGTCCCACAGCGAACTTCACGGTCTTCACGCGTCCAGCCCGACTGGTTCTGGCCGTCTTGATGCTGGTGGGCCGCCTCGAGATCTACGCCATGATGTTGATGTTTGCGTCCTTGACGAAGCGGCTGCGCAGCGTCCGTCCAGAGGTAACCAGGTTCCGCTGAGCGCTGGTTGCGCTGATTGGCGCTCGATGCGGTCAGGCCTAGCGCCCAAAGAACGACGTCAGTGCGGCCACCATGTGTGCGGGGTCGCTGACGCCGCACATTTCTCTGGCCGAATGCATGGATAGTTGCGGCATGCCGAAGTCCACCGTGGGAATCCCCAGCCGAGCCGCTGTGACGGGTCCAATGGTTGAGCCACAGGCAAGGTCGGTGCGGTTCACATAGACCTGGAACGGCACGCCTGCGTCGATGCATGCCTGTTCGGCAATAGCTTGGCCGGTCGCGTCTGTGGCATAGCGTTCGTTGGCGTTTCGCTTGAT
>JAUIIS010000443.1 GCA_030431575.1 Acidimicrobiia bacterium | reverse complement strand
CTCAGGCCTGCGACGCGGCCATCACCGCGGCGTCGGGATCGGTACCAGCTCGTTCTGCTTCGGCAATCGCCTCAAGCACCCGCTTGTAGTCGCGCGGCATCACTTTGACGAACCGTTCGCTCTCAGTTGACCACGCGTCCAGCATGCGCTGGGCCACACCAGAGCCCGTTTCGGCCAGGTGTTTGGCAATGATGTCACCGAGCCATTGGAGCTCTTCGGCGTTTGGTGTCTCGAGATCGACCATCTCGGTGTTGACCCGGCTTGTGAAACTTTCGTCGGCGTCGTAGACAAAGGCAATGCCGCCGGACATGCCGGCACCAAAGTTGCGGCCGGTCTCACCCAAGATGACCGCTCGGCCACCAGTCATGTACTCGCAGGCATGGTCGCCAACGCCCTCGACTACTGCGACGGCGCCTGAATTGCGGACACAGAAGCGCTCGCCCACCTTGCCGCGCAAGAAGGCCTCGCCTCCAGTGGCTCCGTAGAGGAGCACGTTGCCTGCAATAACGTTTTCTTCGGGCACAAACGGCGACTCTTCGGGTGGACGCACACTAATGCGTCCTCCGCTGAGCCCTTTGCCCACGTAGTCATTGGCGTCGCCGGTAAGACGCAGGGTGATTCCTCGAGGGACAAACGCCCCAAAGCTGTTTCCAGCGGACCCGGTGAAGTCGATCTCGATGGTGTCGTCGGGGAGGCCTTCGCCACCCCACTTCTTGGTGACGTGATGTCCAAGCATGGTACCGACGGTCCGGTTGACGTTTCGGATGGGAAGCTCAAGCGTGACCTTGTCGCCGTGGTTGATGGCACCCGCGCACAACTGGATGAGCGTTTGATCGAGCGCCTCGTCGAGGCCGTGGTCTTGTTCGACCACTTGCCGGCGGGGCTTGCCTTCAGGAAGCTCTGGCTGGAACAAGATGGGGCTCAGGTCGAGCCCGGCTGCTTTCCAGTGGTCGACAGAGTCGGAGACATCTAGTGCATCGACCTGGCCGACTGCCTCGGCGATGCTGCGGAATCCGAGCTGGGCCAGAATCTCGCGGACCTCTTGGGCAATGAACTCCATGAAGTTCACAACGAACTCGGCCTTGCCCGCAAACTTTGCTCGGAGCTCGGGGTTCTGCGTTGCCACGCCAACCGGGCATGTGTCGAGATGACAGACACGCATCATGATGCAGCCCATGACCACGAGCGGCGCAGTGGCGAACCCGAATTCTTCGCCACCGAGCAGGGCTGCCACGACAACGTCGCGCCCGGTCTTGAGCTGGCCGTCGACCTGTACAACGATGCGGTCCCGCAGGTCGTTGAGCAGCAAGGTCTGTTGGGTCTCGGCGAGACCGAGTTCCCATGGTGTGCCCGCATGCTTGATGGATGTCTGCGGCGAGGCACCGGTACCGCCGTCGTGGCCAGAAATCAGGACGACGTCGGCGTGGGCCTTGGAGACGCCCGCGGCGACGGTGCCGACACCGAGTTCAGACACCAGCTTCACGTGTACCCGGGCGCTTGGGTTTGCGTTCTTGAGGTCGTGGATGAGCTGAGCCAGGTCCTCGATGGAGTAGATGTCGTGGTGCGGCGGCGGCGAAATGAGCCCGACGCCTGGGGTCGAGTGGCGAACCTCGGCAATCCAGGGCCATACCTTGTGGCCCGGCAGCTGGCCGCCTTCGCCCGGCTTGGCCCCCTGCGCCATCTTGATCTGGATGTCGTCGGCGTTGGTGAGGTACTCGCTGGTTACCCCAAAGCGGCCCGACGCTGCTTGTTTGATAGCCGAGCGGCGAAGGTCGCCGTTGGCGTCGGGGGTGAAGCGTTCGGGGTTCTCGCCCCCTTCTCCGGTGTTGGATTTCGCGCCGAGGCGGTTCATGGCAATAGCCAGGGTCTCGTGCGCTTCAGCAGAGATGGAGCCGTACGACATTGCTCCGGTGGAGAACCGCTTCACGATCTCATGGACCGGCTCTACCTCGTCGATCGGGACCGGCGGGCGAACGTCGTCGCGGAACTTGAACAGACCGCGCAGGGTGGCAAGCTCGCGCGCTTGGTCGTCGACCCGGGCCGTGTATTCCTTGAAGATGTCATAGCGGCCTTCGCGTGTGGCGTGCTGCAGCTTGAACACGGTGTCGGGGTTAAATAGGTGGTACTCGCCCTCGCGACGCCACTGGTACTCGCCGCCCACGCGGAGGGAGCGGTGGGCGCGAGCCTCAGGAACGGGAGGGAACGCCATGCGATGACGCAGGCGGGTCTCTTCGGCGATCTGGGTGTAGCCAATGCCGCCGAGGCGGCTGATGGTACCGGTGAAGGCATCCATGATGAGCGGGACGCCAAGGCCAATCGCCTCAAAGATCTGGGCACCGATGTATGAGCGCACCGTAGAAATGCCCATTTTGGACATCACTTTCAACACCCCAAGGTCGCACGCCTTTACGTAATTGTCGTGGGCGGTCAGTTTGTCCATGGACGGATCGAGGCCGTTGAGGCCCTGGTCGATCATGTCGTCGATTGTTTCGAACACCAGGTAGGGGTTCACGGCATTGGCGCCATAGCCAAGTAGCACACACAGTTGGTGCACTTCACGCATTTCGCCCGTCTCGACGATGATGCTGGCCTTTGTGCGTGACTTCT
>JAUIIS010000442.1 GCA_030431575.1 Acidimicrobiia bacterium | reverse complement strand
ATGTCGGCTGCACCGAACTCGTAGGTCTTTCCGTCTGAGGTCAGCGAGTAACCATCGAGGCGGATCTCGCCAGTGCTGGTGTTGTGCAAGTCGACCCATTCGCCGTTGAGGTTGACCGCGTCGTTGCCTTCGGCATCCCACTGTAGGTGCCAAGCTATGGCAGCCGAGGGTCCTTGCTCGCCAGGCTTGCATGCCTGGTCGCCCCAACCGTGGCAGTCAGCTATCTCTTGGAAGGGCGAACGCAAGCTAATGACGGAGCCTTCGCCGCGGATTGCCGTGGTTGGGATTTTGGCAGATTCGCCTGGCTTCAACCATTGGTCCTTGGCGAACCAGATCCGCTGGTCGCGCACTTCAAGCGTGAAGTCACGAAGGTTCGCTCGCAGTAGGCCTGCGTTGCGTATGGTGACGAACTGTTCACTGTTTTGGGTCGTGCCGTATCGGACGTTGTCGATGACAAAGGGTCCGTCAGGGCCGCAGTCGACGCATGGCCAGTTTGTGGCCAGGATTGCCAGGCCGCCTCGGTCTCGCAGTTGGGCGGAGCCGCCGGCGTCGTTCATGACTTCTGTGCTGTGCCCCCAGAACTTTGCCACCTTGGTGTCGGTGCCGGAGCCAACGAGGAGCCGGAGTCGAGCGTCTGGTTTGATCTTGGTTCCGTCAGCAAAGGTGTAGCTGTGGGGTCCAACAGTGATCGAGTACCCCGAGAGGTTTACTTTGCTTGCGCTGGTGTTGGCCAGGACGATCCATTCACCGTTGGGGTTCGTGGTCTCGTCTCCAACGGTGCCGTATTGCGCGCTCATGGTGATGGCGCCACCCACGGGTTCGCTCTTGCATTTTGCGGCGCCCCACGCAAAGCAGTCGACTTTCTCGCCCTCGCTGCTTGTGACCCGCAACTTGCCTCGGGCGTTGGCCAGTACACTCTTGTTGCTTCCCCAGTAGAGCGTCCCTGGGCTCCGCTTGCCTTTGCCCATGTAGACCTTGATGCTCTCTCCAGGGCCGAGCTTGCCCTTGGGAAGGGTGAAGACCGATCGGTTGGTCTGCACTTTCCATTTCTTGAGCTTGATAGTCTCGGCTCCCCTGTTGCGCAGCGTGATCCACTCGCCGTTGGGGTTCTTGTTGTCGGCTCCTGGAGCATCCACGAAGGCTTCTTCAACAGCCAAGGTGCCATCGGTCTCACAGGTCAGTTGGCAAGGCCACACCTCGAAGTGGCGAATGTTCAACTTCTTGTCGCGGAGGTACACAACGTCGCTCTCGTTGCGCAAGTAGGGCTCGTCGAGATCGAGGTACACCTTCTTGGCGGTGTTCTTGCCAGCGCCCATGTAGATCGTCAGCTTCTTGCCGGGGGCGATCGTTCGGTTGGGTAGTCGATGCTGGCCGTCGTTGCCGATCCGGCCACCTTTGCGAATGGTCCAGCCCTTCATGACGAGCTTCTTCTTGCCCGTGTTCTTGATAACTACCTTTTCGCCGTTGAGGTTACGAGCGTCGATGCCTGGTGCATCGAAGATCACGTTCACGTCAATGGACGGCCACTTTTTGGCGTTGCCGCCGCACGCGTCGGGCTCCCAAAGACCACGTTGGGCCAGCGATGCTGTCTCGGCAGCGCGGTAGTAGTCCTCGCGATAGCCCGGCTCGGCTTCATAGGAGGCGGCAAGGCCCAGACCGGCTTCGACGAGTTCCAAGCCAAGGTTCTGTTCGTAGTTGTCGCCATAGAAGATATGTCGCAGGGGCCGGCCATAGGCGCTGCTTGTCTTCTTGTTTGCCTCAAGCCGGATGCGCGTGCCCGGTGGGATCTTCTCGGCCACAAAGTCTGTGGCCTCTTGGGCCAAGCACTCGCGTTTGCTTAGTTCGTTGGTGTCCACGCCAACAAACCGCACAGCGTTCGGTCGGCTGAGCCCTGAGGGCCTACCGCCGCTCTCCCATTTGACTTCTACCGTGTCACCGTCGAGGACGCGGGTGACCGTGGCATACCAGTCTTTCGCGCCTGCTTCGGCGTTGGGTTGGTCGGCGGCTTGAACCAGGAGAGTCGTGGCGAGCATGGCCAACGTGGCTATGAGGGCAACGATTCGAGAAGGGTGCGGCAGGGGCACAGCAGTGGCTTTCGGCTATCGAGAAGAGTCGGGTGTCCATCGGTCACGCGCCCGCGCGTTTCATGGATAGCACGCTGTCTCGCCGAAAATGGGGCAGCAGCCCCAGCCTTTTGCGTTTCTTATAGGACGTGTGTCCCACGTTGCCCATATCCGAACGAGTGGGTCCGTGCGTCCTCCGCATTCGTTCGGTTCCCAAGCGCCCCCGGCAGGATTCGAACCTGCGACCTGAAAATTAGAAGTTTCCTGCTCTATCCAGCTGAGCTACGGAGGCCTGACCTATGTGACCAAGCGTCAGGCTAGTGGTGTGTCTGCAAAATGACTGCGCACCGTCGGGGGCACGACGGCTGGTCGCAACGTCTGAGGTCGTGTGTTCTCCAACAGTCTCCGTTGGCCGTAGCGGCTGCGGCGCGAAGCACGGCCCGTTCCGCCGATGTTCACACGCCGAAGCACGCGTCGAAATTCGCTCGGTCGGTCAGCACCGGCAACACTGGTCTGATGGCCCTTCAAGTAGGCATCAGCACTCCTTGGGACTACTGGTCCCTCGATAAC
>JAUIIS010000071.1 GCA_030431575.1 Acidimicrobiia bacterium | reverse complement strand
CTCTCTGTAACAATCGAGTCTTCGGCGGCTTGAGCGGCAGCGTGTAGTGTTTCGTAAAGGACCCGTCCACCCAACCCGCCGAGCCTGCCTTTGGCAAGCTCGAAGCGGTCGTCGGCAAGCGCGGCAGAGTCCAGGTCACGGGTTGGGTCATCGAGCCGAACCTGTCCCCTGCCCAGCTCGCAACACCGGGCGCACCTGGACCAAAGGTGCGCATCACTGTCGACGGCACAAGCGTCAAAGACGCCAAGGCCAACGACCCCAGGCCCGACAAGCCCAACCGGCCACGGCTGGCCTCCCAAGGCGGCTTCTCTACCCATGTCAGCGCAGCGCCCGGCGACCGCAACATCTGTGTGTACGCCCTTGGCGCAAACGGTGCCGTTGGCGCGTTGCTGGGCTGCGCCACCGTCAGCGTCAAACCCGCCAAGCTCACATGACCGCCCTGGTTGTTGCCCTGGGTTTTGTCGTGGCGCTGCTCGCAGTGTTGGTGGCTGGTCTGCTGCGCAGCCACGCAGACATCTTGCGTGCCCTTCACGAACTCGGCGTCACCGAAGACAAACTTGGCGCCATCGAGGCTACAGATTCGCCCGCTTTCTCGACCCAGCCCGGCGTACCCCAACCTCGTCCAACTGAAGGCGAACCCACAGCCCACGACATCAGCGGGGCTACACCAACTGGCGGCGCCGCCCGCGTGGCCGTGCAGGGCACGCCACACAACACGCTCGTTGCGTTCTTGTCCAGCGGCTGTCTCACCTGCCGCGACTTTTGGGAGGCGTTTGCAGCTGGCGTTCAGCTTCCCGGACCCGACACCCGCCTGGTCGTGGTTACCCAAGGGGCCGATCACGAGTCACCGGGCGCTGTAGCCAGCCTGTCGCACCCCAACCTCACGGTCATCATGTCGTCTGAGGCATGGAATGACTACGGCGTGCCGGTCTCACCGTACTTCTTGCTCATCGATGGCCCGTCGGGCACTGTCGTCGGCGAAGGCGCAGCATCTAGCTGGTCATCGGTTGCAGACATGTTGTCGAGATCTGCCGCCGACGGGACCAACGCGACGCCCAGTTCGGCCAGCGCCAACCGGGCAAAAGGAAGCGTGCGCGAGGCCGACACCGACGCCGCGTTAGAAGCCGCTGGCATCGAGCCCGATGACCCGCGTCTCTACCACCAGCCAGAAGACAGCCCATGAGTGCATCGGCGCTGACCGTGTGGCTTGGACTGGCTTTGGCGCTGGTGGCGGCGGTGCGCTCCACCTGGAGCCCTTGAGGCGAGTCGATGCTCTCGAGCATCCATCCGTTCGGTGAACGGAGCAGAGACAGCACGTGGTGGGTGACCGTAGGTGCTTACCTTGCGGGCACAACCGTTGCCGGCGCGTTGAGCGGGCTGGCCGTTGGGCTCCTCGGCATCGCGATAGACCCGCTATTCAGTGCCAGCGCCGCCTTGGCTGTGTTGGGGGTAGCCGCTGTGGCCGGGCTCGCAGCCGACCTTCACGTTGGTGGCGTTGGCATACCAACCCTGCACCGCCAGGTCAACGAGGACTGGCTCACCACCTACCGGGGTTGGGTCTACGGCCTCGGTTTTGGCTTTCAGCTTGGGCTTGGCTTTGCCACCATCGTGACCACGTCCACGGTGTGGTTGGCCTTCTTGGCCGCTGCGCTCACGGGCTCGCTGGCATGGGCGGTTGCCATTGGGTCACTGTTTGGTTTCGCTCGCGGCGTCCTGATCTTTGCCACTATCAACGTCCAAACGCCTGCGGCACTGCGTCAACTCTTTCGGACCATCGAGGCCACAGGCCCCCAGGTGCACCGAGGCGCCATTATCACCGTGGCGCTAGCTGCAGGCACCGCTGGGCTGGGGTTGTTGCTTTCATGAGGATCACCACATGAGTCGCTTTGCGCAGATCTCGGCCTACGGCCTATCTATCCACCTGCCAGCGGGGTGGGACGGTGAGATCTATGTGCGCGACCTCGATGGCGACCCCACCGATGCCGTCACTGACATCAAACCCGTCATCCACGCCGCCAACTTTGCCCTCCCCCCTGGACGCGGCGACTTTGGCTCGGTGGCTGTAGAGGCAATGGGAAACGCAGCCATCTTCCTTAGCATTTTGGAGTACGAGCACAGCTCGGCCTCCAGCGCATTGTTCGCCAATCCGTTTCCGAACCAGTTGCATGTACGCGAGTTCGGCCTCAACAACCTGCAACGACCACTCCCCAACCAGGCTGGAGCGCAGCGATTCTGCAATGCCGGAGGCAGGGCCTTTTGCGTCTATGGCGTGCTGGGCAACTATGGCCTCCGCCACGTGCTTGTTCCAGAGCTCAACAAAGCGCTAGCCACCGTCGTGGTCGACGGCCTGTAGGACACTGACCAACCCGGTTGGCTGGGTTGGTCTACTTGGGGCCCAAGCGGCCCGGCCCGCAGGGCCAAGAGCGAGAAACAGGCGCAAGGACCTGTGCGGTGACCATGGCTGATCCGCGCAGGTCCTAAGAGAAATTCTCGATGAGGTCGACCAACAAACGCACCCCAAAGCCGGTGCCACCCTTGGGGTGTTCTTCGAATGGTGCATCGAGAAACGCCGGCGCCGCGATGTCGATGTGTGCCCATGGCTGACCTTCGGCCACGAACTCTTTGAGGAACATGCCCGCTGTGATCGCACCGCCGTAGGCACCGCCGATGTTCTTGACGTCGGCGACGGTGGAGTCAAGCATGCTGCGGTACTCGGGCGGAAGTGGAAGCTGCCACACACGCTCGGCAGTGCGGCCGCCAGAGGCAAGGATGGCATCGACCGTGTCTTGGCTGGTGCCCATGACGCCGGCGTAGCGGGGGCCCAAAGCCACCATGCAGGCACCGGTCAAGGTGGCGAGGTCCACGATGATGTCGGGCTTGGCTTCACTGGCCAGCGATAATGCGTCGGCGAGGATGAGGCGTCCTTCGGCGTCGGTGTTGAGCACCTCGATGGTCTTGCCGTTTCGTGCCGTCAGCACGTCTCCGGGGCGAGTGGCATCGCCGCCAAGCATGTTGTCGGTCAGGGGGATGTAGCCGGTTACCTTTACCGATGGCGACACCGCAGACAGAGTGGAAACTGCGCCCAGGACGGCTGCTGCCCCACCCATGTCGCACTTCATGGTCATCATGCCTGTGCCAGTTTTGATGGAGAGCCCGCCAGAGTCGAACGTGACGCCTTTACCCACGAGCGCAATGTGGCCTTTTGCTTTACCCGTGGGCTTGTAGGTGATTTCGACAAAACGGGGTGGCTGGTCTGAACCTCGGTTGACCCCGAGTAAACCGCCAAGCTTGGCTTTCTTGATCTCTGGCAGGCCCATGACCTTGATGGTCAACTTGTTGGCCTTGGCCACCTGGGTGGCTTTGCGGGCAAACGCAGCCGGGGTAAGCGAACCACCTGGCTCGTTGACAAGGTCGCGTGCCAGGTTGACGCCTTCGGCGATTGCCTGACCCTTCGCTACCGCCGCGGTGATGGTTTTACCAGCACCAACCAGGGTGACCCCAACAAGCTTGTTGGGTTCGGGATCGCTCTTGAGGGCCGTGTAGGTATACGCACCAAGCTCGAGACCTTCGGCAAATGCCTGGGCCGCCTCGGCTTTGGAAACGGCGTCGCCACCTGCGTCGACCACGTCGGCCCCAATACGCTTGTGGCGCTTAGCGGCGCGGGCTAGGGCTGCGCCGGCTTGACGGAACGCCGACGTGGACAAGCTCTCGGCTTCGCCCAGCCCAAGGACAGCAGTTGGCCCAGCGGGTCCGCCAACGATTTGTACCTGACCTATTGAACCATCGAAACCGCGGCTGTTGAGAACTGCCCAATCAAGTCCAAGGTGGTCGTCGGCCGCGCCGCTAACGGTTTCTTTGGTAACAGCCAAAGCTGCCAGCTCTGCCTTGGCTGGGACCTTGCGAGCGAGGGTGATGGTGAGCGTCATTGGTTGCTTACTCCTTAGGGGCCTGCGGGCTCTTGGCGGCGCGAGTTGGAAGGGCATTGCCTTCCTCCCAGCGTGCCAGTGTCCACACAAGATCGGACAAACGGTTGAGATAGGGCACAACAAGCGACGGCGCCACAGCGTCGTTGTCGTGGCTCATGGTTGCATCTGTGGTGAACGCATCTGCGGTAATGGCGTCGCGCTCGGCCCTGCGAACAACGGTTCTTGCCGCATCGAGAAGGGCCGAAATCCGGGTTTGGCCGGGCACGACAAACTCTGTGGGCGGATCGAAACGCTCGGAGAACGCGTCGATCTGTGTTTCCAGGGCATCGACCATGTCTTGGGTAACCAGGCTTGCCCCAGGCGTGAGCTTGCCTCGGTTAGCTGGCAACGTGGCGAGTTCTGCCATGAGCACCCAGAGATCTGCCATGACCGACACCAGTACGGTGTCTAGATCGTCGCCGCGTTGGCATTCGGCTCGGGCGACGCCAAGTGCAGCCTGTGCTTCGTCGACGCCTCCGTAGGCAACAGGAAGCTCGCTGTTTTTTGGTACCCGACCGCCGTACAGCAGACCCGTGGTGCCGTCGTCGCCGGCGCGCGTGTAGACCTTCATGCGCTCTTGAGACTACTCCGAAGTTCCGGCTTCCCTTGACCAATTGGCCTGATGGCCGATACAGAGCCTGGGGACGGCGCCGATCCAAGCGGGAAAGGCCGGCGATCGGCAATGGCCCACAAGATGACCCAACCGGTAGGTAGCCTTCCAGGCATGGCAGATTACATTGGCGCAGCGAACGAGCGAGTGCTCCTCTTTGACGGCGGATTCGGCACGCACGTTCAGACCCAAGATCTCGGTCCCGACGACTTTGGCGGCGAGGATCTCGAAGGGTGCAACGAGCTGTTGGTGCTCACCCGCCCAGACGTCATCACCGCCATGCACGACACGTTCCTGACCGCAGGCGTCGACGTCATCGAGACGGCCACCTTTGGGGCATTCGACATTCCTCTCAGCGAGTACGACATTGCCCATCAAGCGCACGAGATCAACGTTGCTGCGGCCCGGCTCGCTCGGGAAGTGGCCAGTGGTCACGCAACAAAGGACCAGCCGCGTTGGGTTGCGGGCAGCATTGGCCCCGGTACCCGCTTTGCCAGCCTCGGGCAGATTCGCTACAGCGAGCTTCGAGATGCCTACCACACGCAGGCGTCTGCACTGATCGAGGGCGGCGTCGACCTGTTCATCGTCGAAACCATGTTCGACCTGTTGGGTACCAAAGCCGCTCTAGCGGGCTGCCGCCTGGCCATGGCCGAGGCTGGCAAGACGTTGCCGCTCCAGGTCCAGGTAACTATCGAGGTCACCGGGCGCATGCTGCCAGGCACCGAGATGAGTGCCGCTATTGCTGCGCTTACCCCGCTGCAACCCGACGTCTTGGGTATCAACTGTGCGACCGGCCCCGCCGAGATGGGCGAGCACCTGCGGGTTCTTTCCGAGATGTCACCAGTACCTATCTCGTGCATCCCCAACGCCGGGATGCCGTCGGTTGTTGACGGGCACATGCACTACGACCTCACCCCCACCGAGCTTGCCGACTACATGGAGCGCTACGTCACCGAGCTTGGTGTTTCGATCATCGGAGGCTGCTGTGGCACCACGGTGGAACACATAGCGGCTTTAGCAGACCGATGCCACGACCTCACGCCAGCACCGCGGCGCCCGCAGCTTGCGCCAGGTGCTACCTCGATTTACAGCCATGTGCCATTCGATCAAGACACTTCGTTCCTCATCATTGGCGAACGCACCAACGCCAACGGCTCGAAGAAGTTCCGAGAAGCCCTGCTCGAAGAAGACCTCGACACGTGCCTGCAGATGGCTCGCGACCAGGTGGCCGAAGGCGCACACGTGCTTGATGTCTGCGTCGACTACGTGGGCCGCGATGGTGCCGTCGACATGGACGCCATTGCCGCGCGCTTTGCCACCCAGGTTGCTGCACCACTGGTCCTCGACAGCACCGAACCCAAGGTCATGGAGGCCGGTCTCGCCCACATTGGTGGCCGGGCCATCTTGAACTCGGCGAACCTCGAAGACGGCGAAGGCGACGGAAGCCGTATCGATGCTGTGTTCAAGCTTGCCAAGGAGTACGGGGCCGCCGTCATTTGCTTGTTGATCGACGAAACAGGCCAGGCGCGCGATCTCGAGTGGAAGCTGCGGGTAGCTCATCGGATTCACGACATTGCCATCAACGACTATGGCCTCCGCCCCGAAGACCTGATCTTCGATGCCTTGACCTTCCCGCTCTCAACCGGCGACGATGATCTGCGTGGCGATGGCATTGCCACTATCGAGGCCATCCGTCGGATCAAGGAAGAACTCCCCGGGGTTTACACCACCTTGGGCGTTTCCAACGTCTCGTTTGGTCTCAACCCCGCCGCACGCCACGTACTCAACTCGGTGTTTCTGGCCGAGTGTGTCGACGCTGGACTTGACTCTGCGATTGTTCACGCTGCCCGCATCATGCCCCTCAACCGAATCCCCGACGAACAGCGCAAGGTATGCATGGACCTGGTGTGGGACAAGCGTGGGACTGCCGGCGGCGACGGCACCAATCCCAATTACGACCCGCTCCAAGAACTGCTTGAGGTCTTTGCCGACGTCAAAAGCGCCAAAGTCGAAAAAGAAGACCGCACCGATTGGCCTGTCAAACAAAGGCTAGAGCATCGGATCATCGACGGTGACCGCGAAGGCCTGACGGACGATCTCGATCTGGCCATGGCCGAAGGCACCGCACCACTCAGCATCATCAACGACACCTTGCTTGCAGGCATGAAGGTTGTGGGTGAACTCTTTGCTTCTGGCGAAATGCAGCTTCCCTTCGTGCTGCAGTCTGCAGAGACCATGAAGGCTGCGGTGTCACACCTCGAACCGCACATGGACAAGGCCGACACCGACGACGGCAAAGGCTCCATTGTGTTGGCCACGGTCAAGGGCGACGTCCACGACATTGGCAAGAACCTGGTGGACATCATCCTCACCAACAACGGGTACACGGTGCATAACCTTGGGATCAAGGTTGGCATCAACGAAATGGCCGAGAAGGTCTCCGAGACCGGCGCGCACGCGGTGGGCATGAGCGGGCTTTTGGTGAAGTCCACACTGATTATGCGCGACAACCTGGCCGAGTTGAACGATCGCGGTTTGGCAGACACGCCCGTGCTGCTCGGTGGCGCGGCACTTACTCGCACCTACGTCGAAAAAGACCTGCGAGAGGTCTACAAGGGTCGCTTGTTCTATGGCAAAGATGCCTTTGAGGGTCTCCGGGTGATGGACCGGCTCATGGAGATTCATCGAGGCGACGACGACCCCGAATTTGGGCGGGTCCCGACTGGTCGAGACCTCCCTAAGCGCTCCGACGTGGTCCCTGTCGACCCCGCTTCTTTGCCTGAGCGCTCTGCCGATGTGGCCACCGACAATCCTGTATTCACTCCCCCCTTTCTTGGTAGCCGGGTCATGAAAGGCATCAGCATTGACGAGGTTGCCGAATACATCAACGAGACTGCGCTCTTCCGTAATCAGTGGCAGTTCCGCCCAGACAAGGGCGAGGCTGACGCGGACTTCAAGGACCGCATCAGGTCGACCCTGCGAACGCAATTGAGCGCTGCCAAGGCCGCCAACTTGTTGACCCCTCAGGTTGTGTACGGGTACTTCCCCGCCAACGGCGACGGCAACGACTTGGTGATCTGGACCGACGAGTCCCGCTCTACCGAACGGATGCGCTTCAGCTACCCTCGCCAAAGCAAAGAACCCTACATGTGCATTGCCGACTTTTTCCGCCCCGCAAGCGGGCCCGAAGTCGACTACGCGGCCTTCCACATCGCCACCATGGGCGAGGCCGTCTCGCAACGCACGGCCGAACTCTTCGCTGCCGACAAGTACCAGGACTACTTGTTGCTGCACGGTCTCGGTGTCGAGATGGCTGAGGCTCTTGCCGAGATGTGGCACCGGCGTATCCGAGAAGAATGGGGCTTTGCCCATGAAGACGGCCCGAGCCTTGCGGGCTTGTTCCGCCAGAAGTACCGCGGCGGCCGTTACAGCTGGGGTTACCCGGCTTGCCCAGATCTCGAAGACAACACCAAGGTTCTCGAGCTGCTCGAGGGCGAGCGGTTGGGTCTGGAATGCAACGAGGAGACCGGGTTCCAGTACCAGCCCGAGCAGTCCACGTCGGCCCTGATCTGCCATCACCCTCAAGCCAAGTATTTCGTGGCCCGTTAGTGTCCTGTGCGGGGTCGATTTGCACCGAGTCCAACTGGGGTTTTGCATCTCGGCAATTTGCGGACGGCGTTGTTGGCATGGCTCTTCGCCCGTTCTGTGGGCAGCGAGTTCCTCCTGAGGTTCGAAGATCTTGACTCGGACTTTGTGCGCCCCGAGTACTACGACGCGCAGCGGCGCGACCTCGAACGACTGGGGCTTTCGTGGGACGGCGAACTGCGCCAAAGCGAACACCTAGAGCGGTATCGAGCCGCACTCGACTCGTTGGTGAGTCAGGGCTTGACGTACCGCTGTTACTGCAGCCGGCGCGAGATTCGCCAAGCTGCAGCTGCACCGCATGTGGACTTGCCCGACGGCGTCTACCCGGGCACGTGTGCGCACCTCACCGCAGCCCAGGAACAGGCCCACATAGCTGACGGACGTCCCGCAGCTATTCGTTTGCGTAGCGTCGGCGGTGTGGCCCGCTTCGAGGATCGCCTCCTGGGCACCGTTGAGGCGCACCTTGACGACATTGTTTTGGCGCGGCGAGACGGAACCCCTGCCTACAACTTGGTTGTGGTGGTGGACGACGCCTTTCAACACGTCGAGGAAGTAGTGCGCGGTGATGATCTGGCGCCTTCTACGCCGCGCCAGCTGCACCTGGGGGCGTTGTTGGGGGTGCACGCGCCGGCGTTTGCGCACGTACCTTTGGTGCTCAACGCCACTGGTGACCGGCTGGCCAAACGCGACGGCGCGGTGACCCTCGATGACCGTCTTGCTCTTGGTCAGTCGAGCGCTGAGGTCTTGGGAATCTTGGCGGTCTCACTTAACGTCATTGAGGCTGATCTCAGCGCCGGCCCAATGCCTACGCCTAGCGCAGACGAACTACTGGGGGTCTTTGACCCCGCTGTGTTGCCTCGCGAACCTTGGCGCTTTGACCCTAATGAGGTGGCGGGCGGCTCGTAAGCCTGGATCAGACGTCGATACGGGGCAGGAATCTGGCGAGCCGTTCGGGCATCCACCAGTTGCGATCCCCAAGCAACGCCATCGTCGACGGGACCAAGATACAGCGCACGATGGTTGCGTCGACCAAGATGGCCGTGCCGAGGCCAACCCCAGCCATCTTGATCAGCGGGTCTGCCGACAGCACGAATCCAAAGAAGACGCACACCATGATGAGCGCTGCTGAGGTGATGATGCGCCCGGTCGATGCCAGACCGCGAACAACGCTTTCGGTGTTGTCGCCTGTGCGGTCGTATTCCTCTTTGATGCGCGAGAGCAGGAAGACCTCGTAGTCCATGGACAGGCCAAATAGCACGGCAAACATGAGCATCGGGATGACGGGGCTGATGGGGATGGTGTCCTCGAGTCCCACGATGGACAGACCCCACCCCCACTGAAAGATCGCGACGATAACGCCGTATGCGGCGCCAATGGAGAGCAGATTGAGCAACGCTGCTTTGAGCGGGACGAGAAGCGACCCAAAGATGAGGACAAGAAACACAAAGGATGCGGCCACTATGGCGCCCACAAACCACGGCAGCCTAGACCCGATGCGTTCGGCGAGGTCGATGTTGTTGGCCGTGGTGCTGGCCACGTGGGCAAGCGCTCCGGTTTGGGCTAGCCCGTTGGGGAACACGTCGTTTCTGAGTGCCTTCACTAAGTTTTCTGTGCCCACGGCTTGAGGCGAGAACGTGGGCACCACGGTGAAGATGGCGGCATCTCCCGAGGTTGCTCCCGCCACGAACCCCACCGTGGCCACGTCGTCGCGCCCAGCGATGGCGTCGGCTTCGGCGCCAACAGCGTCGATGGTGCCCCCGTTGGTGAAGTCGACAGCAATAAGGAGTGGCCCATTGAACCCTGGCCCGTAGTGGGTGGAGATGAGGTCGTAGGCGCGCCGGTGGCTGGTGTCTTCGGAGAAGTTGCCGGCGTCGCTTTGCCCTAGCCGCATGTCGACCAAAGGGAGCGAGAGCATGACCAGGCTGAGCACACCAATGACGAGGTGGGGCCACGGCCGCGAAGACACGTGACGTCCCCACCGCACCCAGCGGGAATCTTCGTTTGGCTGCGACGTTGGATCGATACCGGGTATAGCCAGGCTGTCGATGTGATCGCCCACAAACCCGAGCAGCGCCGGAATGAGGGTAATGGCCACCGCCACCATGACGGCAACCACGATGGCGGCGGTTACCCCCATCCAGGCCACAAAGGGCACGCCGGAGATGGCCAAACCCAATATGGAGATCACCACTGTCCCACCAGCAAAGACCACCGCCTTGCCTGAGGTTGCGGCTGCTTTGCCCACGGAGTTGAGGTCGAGGCGGTAGCGGTCGAGGAGTTCGCGATAGCGGGTAACCATGAACAGCGCGTAGTCGATCCCCACCCCTATGCCGATCATGGTGACCAGGGTCAAGGCTGTGCGGGGGATGTCGGCGACGAGCGACAGGAGGTTGACTAGGCCCAGCCCCACGGCCAGGCCCACCAAGGCAGCGACCAATGGCAGTCCGGCCGCCACCAGGCTGCCAAATGCGATCAGCAAGATAACGAGGGCGACCACGATGCCAATCTGCTCGGCTGTGCTTGTCTCGGTGGCATCAAAGAAGCCGAGTGCGCCGCCAACCTCGACTTGGAGGTCGGGGCCGCGTGCCTCAGCGATGGCTTCGACGAGTTTGTCGCGGCTTCCTTCGTCGAGATCGGCCTGGGAAACGCTGTAGTCGACGGCCGCGACGAAGGTTGTGCCATCGGGACTCGCTGGGCCGAACGGGGCGGAGACCAGACCAACGTCATCGAGTTGCCAGATCCGTGCCAGCGCACTGTCGATGGTCTCCTGTTGTGCGGACACGCCGTTGGGGGCGTGGAATACCACCTGTGCGCTGATGCCGGCGAACTCGGGGAACTGATCTTCGAGTAGGTCGAGGGCTTTTTGCGAGTCGGCTCCGGGAACACGAAGTTCGCTTGCCACGTCGACATCGAGCGCAGCCACCAGCACGGTCAGCCCGACGGCAACCGTTAACCAGATGCCCAGCACTTTTTTCCGATTGGCTGCGCAATACCGTGCTAGTCGGACGAGTGATGTCGTCACATTCCCCCTCGTGTCCCTGAACCGCTTTGTCCTGGCCGATCCGCAGCCACCCAACCAGGTCGTCGACCTCATGGTAGTAGTTGGCATGTCCGCTGCAAGGCATCAAGGGCCCAGCGGTGCAAGGGATCGGGCCAGATGGTGTGGGCACCCTCAGGTTGGCGTGGCAGGTGCCGATGGAGTGCGGTGTCCATCTCCGCCCAAGCCACCTGTGTGGCGCGCTACTCCCCTGACCAGCCCAACGTCATGAGCGACCCAGCTTCATGAGCGATCCTGGCCTCGAACCGTCGCGCCAAGATGCGAGCGGCGATCCATCTGATGATCATCGGTGGCGCGTTGAGGGTGTGGAAGAGGACACCAAGGCCGAGCGCAGCTGGTTTGCCCCCATGCGGCGGCGAACGTTCTGGTTTGTGATTGGTGGCCTGCTATTGGCCAACTGGATCATTGCCGGCGCCATGCTGGCCGACGATCACACCCGAGTTCCCTACACCGTCTTTCTCGAACAGGTTGAATCCGCCAACGTGGCCGAGGTTACGTCGCGTGGCGAGACCATCCAGGGCGAGTTCAAAACCCCTGTCGAGTTCCCGCCCGATAGCGGCGGGGCTGCGGTTGGGTTCGCAACTGAACGTCCGTTGTTTGCGGGCGAAGATGGGCTGTTGGATCAGCTTCGATCTCAGGGGGCTGAGGTCAACGCCGAGGCCGTAGATCCGCCCGCTGCGTTGTGGGAAATCATTGTCTTCAGTTTCGGCCCAACCCTGCTGCTTGTGGGCTTGTTCATCTTGGTGTTTCGCAAGCTGGGCAGCGGAATGGGCGGCATGGGTGGCCTAGGGAGATCAAAGGCCAAGAGGTACGAAGACTCGGCTGAGGCCAGAGTCACGTTCGCAGATGTCGCAGGTATCGACGAGGCCGAGGGCGAGCTTTCTGAGCTTGTCGACTTTCTGCGAGAACCGGAGAAATATGCCCGTCTGGGCGGGAACATCCCGCGTGGTGTCCTGCTCAGCGGGCCTCCGGGAACCGGTAAGACGTTGTTGGCGCGCGCCGTAGCTGGCGAGGCCGACGTGCCGTTCTTTTCAAGTTCGGCTTCGGAGTTCATTGAGATGGTTGTGGGCGTCGGCGCAAGCCGAGTACGAGACCTCTTTAATGAAGCGAAGAAGCTGGCGCCGGCAATCATCTTCATTGACGAACTCGACGCTGTTGGCCGAGCTCGCGGGAGCGGCGGGGGCTTGGGCGGCCATGACGAACGCGAACAGACCCTCAACCAAATCCTGACCGAGATGGACGGGTTTGGGGGCAATGAAGGCGTGATCGTCCTAGCCGCGACCAACCGGCCCGAGATCCTCGACTCCGCGTTGTTGCGGCCGGGTCGCTTTGACCGTCAGGTCGTGGTGAACCCGCCTGACCAACCTGGTCGCAAAGCCATTCTTGCCATCCATACCCGCGGCATACCCCTAGCCGACGGCGTCGATTTGGAATCTGTGGCCAGCGCAACCCCAGGAATGGTTGGCGCAGACTTACGCAACCTGGTCAACGAAGCCGCGCTAACCGCTGCTCGGCGTGGCAATGACAGTGTCGAGCACTGCGATATCACGGGGGCGTTGGAAAAGATCATGCTTGGCGTGGAGCGCCACATTGTGATCGACCCAGCCGAACGCGAACGGACCGCGTATCACGAGGCTGGGCATGCGCTGCTGGGCATGCTCCAACCAGGCGCCGACCCAGTCCGTAAGATCTCCATCATTCCCCGTGGCCGGGCGTTGGGCGTGACCTTGTCTACGCCAGACGCGGACCGGTACTCCCACGACACCAGCTACCTGCTGGGTCGCATAAAGGTCATGCTGGGTGGGCGAGCCGCTGAGGAACTGGTGTACGGCAGTGTCACAACTGGTGCTGCTAACGACATCGAAGTGGCAACGGCCTTGGCCCGCAACATGGTTGGCCGTTGGGGAATGAGCCCCGCAGTTGGCATGGTCACGGCGTTGCCGCCGCACGGCCAAGAGTCGCCCTTTGGTAATCCCAATACGTCGCAAGCGACGATGGAGTTGGTGGACCGCGAGGTCAAGCGCATCATTGACGAGTGCTACGCCGAGACCCTGACCTTGCTGACCAACGAGCGTGACCGTCTTGAAGCATTGACAGCGGCACTACTCGACAAGGAAACGCTCGACGAGATCGACGCGTACGCCGCAGTGCAAATCGAGCGAAACCTGACTCAGCCCGCAGAGAGTTTCGACCCCAGCACTAACTAGCGTTCGGTTGGGGCAGCGCCTGTTGTTGGGTTGCGGTTGGAGCAAACGGATCTCCGATGCCATCGATCCGTTCCAGCACGTCGTCGGGCCCGAAGCTCAGGGGTGCACCCTCGGCCCCTTCTGCCACCTCGTCCCAGGCAAGGGGCGTGGACACCGTGGGATGGTCCTTTGCCCGAAGTGAGTACGGGGCGATAGTTGTTTTGTGGCGGCTGTTTTGTGACCAGTCCACGAATATCTTGCCTTCGCGCAAGGTCTTCTTCATGATGCTGGTCACGCTCTTGGGGGTCTGTTTTTCGAGGAGTTGAGCAACAGCCAACGCAAACTGCGAGCAGTGGTCGTGTGTGTGGGGCGTGTTGAGCGGCAGATAGAGCTGCAGTCCTTTGGAACCCGAGGTTTTAGGGTAGACGGTTAGGTCCAGGTCGCTGAGGAGCTCTCGTATCCGAAGCGCCACCTGGGCGCATTCGGCGATCCCTGCTGGTGCACCAGGGTCGAGGTCAAAGACCAGCATCGTGGGTGATTCGATGTTGGTGGCACGGGCCATGGGAGCGTGGATCTCTAGGGCCGCCAGATTGGCGGTCCAAGCTAGCGCCGCAGGCTCGTTGAGGCAGCAATAGTTGATAGTTCCGCCGCGGTCACCGGGCCCAGCCACCGGCGTAATCCAGTCGGGGGCATGGGAGGGGCATCGCTTCTCGAAGAATGACGTCTCGTGCACCCCGTTGGGCCAGCGCCGAAGCGTGATGCCACGCCCCGCAATGTGGGTGAGCATGGTGGGTGCCACACGCACGTAGTAATCAATGACCTGTGCTTTGGTGAAGCCCGCGGCCGGATACAGCACC
>JAUIIS010000070.1 GCA_030431575.1 Acidimicrobiia bacterium | reverse complement strand
GAAGACCCCTTCGTAACTGCCGCCGTCGAGTTGCAAGCTTTGGCCAGACACGTACCCGGCTTGGGCCGAGCACAGGTAGGCGAACGCATCACCGAACTCTTCGGGGCGGCCCAGACGACCCGCAGCGATCGAGGCAACCTGTTCTGCTCGGGCCTCTTCGTAGGTGACACCCTTGAACTTCATGACCAGCTCTGCCATTTGTTGTTGGCGGCCCGTGTCGAAGCGCTCGGGCAGCAGCTGGTTGACGGTCACGTTGTGGGCCACAACATCTTTGGAGAGGCCCTTCAAGATTCCTGCCAACCCCAGCCGTGTTCCATGCGACAGGCTCATCACCGGGTTGGGCGTCTTCACCATGGCCGAGCTCACCGCGACCACTCGACCGAATCGGCGCTCCACCATTCCGGGCACCACCAACTGCAAGAAGCTGACCGGTCCAACCACAGCTTGCTGGAACGCCGCGTCAAGCGCGTCGGCATCAAGGCGGCCAAATGGCGTTGGCGGCGGACCTTCGCCGTTCAGGAGCACGATGTCGGGTTCTGGGCAGGCATCAAGGAGCGCACGGTGCACGTCGCCGGTCGATGCGTCGCCCACGACACCTCGCACATCCACGTCGTAACTGGCACCGAGTTCAGCAACGGCGGTGTCGACGTCGGCGGCCGTCCGGCCGTTGATCACAACGTTGACGCCTTCCCGAGCCAGGCTCTCGGCACAGGCACGCCCCAACCCACGACTCGACGCCATCAAGATGGCCTTGCGGCCAGCGATTCCTAGGTCCATGGCTAGGCCCCGGCTTCGGTGTTGTCCAAGCGTGCCCGAAAGGCGGCTTGCCACTCGCGCAGGGATTGGAATTCGGCGTCGTCTTCGATCTTGGCTCGGGTGTCGGCCGCAATGGTTGCGTCGTCGGCGCTGAGATCGAAGCCATCGGCGAAGGGTTGGGCCACATGGAACGGGCTGTCTACAAAGCACTCCAGGCCGTTGCCCTCAGGGTCATTGAAGTACAGCGACCACGCATTGCCGTGGTTGATGGGAATCACGCCTTCGACACCAGCGTCGGCCAGGCGCTCACCAATGGCCCGAAGGTCGTCCAGGCTGCCGGTGCGGAATGCCAGGTGATCGAGCATGACGAACTGATGCTCGGATTCGGGAAGCCCAGAGATGAACACGATCTGGTGGTGTTCGGTGGGGTCTTGGGAGACAAAAGCCATCTGGGACCCATCGGGCATGTCGCCGCGGTTGGTGACATGAAAGCCCAAGGTGCTGCAGTAGAAGTCCAAGATGGTGTCGAGGTCTTTGACCGCGAGAGTGGCATGGCTCATTGAAAGCCGGGGTGACGAGGTAGTCATGTTGGGTCCTTTGTTCGTGGTGAGTTGAGCTGGGGTTGGCGGTGTTGGCGAGCGCATCGAATCAGCAGACGTTGTGGTCGCTTATCCGCACGCATGGGTTCGTCAGCGAACCAATGCCGTCAATCCGAGTGGTCACGACATCGCCGCCGGCCAAGAACTTGCCCTGCGTGGCCCCGATGCCTTCGGGGGTGCCGGTGAAGATCAAGTCCCCGGTCTGGAGCGTCACTACCCGCGATAGGTACGAGACCAGGGTGGGGATGTCAAAGATGAGTTGGTCGGTTGTGCCGTCTTGGCGGACTTCGCCGTTGACTTCGGTGGTGATGCGGAGGTTGTTGCGGTCGACGGAATCTGGCGACACCATGACGGGCCCAATTGGACCGAAGGTGTCGAAAGATTTGCCCAGGTCGAAGTGTGGGGGTTTGGCCGCAAACTGCACGGCCCGGTCGGAGATGTCTTGGCCCACCATGAGTCCGACCACATGGTTCCAGGCTTGGGAGGGTGGGATGTCTTTGCCACCAGGTCCTATCACCGCTACGAGTTCGCCTTCGTAGTCCACCAGGTCGCTGCGTAGCTGTACGTCTGCTGAAGGACCCACTAGGCACGTGGGGAACTTCGCGAAAACCAGTGGGTTCTCGGGCACCTCCATAGCGCCCTCATCGGCGTGGGCTTGGTAGTTGAGGCCGATGGCAAAGACGCTGCGCGGATTCGGGACCGGTGCTTCGAGCGTCGCGGTCTCCACTTCCCCGCCGGGCTGATGTTCGTTTAGCTTGGCGGTCAGCGCCGCCAACTGACCTGGTTCGCCAAGCGCAGCCATGGGGTCGGGGCCAAGCGCTCCACCCGATACCACCTCAAGGTCGTACCACTGTCCTTGGGCCACAAGCGCTGCGCGTCCATCAATGTTGGCAAGGGTGTAGTTCATGTCGTCCTCTCGTCGCGTGCCTCCGTCTAGGAAGCCGTCGATCAGAATTGACACTATTGTCAGAATTGACAACATTGTCAACTATGAATCTTCTGGCTACAGTGACCGCCGATGACCCAAGCCAAACCAACCAAGCGCGAGCGAACCCGTCACAAGCTCATTGAGGCAGGCCTCGCAGTAGTGGCCGAACGCGGCGAAGCTCTTACGGCCTCCGATGTTGTGGCAGCAGCCGAAGTCTCCAACGGCACCTTCTACAACCACTTTGTGGACCGCGACGACTTCATCCAGGCGCTGGCTCGCGAGTCACTCGAGGCCATCACCAAAGCCAGCGCGGACGACACCTTGGGCGCAGACCCGGCCTGGCGTTTCGCTGTCGCCAGCGTCCGAGTCCTCCAGGCAGCCCAGCACCAACCGCTGTGGGGACGAGCCATCCTCCGCCTCGCCGACTGCCCCACGCCACTCCATGCGGGCATCCAACAACACCTCCGCGCCGACCTTGCCGATGGGCACGAAAGCGGCCGCTTCGCCTACGGCGACGACCCCATCACCATCGACCTCGTCTCGGGCACGCTAATGGCAACCATTCGCCGGATGGTCGCCGCCGACCGCCCCACGCAGCAGACCAACACTGACATCGCAGCAGTAGTCGCCCGCCTCCTTGAAGCCATCGGCGTGCCTTCCGCCGAAGCCCTGTCACTCGCCGAACTGGCAACACACAGCCAGGCCCACGCCCCCTCAGAACTAGGCACTCGCTCCTAGTCAGCCCCTGACCAGCGAGCACGCCTGGCGGCTACGAGGCCCTGCCTCAGCGCGTCGAAGCAGACCCGTTCCCGATTCTCTTTGGGAAATCTCTCAAACCGGCCACTTCCTGACCTATTTAGGTGACGAAGATGACTACATGACATCATCAACAGCAACCTCCACTCCCACCAACACCGACCCACGGGACATCCTGGGCAGCGCCATCGCAACCACGTCATCGGTCATCGCCAATGTGCGGCCCGACCAACTGAGTGACCCAACCCCATGCGATGAGATGGACGTGCGAACCATGATGATGCACCTCGTCGGTGTGCTCGACCGCGTCGGCGCACTTGGCAACGGCGACGACCCCTTCGCGGTCACCGAAGCCCTCGCACCCGAAGACGCCTGGCCACAAGCTTGGGCTGCGGCAGCCGCTCGCGTCAGGCAGGCTTGGAGCAACGATGCCCTGCTGGAACAGCCCATGGCATTGCCCTGGGTCCAAGGCACCGGCGCCAAGGTGCTGTCGTCCTACTTTTCCGAACTCACCGTCCACACTTGGGACCTCGCAGTCGCCACCGGCCAAGAACCCGAATGGGACGACGCTGTTGTCGCTGCCGCACTTGCAGAACGAGACTTTCTCCCCGCCGAAAACCGCCTCGCAGTCTTCGAGGAGATCTCCAAGAACATGGGCCTCCCTGACGTAGCGATCCCCTTCGCCGAACAAGTTCCCGTGGACGACAATGCCCCAGCCATCGACCGCCTTGTCGCCTGGAACGGCCGCAACCCACAGCGCTAGGCCCTCGACAGCATGCCCTCAGCGATGCCCGCGACGGCAATCCGGCGTTCGGCACCGACCTCGAAGCGCGCACGGTGACTTGGGGCGCACCGCGGTGGTCGGTGTCGTTGGGAATGAAACCCCACCAAACCCGAAGCCGACATCCATCCACGCAGGGGCCCGGGCGCCGTCTAAGTGCAGTCGGACTTAGAGTTCAGTCCACTTGCCGGCGACCCAGTCCTCACGCAGTTTGAACTTCTGGATCTTGCCTGAACCAGTCATGGGGAACTCCTCAACCGCAAACCACTGCTTCGGGGTCTTGTGGGGAGCGAGGTTTTCTCGCATGTAGGAAAACAGCTCGTTCTTGTCGATCTCATGACCCGGCGCTGGGCTGAGAAACGCACCAACGGTTTCGCCCCATTTGTCGTCTGGGAGCCCGACGACGGCAACTCCGCTGACCGACTCGTGGGCAAAGAGCAAGTCTTCGAGTTCGCGCGGGTAGATGTTCTCGCCGCCTCGGATGATCATGTCCTTCAGGCGGCCTTCGACTGTGCAGTAGCCGCGTTCGTCCATGGCGCATAGGTCGCCTGTGTGAAGCCAGCCGTCTTCGTCGATGGCTTCGGCGGTCTTGTCGGGCATCTCGAAGTAGCCCTTCATGACGTGGTAGCCGCGGGTGCAGTACTCGCCCACCTCGCCGACGGGCAGCGTCTCACCGGTTTCGGTGTCGACGATCTTGATCTCTACCCCCGGCATTGGGGGGCCAATGGTTCCGGCCTTGTCTTCAATTGAATCCGACGGCTGGGTCATGGACGCGACGGGCGAGCATTCGGTCTGGCCAAACACAATCGTGAACGGTGCACCCAGTTTCTCTTCGAGCATCCGAACCAGCGGCGCCGGCACCAACGAGCCGCCTGAACAGATGGCCCCCAAGGTCGACAGGTCCGCCGTCTCAAACGCCGGGTGCTCGGTGAGGGCAACCAGCATGGTGGGAACCCCCAACATGGCAGTGCCCTTGTAGGTCTCCACAAGTTCAAGCATCAGGCCCGGTTCGAAAGCTTCGACCAACACCATGGTGCAGGCGTTGCCAACAGCTCCCAGCGTGCAACAGACGCTTCCGCCAGTGTGGAAGAGCGGCATGGGAACAACCATGACCCCACCCGGCTGGATACCCATGCGTTCGCCGGTGTGAGCCCCGTTGTTAGCGAGGCCAATGTGTTTGAGGTAGGCGCCCTTGGGAAAGCCGGTAGTGCCCGACGTGTACTGGATCATGATCGGGTCGTGTGGTTGCACGTCCGGCAACGACCCCTCGAAAGACTCACCCGAGGCAATGAAATCGTCCCAGTCGTCGAAACACACAATCTCGGTCAGTTCGGGACAGTTGGGGTGCACCTCCTGAGCGGTGGCCAGCATCGGGTTGCCCCGAAAGTCGTGCGCCACAAACAATGCCTGGGACCGAGACTGGGTCAATACGTATTCCAGTTCAGATGCCACATAGGCGGGGTTCACGGTGACCAGCACCACTCCCGAAAGTGCGCAACCGAACTCCAGCATGAGCCACTCGGGGATGTTGTGGGCCCACACCGCCACGCGGTCACCAGGCGAGAACCGCGTCAACAGCGCGCGAGCAACCTGCTCGCTGGCCTCGAGGAACTCGGCGTACGTCCAGCTGCGCCTGTTGGCAGGATCGGGCGTGCCGGCAATTAGCGCTGGCCTGTCGGGCGCCTCGGCCACAACATCTCGCAATAGCTGCCCCAACGTGCTGTCACGGACAGGGGGCAGATCCGGGCCAACAACATGCGATTGTGTCAATGCCATGGAGCGAAGCTACCACCGTCGCGCGTGCCGACAAGGCGGCCCAAAGGCCGACCTAAGCAGTGACCTCAACGTTGTATTCAGCACGGATTTCGTCGAGTGAACGGTCAAGCTGTTGTTCCCACTTCGTGAAGTGCAGGTTCTTGGCTTGGCGGCCCCGAGTCCAGCCTTCGCAGAAGGCATCCATGACCATGACGATGCCTTTGGGGTTCACGAGCGCAACGTGCCCAGTGGTAACCGCCATGCGGAACGCGTGGTAGGGGTACTGCATTTGGGCGAAGTGAAAGCCAGCTACCACCAGCTCGCCGCGAATATCGGGAGCGTTGCCGGTGATGGTGTGCACGAAGTCGTGGAGCATGAAACCCCGCACCACTGCGTAGCGAAGGTCATCGGGCATCCGGTCAAGGGCTCCTTGGCCCCCCAGGTGTTCATGGAGTTCCCGGTAGTTGGTGGCCAAGTTTGCCATCAGGTCGTTGTCCACAATGAACGACCGGTAGGCGTGCCCAAGCGTCCCTCGCTGATAGTGCGCGAGGTCTTCAAGGGCGAGGGGTTCTGGCAGATGGCGTTCGGCTAGGTAGTCGATTGCTCCTGGCTGGGCTCGGAAGAGTTCCAGGTACTGGTCGATGGCGTCTTGAGGAGCTACTTCCCACCAGCCGTGGAACATGCCCATGACGTGGGTTTTGATGGGGTCATCGACGTTGCGGAGAAAGATCTCGGCAAACTCGCGGTCCACCACAGGTTCGTACGTAGTTGTTTGGCTCATTACTCATCCTTATTCAGAGTTCGTGAATAACTTAATCAGGAATCCTGAATAGCGCAACTAGGGGCTATCCTTGAGCCGTGACTGCCAACAGCGCTCCAAAGAGGATGAGTCGCGAGGACCGGCGTTCCTCCCTGCTGGACGCAGCCGCAGACCTCCTCCGTACACCTCAGCGCCAAGAGCTCACGTTCGAGCGCGTCGCCGAAGCAGCCGGGGTCTCACCAACACTCCCCTACAAGTACTTCGAGTCACTCGACCAGTTAGCCAACGAGCTCTATGACCACCTCGTGGGTCCGGTCGACGACGAAATCGATCAGCTCCTGGCCTCCACCGACCTCAGCTTTGACGACAAAATCCGTGGCAGCTTGCACGTGTGGACCACCAAGCTTCGCCAAGACGGACGACTGCTACTGCGCCTCACAAACGACGTGGCCCAGTCTGGCCTCCGAGTGGCCATCGAGCGCCGTCGCGAAGCATCCATAACCCATTGGGCAAGCGAACTCGAAACCCAATTCGCACTCGACACTGCGATAGCCCGGGTTGTGGCAGCGTCTGTTACCGCTGGGTCCGCGGCTGTCCTGCACCGCTGGGTCATCGACCGCCTAGATGAAGAGCCCACCATCGAACTCTTTGTCGCCCTGTGCCGAGCGCAAGTTGACGCCGCCACCAAGAGCAACCGCGACCTTCGTCGTCGCTAGTGTCCTGATCCTCAACCACGATCGATGGCTTGCATTTGCGCCAACCTGTAGGGTCGGCGCCGTGGGGGAATCGCAGCACACTGACCAGACATGGCAACGCGAGCCGTCGCCCGCTTGGGACGGTCCTGCGCCCGAGGAGTTGGCTGCTGTTTCCATCACCGCCGAGCGGTACTCATCCCGTGAGTTCTTTGCCAAAGAGTGGGACGGCCTCTGGACCCGAGCCTGGTTGTTGCTCGGTCGGGCCAACGAGATCCCAAATCCCGGCGACTATCAAGCCGAGGAAGTTGGCCCCGAGTCGTTCATCATCACCCGTCAGGCAGATGGCACCATCCGCACGTTCTACAACGTGTGCCAACACCGAGGGTCGCGCATTGTCTTTGGCAGCGACGGCCATGTAGACCGATTTGTGTGCCCCTACCACTCGTGGGAGTACGCAACCGACGGCACACTCGTGCATGTCCGCGACCACGAAGACTTCTCACCAGACCCTTGCGAATCACTGAGGCTGGCCGAGGTCCGAACCGAAGAGTTCTGCGGCTGGGTCTGGATTACCATGGACGACCAAGCCCCAACCCTGAAAGAGTTCCTCGGACCAATCTGGGATGAATGGTTGGCGTACCAGCCAGCCGACTGGCAACGCGTCACCGCTTTGACTGCCAGGGTCCCATGCAACTGGAAGGTCATTCAGGACAACTTCTGCGAGAGCTACCACCTTCCGTCGGTGCACCCACAGATGAAGGAAACGCACGAAGAGAACTACCGGTACAGCGATTTCCAAATGGCGCACCAGGGCCACAATCGCATGATCATGCCTGGCGCCACCCCTTCTCGGACCCAGCTGGGCGAGGATCTCCCGCTACCGGCCCAACTCCGCGAACGCCTCACTCACTGGGACCTCAACCCAGACGACTTCGTCGACAACCCGCTCGGCGCCCGAAAAGCCATACAAACCCAAATGCGCAAGCTCGGGCCAAAGCGTGGCCATCACCACTACAACAATCTGCGTGACCAACAGTTCACCGACAGCCACCATTACAACCTCTTTCCCAACTGCTCGGTCACCTTCGCCGCCGACGGCGTGCTCCTTCAACGGATGCGCCCGCACCCCACCGACCCAGAACAATGCCTCTTCGATCACTGGTACTACGCTTTCTCGCCTGCGACCGACAAAGGCATCGTGGGGGCAGCAACCAACATCCGCATCGACGGCGACCAAACCGAGCACCGCGTCTTTGACTTCGGCGACGAACCAATGGGGCTGGTGCCCGACCAAGACCTATCCATTACCGCCGGTCAACAGCTAGGCATGCGTAGCCGAGCGTTCCGTCGGGCCGTCCTGTCTGGCCAAGAGGCCAGGGTCGCACACTTCCACAAGGTCGTTGACGACTACATCGCCGGGCGGCGCTGAACACCAGAGGAGCAATGCAACATGGCTAGCGAACAGTGGCTCACTGACCACGAGCCAAGCCCGAGGTGGCCGCACTACACGCGCGCAAACGCTGGCGAGGTGCTTCCCACGCCCGCCAGCCCGCTTGGCCAGACGTATGCCTTCGACCACGGCATCCTTGTGGGCTTCCAAGTTGGAGCGGCCCGCACCGGGTTCTATGAGAGCACCGAATGGCGGCCGTCCCCACCCGAGATCTGCGGCTTCTTCGGCGGCTACTTCTACATCAACCTTGCGAACGTGCGCATGCAAGCCGTACGCAACCCCGCAGTCACGATCGAACAGCTCGACCTCGCCTTCTTTGGCGACCACCCCGACGTGCCCCCTTACACGCCGCATCCCGACGACCAAAAACCCCACCTTCAACCCATTGCCGATGCCCACATGGCGTTTGTGTTGGGCGCCACCGAATGGCCCCAGTTACTCGTCGATCGGGCCACCGTCAACGCCATGCGCAGCATTCGACCGGACTTGAGTTCGCTCAGTGCCGCTCAGCTTGTTGCCCGCGCCGAGGCCATCCTGCCCACCATTGTCGATCTCGGGGATCGTCACATGGTGGCATCCAGCTCGTCGGGCATCGCGCCCGGGATGCTCGCCGCCGTTGCTGAAGCAATTGGCGACCCGTCGATTCCAATGCGCCTCCTCGCTGGCTTGGGTGACGTTGATTCAGCGGCGCCCTCCTACGCCATGTGGGAGATGTCACGAGCCGTGCGCTCATCCACGGCACTCAGCGCAGCATTCGACGAAGGGGTCTCAGACCTTCTTGCGCGCCTCAAACAATCCGGCGATCAGAGCGCGGCTGACTTCCTCCAAGACTTCGATGCCTTTCTCCACTCGTTCGGTTCACGAGGCCCGAACGAGTGGGAACTCAGTGCCCAAACCTGGGAGACCGACCCCAGCATTGCCCTAGCCGCAATAGACCGCATCCGTTTTCAAGACGACGACGAAGCTCCTCAGCTCCGGGCAGCCAAGCTGGCCGCGCAACGCGAGGCCCTTGTCGAAGAGGTCCGTGGCAAGGTTGCGCCCCTTGGCGAAGAGCTACTAGGTGCCTTTGAGGGCGCCCTGGTGGGCGGCAACATGATGGTGTTTCGCGAGCGGGCCAAGACCAACCTCATCAAGGCCCTCCACGAAACCAGGATGGTGTTCCGAGAGCTTGGACGGCGCTCTGCCGACACGGGGGACCTCGCTGACCCAGACCACATCTTCATGCTCACCCATGACGAACTCGCAGGTTTTGTCGCCAACCCAGCCAAGTTCAGCCAAACGCTTGCAGACCGCTGGGCAGACTGGGAAGAACTCTGGCAGCTTGAGCCGCCCTTCTTCATCAAGGACGGAGTTGTGCCTCCGTTGAGCTCTTGGGCCAAGAAGGGCAAACCCGACGTAGAAGATGCCCTCCAAGGTGAGGTGCTTACCGGAGTTCCCGGCTGTCCGGGCGAGATCGAAGGCACCGCACGCATTGTGCTCGACCCGGCAGACCCGCCCGATCTCGCACCAGGCGACATCATGGTTGCACCGCTTACCGATCCCGCATGGACCCCGCTGTTCATGGCCGTAGACGGGGTGGTAGTCAACGTTGGCGGGCAGATATCGCACGCCATCATCGTCAGCCGAGAACTCGGACTGCCCTGTGTAGTCTCGGTAACCGACGCCACACACCGCATCCCCGAAGGCGCGCGAATCCGGGTAAACGGCGGCGACGGCACCGTTACGATCCTTTAGTGTCCCATCAGGCGATTTCGCCTGCTCATACCTGACAGGACACTGGTGCTCCGCTACATCTCACACCCGAACGTCAACGTCGACAGCAAAATCCCCGTGCCGCAATGGGGACTCAGCGATGTCGGGCGACAACGAGCCGAACGCATGCTGCACCAACCTTGGATCGCGGCGCTGACCCGGGTGGTGTCGAGCGACGAGACGAAGGCCGTCGAAACGGCCGAGATTTTGGCAGGTCACGTCGGGACTACCGTCGAGGTCCGAGCGGGCCTAGGCGAGAATGACCGAAGTGCAACGGGCTTCGTTCCACCCGCAGAGTTCGAACAGCTCGCCGACGCATTCTTCGCGAACCCTCACGAATCGGTGCGGGGTTGGGAACGCGCCGTCGACGCCCAGTCGCGCATTGTCAGCGGCCTTGAAGACTTGGTATCTGCTGCTACCAGCACAACCGACACCGAAATCGCCGTCGTGGGCCACGGTGGAGTCGGCACCCTGTGGTTCTGCCACCTGTCGGGCTTAGCCATCGACCGCGCCCACGACCAACCGGGCCAGGGCCACTACTATACGTTCGACCCCGAATCCAGCACCGTCCTCCACCCGTGGCGGCCCATTGACGACATCGAAGTTACGATCCAGCCATGAGCCCCGCTGACAACGTCGTCCTTTACGAAGAGCAAGACCGGGTCGCGTTCATCACGCTGAACCGCCCGCACAAGAAAAACACGCTCACTGACGCAGTAATCCAAGGCATCGCCGACGGCATCGACGCCGCAACCAAGTCTCCCGATGTAGCTTCTATCATCTTGCGCGGCGCCCAGGGCACCCTGACCGCTGGCTATGACCTCACCGCGGCCCACGAATTCACCAAAGAAGAAGACGGGCCCCCAGGCTGGTCCACGCCCTATGGTGCCCGCGGGCCCAAGAGCCGAGAAGGCGCCTGGGACCCGGTCCGTGACTACCAGTTCATGAACAACAACGTGCGCCGCTTCATGAAAGTATGGGAGTGCCCCAAACCCGTGATCGGCCTCATCGAAGGCTGGGCGGTTGGCGGCGCAACAGATCTCATTTTGTGCGCCGACCTGTTGTTCATGTCCAGCGACGCGCACATTGGTTACGCACCCAGCCGTATCTACGGCACCCCAACAACAATGATGTGGGTGCATCGGCTGGGGCTTGAACATGCCAAACAGTTCCTGCTCACCGGACGCGCCATAGATGCCGAAACCGCGCACCGGATTGGCCTTGTTTCCTACGTGTGCGAACCCGGCGACATTCACGCCGCCGCCGAGGCCGAAGCCCGGCGCATGGCCACCATTCCCGCCAACCAACTGGCCCTCAACAAGATGCTGATCAACCAGGCCTACGAGAACATGGGTTTGCGTACATCGCAGATGCTGGGCACCTTCTTTGATGGGGTGACCCGACACACCGAAGAAGCGTTGCAATGGACCGAAGCCATCGCCGAGCAAGGGTTCAAAGAAGTCATCGCCGAACGCGACGGCCCCTGGGAAGACTACGGGCAACGACCTCGTTAGCTGCCGGCTACACCAACCGCTACTGGGCTGTGGTCACTGCGCGGGAGCTAGTCCCACGCAACGGGCAATCGGTGTCGACCCCACAAGAACGGCTGCGGTAGCCGCTCGGCTTCCCCAGCGAGTCGGAGCGTGGGCAGGTGCTCCACCAGAGTCTCTAGCGCGACACGCGACGTCAAGCGCGCCACGTGGGCACCGAGGCAGAAGTGGGGACCCCACCCAAAGCTGTAGTGCCGTCGTAGCTCTGTGATGGGGCGGTCCATCCGGAACTCATCGGGCGCTTCAAACAGCTCCGGGTCACGATTTGCCGGGCCCAGCAAACCAAGCACCTTCGCGTGTTTGGGGATTGTCACTCCATGGCGGGTGATCTCTTCGTTGTTTGTTCGACAGTTGCCCAGTACCGGAGGATCGAAACGCAAGCTCTCTTCGATGACCTGTTCGGCGAGGCTCGGTTCGCCAACCAGTCGCTCCCAGCGGCTCCGATCCTCCAACAGCCGCCACACGGCGTTGGTGATCAACGACGTCGTCGTTTCATGCCCGGCAACAAGCATCATGGCAACTAAACCGGTGACTTCGTCGTCTGTGGCGTAGCTGCCGTCCTCCAATGGGTGACAGCACAGCTGCGACAAGATGCCTGCGGGCACAACCTCGCCCACAGGGTCAACGCCGTCGGGCAATCCGGCTTCGGCCACGGCGGTGCGCCGGCGCGTCACCTCATTGAGGGTGTAGTTGCGCACCGCGTCGCGGACACCCACTGCGCGCTCGGGGAAAGTCATGCCCAGGGTGGTTAGGTCGGCCCATTCCTTGAAACGATGCGCGTCATCCTCGTCCATCCCGAGGATGCGCGAGAAGGCCACAATCGGCAACGGAACCGCGAAGTCGTCGTGCAACTCGGCGCTACCCCGCGGCTTGATACCTTCCGCTAGTTCGGTGGCCAGCGCTGCGATCGCTGGCTCGTTCTGGGCTGCGGCCCGCGGCAGAAACGGCCCACGTAGGAACCGCCGGCGAATGCCATGCTCGGGCGGGTCGTAGCGTTGTACGCTGCCCACGCTCTTGTCGTAGGCAACCCCAGACCCATGGCGGTTTGACCACAAGTCGGTGTTGGTGAGCATCTCATGTACATCGTCGCGTCGAGCCATGGCGAACATCGGGTTCACCAGGCCCTCAACATGTGTGACGGGGCACTGATCTACCAAGTCGCGATACGTGGGCCACGGATCTTCCATGACTTCCGGCGCAGTCAATCCAAAGACCAAACGATCTGGTTCAAGCCCAGGTTGTTCCGACTGTCTCTCCTCTGCCATGTCTTACCCCACAAGCGGCCGACGCGAACGACTCACCAGTGACCCTACTCTTCGTTGCTGATCCCGGTTTCAAAAACCTGCCGGAGCACCGGGCACGGGATAGCTACTCGTGGAGGTCGATCTCGGGCAAAGGTGCATGCGAAAGGCCAGGCAGGTACACATCGAGGTCGCCTTCAATGTCAAAGTTGCGCATCTGACTCAAACTCCTGCGACTTCCGAGGAACCGAGTCAATTCGTACTTGGGAGCTGTCACCCGAAGACCAACGTCGCCCTCGCCAACCTTCCAGCTTTGGGTACCGTCGCCAAACACGACAGCGCCTAGGCCGTTGGCTGCTAGGTCGCCTTCCACAATGGATCCCAGGACCTCAAGCGAGACGTCGATTCCGGTGTTGTCGCGATCCACCGGCCGGGCAAGCGCCCCTGCGATGTCGTGTTCGTGGGCCACAGCGTCATAGACCAGCCCGCCCAAGCCAACCGGCGACTTCTCGCGAATCAGTGCTTCGAACGGCCCGGATGCTGCATCCCACTCGTCGAGAAGGTCGTTGACATCCACGTCCGCCCGGCTGGCTACCTGGGCGTCCACCCAAGCTTGCGTGTCTTCGCCTGGCCGGTTCCCGGCCACAAGGTCCACGCAGATCCCGGTCACGTGCGCCACTGCATTTCGCACGTTCCACTCGGGACATGCCGGCACCGTGGTCAATTGTTCGGCCTCGGTCGCGCCTTCGACGAGCATGCGGACCCTGGCCCGGCACTGGGCATACGCCTCAGCGCGCATGGCCCCATCGGCTTCGGGGAGGGCTTGTGGGAGTGAGGTTGGTTGGCTAGCCATACCCGGACCTTACGCCACGAGGTTCAGCGTTTGCGCCGCAGCCTCTATCGCGGCTCTGAACCTCTGCCGTCACCGTTCGAACCCATGGGACCTGGGAGCCAGCGCTACTTGCTCGGCCATAGAGGCTCGTTGGCCTCCCAGGCCACCGGGTTGCCCCAAGACTCCGAGAACACCGCTGTCTGCGCCGGCTGCCGGCGAGGTACTCCCCACTTGCCTGTGGGATAGCCGATCGGAACCATCCCGTGCATATTCCACACGTCGCCCTTCGGCATCCCCAAGAGGTCCTCGACACCTTCCTTCTGCAGCTTCAACAGCGTTGTAATCGCGGTCCCCAAGCCTTCGGCCCGAGCGGCGAGACACAGATTCCACAAGCAGGGGAACGTTGTCGTCTCTCCTCCCTCTTTACCGAACACAAAGATCAGCATGGGAGCAACATCGAGATTGTCGGCCAACCATTGCGCCGACTTGTCGATCTTGATGG
>JAUIIS010000441.1 GCA_030431575.1 Acidimicrobiia bacterium | reverse complement strand
AGAGATGTCCTGGTAAGCGCGTTTGCCTACCAGTTTGTGATCTTGCTGGCAGCCGGGTGCGCTGTCGAAGCTCTTGAAATTGAACAAGTGGGCCTTACCGCGCTGATGGCGTTCCTGCCAGCAGTACTCATTGTGCAGGTTCTGCCCCTGGGCATCGGGGGCCTCGGCATTCGCGAAGGCGCCCTGGTGCTGTTTCTATCTGGTATCGGCGTTCCCGACGAAAAAGCCGTCGCCCTGGGCCTAGCCATCTACGTCTTGACCGTCGTCACCAGCCTCATCGGCTTCCCGCTCCTCATCTTGGGTGGGCGAGCCAAACCCCTCCCCGAGGCCGTCGAATCCCCCACCCCCGCAGTTGCCAAGAAAACGTAATGGCCACTGTGGGGGACACGGCGACCGCCAAGAAGGCCACGGCCTCCAACCAACTCCGGTGGTGGCGCGAGCTAGGGCTCATCCTCGGCTTCTATCTCGTCTACAGCTGGGTCCGTAACCAATTCGGCTCCGCCTCGGTCAGCTCAGACCAAGCATTCAGCAACGCAGAAACCGTTATCGACATCCAAGAAGCCATCCGGCTTTATGTCGAACCCGACATCCAGAGCTGGTTCGTTGATTGGGGCTGGTTCCTTCGGTTCTGGAACATCTACTACGGCACCTTGCACTTCGTGGTCACCGCCGGGGTCATGCTGTACCTGTATCTGCGCCAGCCCGCCGACTACCCCAAATGGCGCACCATCGGCCTCGCCACCACCGGCCTGGCCCTCGTCGGCTTTGCCGCCTTCCCACTCATGCCGCCCCGACTCCTCGGCGACTGCGGCGAGTTCGGTGCCTGCGTAGCCAGCCCATTTGTAGACACCGTCGCAGTACACGGCGGCTGGGTATCCATGAGCTCAGGTGCAATGGAAGCGGTCTCTAACCAGTACGCCGCCATGCCCAGCCTCCACTTCGGCTGGTCCATGTGGTGCTTCTTGGCGATGCGCCCCCACCTGCGCTCCACCCCAGCCAAAGTCGCCATGGCCCTCTACCCCTGGCTGACCTTGTTCGCCATCATCGTCACGGCCAACCACTACTGGATCGACGCCGTTGGCGGCCTCGTGGTCCTCGGGCTTGGCTGGCTACTCGGAACAGCCCTCAACAACCGCTTCGGACCCAAAACCGCAGTACTAGACCCCTTGACCGGTCAGGGCACCGGCAACGGCGATACCGTGGGGCAGTAACCCGTTGGGAGTGCAATGAATCTCGAACAAATTACGTGTCCAGCGGACCTGCGTCGCTTGTCGGCAGACGAACTCGAAGAGCTTTCCTCTGAGATTCGAGAGCTGATCGTAGACTCGGTCACCACCAATAGCGGGCACCTGGGCTCGAATCTCGGCGTTGTCGAGCTCACCATTGCATTGCACCGCGTCTTCGACTCACCCCGAGACATCATGCTGTGGGACACCGGCCACCAGGCCTATGTCCACAAGATCCTCACCGGCCGCGCCGACGGCTTCAAAAACCTTCGCAAAGCCGGCGAGATGTCGGGCTATCCCAGCCGTCAAGAGTCAGAACACGACTGGATCGAAAACTCCCACGCCTCCACGGTATTGAGCTACGCCCACGGGCTAGCCACCGCACAAGCCGCCGATGGCGGCGAACGTCGGCGGGTCATCGCAGTCATTGGCGACGGAGCGCTCACCGGTGGCATGGCGTTCGAAGGCCTCAACAACCTCGGCCATTCAGGCCGCGACGTCATCATCGTGCTCAACGACAACGGGCGTTCCTATGCGCCGACGGTGTCGCGCCTCTCCGACAGCTTGAAGTACCTGCGCAACAACCCCCGTTACATCCGCACCCAAGCCAAGCTCGAACGCAAGATCACCGAAGCACTGCCGTTCTCCGACCACGTCGAACGTGCCATCGAAGCCACCAAAGCCGCCGTCCGAGAAATGTGGGATACCACCTCGTTCTTCGAGGACCTAGGCATTCGCTACAACGGGCCATTCGACGGCCACGACATCGAGAGTCTGGAACGAGCGTTCCGCAACGCGGCTGAGATGAGCGGACCCACCGTCATCCATGTCATGACCGAGAAAGGCCGGGGTTACGCTCCCGCCGAGAACGATCCAGTCAAGCGCCTACACGACATGGGCGCCCCCAAGGCGGGCAGCTACACCGCAGCGTTCACCGAGTCACTCCTCAAAGAAGCCGAGGCACACCCCGAACTCGTTGCCATCACCGCAGCCATGCCCGACTCCTGTGGGCTGCTGCCATTCGCCGAACGCTACCCCGAGCGCTGCATCGACGTTGGCATCGCCGAACAACACGCAGTTACCGCAGCCGCAGGCATGGCCATGGGTGGCTTGCGCCCGGTGTTTGTGGTGTACGCCACCTTCCTCAGCCGAGCATTCGACCAAGTCAACCTCGACGTTGGGTTGCACCAACAGCCGGTCATCTTCTGCCTCGATCGCGCTGGCATCACCGGCCCTGACGGGCCATCGCACTATGGCATCCTCGACATGGTGCTCCTGTCTAAAGTCCCCGGTATGACGGTGCTGGCGCCGTCGTCGTACCAAGAGCTGCAACAAATGATGCACGATGCCATGGAGATCACCTCCGGGCCCGTTGCCATTCGCTATCCAAACATGGTTGCGCCCACTGTCGACGAGATGGACGTC
>JAUIIS010000069.1 GCA_030431575.1 Acidimicrobiia bacterium | reverse complement strand
AGTCGATGGCAAAGCGCCATCGTCGAACTTTCGCGTGCTCGATGCGGCCGACTGAGCGGCGACCGGCCCGAATGTAGACTTGTTGTCGTGCAGCGATTTCGTCGGTTCCTGGGACTTGCGTTGCGGGCGATGGGCGCCCGGATGTGAGGGTGCGTTCAAGGTTGTGGGCGGCAGCGTGGCTGGCGAGCCTTGGTGTCTTGGCCAACGCGGCTGCGGGTTGCAGCTCGCAAACCAGTGACGCCACATCATCGGGCCAGCTCACAAACCCGCCTGCTTCAGCCACCATGACGGTGGAGCCTCTCCCAGCCGCCACGGCTGTTCCGGCTGCGACCCCTGGTCAGCGGCCAGCCCCGCTGTTGCCTGGTAGCGACGACGTCCTGTCCGAGACCGTGGTCAGGGCTGGTTCTGAGGTCATGTTCTCAGCAGATGAGGGCGCGGGTGGAGATGTGCTCTTCACCATCGCTAGGTGGAACGGTCGCAGTTTCGAGGATCTGTACGACTGGTCGTTTGCGAACTCGGGCTTCTCAGGCCCCGTATCAGGGTCTACCGAGACCTCAGATCAGGCGGGCCCCGAATATCTAGTCGAGGACGTGGAAGTGCCGATATTGGCGTCAGTGGAGCCGGGGACGTTCCGCATCTGTCTAGGGAACCTGTCGTGCGCCACGCTCGAGGTGACTGCTGCGGCGCCTAGGGGTGAGCGGCCCCCAGTGCCGGCTCCGGTGCCGGATGCGACGACGGACGGCACCAACGGGGTTGTTGTGCAGTGCGCGAACGTCGACAACATTGTTTCGAACACTGTGGAGACATCGGGGGGAGGGCTACCGACTCCTCAGCTGGTGGCGGACGCCATGAGCTACTTCCCTGTCGAGCGCGGAGCGAACCCGTTGCTGCGACATCTCGAGGAGATAGCGGTGCAGACCCAGGACCCCGGTTCCAACACTGTATTTGGCCTTCCTATGGAGGGTATATCTGACGTTCCAACGTCGTTCGGTGGAGCGTTCGTTGTCTCCGAGCTTGAAGATGGAACGTTCGCTTTGACGCGCATGGTTGTGTGTCGAGAGTTCATGTTCGGAGTTGAGCCAGGGTCCGGCTACGACGAAGAAGCTGACGGCTGAGCGATGGCATCCGACAAGCGAACCCGCCCGGTGATGCCTGCGGGGCGGTTGCGTCACCCTAGAGGTCATTGACGGCTGAGGCTGCCGACAGCCCAGCCTTTCGGCGCCTACGTGCTTGCGCCAGTGGCTTACCGGAGTCGATGTAGCTGGTAACCGCGGTCGCCTTGCTTTTCGCCGCCACAGCGCGGTGCGGTCCGTTGTCGTGCGTGACCGGGCAGATTCTGGTCTTCTGTGGCCGCAGCTGGACTTTTCTCTAGGACGATGGTGTTGTGCTTGCGCGTTCGGATTCGTCTTCGAGCGAGAACGTGACATCGATGCGGTTGCCACAAGATGTGTGGTCCACCACACCGAAGGCCACTTCGGAGGCTCCGCGGAGATCGACTGTGCTCAGGTGGCTCGAACCGCAGTCTGCTGCCACGTCGGCGTTGTCGGCGACTACGGCGATCAACAAAGACGTGTCCTCGGAGACCTTGTGAGCTGCCATGAAGGTCAGAATCCCACCGGGGCGCGGGAGGAGGTCGCCTGCCCCGTAGAACGTCTCGGTGCACGCAGATCCCTGCAAGCTCCCTAGGTCAGAGGACGGTTGCTCGTTCTCCAGGCAGAGCATGAAGCCCTGGCCAAGGCCCACCACCTCCAGGGATAGATCGGGGCCATCTGGCGGCGCATAGGTACCTATGACGCTCCCCGGTGCCCCAATCTCCTGCTCCCACCAGGCGGCAGGCTCAGAACCGGACTCACAACTCGCCAGGGTCGACAGCATTAGCACGCTCGGGATCGCTGCTATCCACTTGTTGTGGGCCATCAGCTGACGGTAGCGCAAAGAGCAAGAAGGCTTCCTTGAACATCGCAGTGCCAGCTGTGCCCACTAGCAAGACGGACGTGGCTGTGGCTAGAGCTCAGGTAGCGGTCTTCTGTCACTCAAAGTGGTGGCCTGTGGGCGTCGGCGTTGCGCAGCTCTGACGTGTCGGTGCCGCTATGAATCATGGTCTAGGGCGAGTTCGTAGGAGCCTGCACCGATGCTGTCAAAGTTGAGGTAGATGCGTGCTGAGCCTCGCTCGAAGCGGGCGGTGGGTCCTTCGTCTAATGATGGGCAGCCCGAGAAGCATCCGGCATCTCTGATTTGAACCCATTCCGGACCGAGTTGGGATTCATAGTGCTGGAGAATGTCATCTGGCTGAACGGGGCCGGCAATGTTCCAGACGGTGCGCGTGACATAGCCGTCCGGGCCACCGATGCCGTTGTCGCCGTCGCTATAGGGCGTGTCTTGGGTTTCTCTCAGGGTCGAGCCGGGGTAAGCCGCGACGCCCTCGAGTAGCTTCTCGTTCTCGCGCACGTAGTCGTCCTCGTTGACTCCGCAACTTGACAGCGCTGACCCGCAGATAATCAGGATCAGCGAGACACTCGCCAACTTCGATGCCACGCCGAGATTGTCCATTCGGTCTGCCTCTTTGGTTGAGCCTGTCCGGACTGCTGCGGCGATGGAGTGCCCGGACTCCGCTCGTCGCAGGCTCAAACGGTAGTGCCATCACTCAGAAGAGGGCGTCACCGAGCGCACCCATGTGTCGGTATTCGGTTGACTCGAATCAACGTAGTCGGGATGTCTCTAGCTAGGTGTGCGTTTTGGCACCCGGTTCTACCGGTTTGTGGCTGCCTGGCCGAGGGGAGGAGCGCATCGTCGTGTCGGTTCGCGTGCGCGGTGGCTTGCGTTGTCGGCGACGACGCAACCGGCGTGCGGCGTGTGGCGCTGTTGCGATGGCGGCAACGCTGAACACTTGGAGGCTTGTACGGGCGAACTCGAGGCGCCAGAAGCCGTTGTGATCGTTCGGTGTGCATTCTCCAGCTACCACCTCCGGGGGAACCTCGGTAAGGCGCGGCTTTGTCCACCACGATGGGTAGTCGACCGAACAGTCCGGCCTAACGATGGGTGCCGCGATCTGGTCGGGTGTGTTGTGGCAGGCCTCGGCCGAGCCTTGCGTGTAGAACCGCTCATCGTTCCAGTAATGGAGCATCGCTGGTTGTTTGCACACTCGTCGCACATTCGGCTCGTCCGCAAGGTTGGCTGGCCGACTTCGCACGGTCGCAAACATCGCGAACATCATGAACAGCGATACCGCGACCACCAGATATGCGTAACGCCGTGCCATCAAGTACTTATCGGCAGCACCTCTGCCCTCGCCAGGAAGCTGGGTCGACCGGCTCATGAGGCGCTTGCGGACAACGCACGAGAAGCGTCTCTGGCCGCGGGCTAGAGCGAAGCAACGGGCCTGTTCGACTGGATAGCTGGTTGATAGCGATGGCCTTGGACCTCGCTCAGGGTCGGAGGTCCGGGCAACACCACTATGACCCCCACGAACAGGTCCCCGGCCCCGACACGTCCCCCGATGCGCGGTGCCCCTCTGGGATAGCGCTGCAAGGTCTCGGCCCAGGGACGGTTAACGCAGACGAGGCTCGCCGGGAAACCGAGTGGGACGCCGTGGCGAGCGTGTTTGACTCAGAAGCATCAGAAACCGAATCGAAACGGGTGGAAGAGTCACGGTCCAGGAGCACATGGATGGTGCGGTTGCAGAGTCCAAGGAGTTGAGAGTCAGGCCTGGCAACCAACATCAGCCCGCCGTTGATGGATTTCGCGGGCCTCCAGGGAAGTGGACTCAACTCGCTTCGAGCCGCGCCTGGAGCTTGTTGCCGAACTCGACGCGATATGGCAGCCTCATGAGCTGATCCGCGGTCACCGTGATGCCGTGGAGCGCGACGAGTTCGACGAGCCAGTCCCAGTCATGGGTTCTTGGGTCCTCGTCATCGTCGGGGAGCAGCACGTTGAGCGTGTCTCCGAGAGATCGTTTGCCGTGAGATGGTCCCAGTGGTTGCCATCCCAGGAGAGGTAGGAACCCCATCCGCGGTCGTGGTGAAGCGCGAGTCGGGAGCCATCGTCGAGTACCGCGTACTCTGACACGGAGAAGCCGACTTCTCGGTGCGCATCCTTGGTTAGCTCACAGTTAGCAACGAGTTCAACGATGACTGCCACCGGTCCATCGTCCAACACCAGTCGGCACTGAGCAAGCCGGGCACCGGCCGCCGCGATCACTGTTCCGGCTTCACCGACTTGGTCCTCCCACCAGCCGGCCTGGGTCCGGGTCCGAACGACACCCGGACAGCACGAGGAGAAGTATCAGGCATCGCCCAGGGGGGTTTGCATCGACAGCATCATCGGTCTCCACTGGCCGTCCCTCTGAGAGCAGCCCAAGGAGCGAATGCGGCTGCGGCGGAGAGGCCCAGAAGCACTAAGACTTCTGCTTGGCCCATCGCTACACCTAGTGCGCCAAGAACGACTATCAACACAAGGAACGTGGCCACTGCCATCAAGGTCCGCTTCATTACTGGGGATGCCCTTCGATAGGCGTTGGCGAAGTGATCGATGCCGCGGAGCTCAGTCCAGGTAAAGCTACCTGAGCGGACGGCGTGATCTTTGAGAGCACGTCAAGGTCAATCGCCTCAACTCGTCCCCGGCTGGCACAGGGTTCGTCTGGGTGTGCGGGAACCAGATCATCGGGTGGAACGTCAAACCTCCACACAGACAGATTGGGGAGTTCGCAGCCATGAATAGGTATTGGGTCGTAGCCGCAGCAACGTGTGTGCTTGGAGCGGGCCTCGTTGTTGCGGTGGTCGTGCGTTCTGGCGACGAGCCGGTTTCAACGACGAGCGCGACGGCGCAGTCCGACGCTGTGAGCGGTGGCCCAGCCAGTCTTGATGATCCTGTTGTAGGGACCGGCGACGCACTTGGCGGTGCGGCTACCGCAGTTGCTCAGGCGACCGTGGAGCCGGAAACTGCCCCCGACGTGTCGGGTAGCGCCCACAGCGAGGCCTTGACCGGCGAGCTTATTCAGTCAGGATTCGAAGGCGGCGAGTACTTCTGCGACAAGGGCGGCTTCGAGTCGAGCGAGATCTTTGACTACGCCGAGCCAGGACCAGAAGCGCTGGAGCATCAGTCAGTGCCTCGTGAGCAGTTGGGGCGAGCGTTGCGCGGTTCAGCGTTTGCGGATCGACTTGACGAGGTGTTGCGAGTCAAGACGGTGTTTTGGAGAACGTTTCAGCCTTGGGTGGATACTGCGGTGCCAATGGATGCGGCAACGTTGGCGGAGGTGTTGGACTTCGATATCGACCGCACGGTTGAGCTTATTGGCCCGTTGGAAGAGCGTCAGGAACTCCTCATGTATGTGGAGTTGCTAGATCTAACCCGGACCGAGAAGCTGGTGGCGGGGTTGGCAGTCTTTGACTTTGAGCCCAACGCTGGCTGGCTCCTTACGCGTATCGAGCTGTGTGAATCGGCTAGGACAGGCGGTGTTCCGCAGCCAACTCCAGACACATCTGACGCTTATTGGATCGATGGCGAGGGCAACGTGTACGACTACGACCCAGACGCCGTTGACGACTAAAGCCGTTGGCCGGCCAGACGATGGCGTCCGCTGGCTTTAGACCGTTTCGCAAATCCAGCGGGAACGACAAAGCCCAGGCCGGAATGCTGTGGCCTGGGCTCTTCGCTGTGTACCCCGTACGGGATTTGAACCCGTGCTACCACCTTGAGAGGGTGGCGTCCTAGGCCGCTAGACGAACGGGGCCGGTACTTCAACGAGTGGCAACTATACAGCTGTTCGCACACAGTGACGCCCCTAACCTCACCGCAAAGGCAAGCGGGCGTCGGCGGAGATGGATTCGCTAGTTGGCGGGCGCTTCTCCGTCGACGATGAGGAACTCCATCTCGGCGGCGCCCTCTCGTTTCGCTTTGGCGGCTTGGTACTCGGGGGAGTGGTAGAACGCTCGGGCGGTGTCTATGTCGGCGAACTCCAGGACGATGATGCGGCGGTTCTCCTGGGAGCCCTCCAGCGTCTCGGTGTCGCCACCTCTGACAAGGAACTTGCCACCGTACGCGGCGATGGCGGCAGGGGTGAGGAGCTTGTACTCGTCGTACTTGGCTTGATCAGTAACGGTGACTCGTGCGATGCCGTAGGCGGGCATGGGTGCTCCTTGGATCGATCTGTGTTGAGAACCTAGCCGGCAGGGTCCTACCGGCCGGCTAGAGCGTCGACTACGGGGGCGAAGCCTTCGGCGTCGCGCAGGGTGAAGTGGCTGATGCCGAGGTGTTCGCGCAGGCCCTCGATCTTGTCCACGATCTGCTCCACCGACCCCGACAGGGCGAAGGGGGTTGCTTCCACGACCTCGGAGGGCTGTTTGAAGCGCTTGGCCAAATCTTCGGGGTCGATGGCGTCGCTGCCAACCGCCGTGACCTGTACCAATGCCGAGCGCTCGATGTCTTTGTCGCGGTCGCCGGCGGCTTCGGCTAACCACGCGGCGCGCTGGGCAATGCGTTCAATGGGGAAGCCGCCGCCGCTCGGTGTGCCGTCGGGGCCGTGGGTCAGGCCGGTGAATTGGAAGATGTCGGCGTGGCGCGCGGCCAGCGACACAACCCGCTTGCCGTGGCCGCCAATCAGGAACGGCACCCGGCTTTGCGTGGTTGGCACGCCAAGGTCCTTGACCTCAACGTCGTGGTAGTCGCCGTGGTACGTGCAGCTGCCGGTGTCGAGAAGCTGGCGCAGTACCTCGAGCGACTCGCCAAATCGCGACACACGCGCAGGCGGGGCAAGAAGGGGCATGCCAATGGCGTCGTGTTCTGCTTGCATGTAGCCAGTCCCCAGGCCCAGCACGAGGCGACCGCCCGTCATTTGGTCGGCCGAGGCTGCGGTGCGGGCCAGGAGGGCGGGTTGATGGAACTCGTTGTTCAGCACCAACGGTCCCACCCTCAACTTGGTGGTGGCTTCGCTGGCAACGATGAGAGGGATAAACGGGTCTACGGCACCAATGTGGTCGTAGCTATAAAGCTCGTCATAACCGAGCGACTCCACCAGCACTGCATGGGAGCGCAAGGCGGCCGGATCGTCGAAGGGGCCAGTCTGGATGGCGAAACGAAACGGTCGGGTCATGGCACTCCTCGAACAAGCGAACAACACGCAACCTATCAGTTGCGCGTAGGAAATTGCTCCAGGTCCGACGCAACGAGCGTTAGGAGCGGTAGCGGGCCATGTCGGCGCCACTCAACGTGGACCCCGCGCCCAGAGCGGCCTTCACCAAGGTGGGGTCACCAAGGTTGGCGGTGTCGAAGTAGTCGGCCGCATAGGTGATCCAACCGTCGACATACTTACGCACGCTGGTGCCACGAATGGTGGGCACCGCAGTGCCGTCCGGCTGAATGGCCATGTGCATCCACTCCTGTACCGACGCCTGGCCGTTGAACAGGACTGGACCAATGGGGTGCGAAGCCACATTCCCCAGCTTTGGCACCACATCCGCGGCCCAGGCTTGGATGGCGTCTTGGCCAACCAACTCGCCAAACAGCGGGTCGATGTACACCGAATCGGTGGGGTGAAACAGCGTGGCCCACTTGTCTACCTCGTGAGCGAACGTAGGGTGCGTGGCAATCGCATGCATGTCCGCGTGCGACAAGCCGGAAGGCTCTGTGGTCGGCGGCGCTCCGCTACTCTGCTGATCCAGCCAGGCTTGCGCCGTGCTGGGCAGGGGGGTGTCGTAGGGGACCGCAGTGGCATCCCAAGTGGTTTGGGGAGGGTCGGGGAGGCCAGGGTCTTCGGCGTCAGGCTCTGGCGGCACACGGAATGGGCCGGTGTCATAGACGTCGCAATTCCAGGTGATCCACCCCTCGTTATAGCGACGCACGCTGACCCCCTTGGGCAGTGGCATGCGCTGCCCATCGATGTTGGCAAACATCTGCCACTCGTCAACCGACGTGCCGCCAGCGCCGTCGTCGAACATCTGCGTCTCGGACTGCGGCACAAACTCCACAAAGTCGATCATGGCCATGGTGGGCAAGAGCCAGGCCCGAATATCGGCTTGGCCATGGAACGCCCCGTAGATGGCGTCGAAGTACATGGACCCTTCGGGGCGCATGAGGTCGGCAAGCACCTCGAGCACATTCGGTCCCAATCGCGGGTCCCCAATGGCGGCCAAGATGCCAGCTGCATCTAACCCGCTCGACGTCGTGACGAGCCGGTCCACGGTGGGCGTTTGCCCACCACGCTGCTCGAGATACTGGTCAACGTATTCAGACGGGGTCATCGCGGCACGGTACTACCTGGGCCCAGCCACTGCCCGAAGCGTTGGCCTCGACTATTGATGGCAATGCAACGGCCGTGTCACACTCTGGCAATGCCCATCACCCAAGCCACGGACGGAACCTCGCTTAGCTACCACGACGGCGGCGGAACCGGAACAGCAGTCATTCTCGTTCACGGCATCACCGAGTCAACCGACTCGTGGCTCCCCATCATCGAACGGCTGCACGGCGACCATCGCGTGATCACCATGGACCTGCGAGGCCACGGCAAGTCGGGCAAAGCCCCAACGTATGACCTCGCTTCTATGGCCGGCGACGTTGTTGCCGTCGCAACCGCGGCGGGCGCCGAACGGCCCCACCTTGTAGGCCATTCGCTCGGAGGCATCGTGGTCTCAGCGGTCGGCGCCGCGATGCCAGTCAGCTCTGTTGTCAACGTCGACCAGTCGCTTCAGTTGTCAGACTTCAAAGCGGGGCTCATGCCAGTCGAAGGCATGCTGAAAGACCCCGCAACGTTCGGGTCCGTCATCACGGGCGTGTTCCAAGAAATGGCTGGAGACCTGTTGCCTGCGGAGGAGGCCGCACGCATCAACGCCAACCGTCGCGCCGACCAAGAAGTGGTCCTTGGTGTCTGGGATCTGCTGTTCACTATGAGCCCCGAAGAGATCGCTGCTGTGGTCGACGAAGCCTTAGCCGGCTACGGAGGTCTGGACGTGCCCTACCTGTCGCTGTTTGGCATCGACCCTGGAGACGGCTACGCCGACTGGTTGGCGTCCAAGATCACCGGCGCGCAAACCGAACTCTGGCCAGATCACGGTCACTATCCGCATCTGGTGAACCCTGATCTGTTCGTCGAACGCCTCAACACGTTCTGGGCGTCGATCTAGGGGACTGCAGGCGGGCCCTTCTGTCGCTGCGTGGCCGCTCGGCCTGGTCCTCACCTATCTGCTGGGTCCTAAGACGTGCGGCCCGCTCGCCGATGGGACGGTATAACCGCAGCGGCTGCATGCCCGGGATGAAGCCCGATCACACGGCCATCACATAGACGACACACTGCGGAAACACGACCAAAGTAGGTTCACCCGCATGCCTGGCAAGCCACTGTCCCCTCAGATCCACGACGCCATCAGCTCGCCACCGCCGCCCGACTCATTCACGCTCAAGGCGGGCCCTGAAACGTGTTACTGGGGCTATCTGGACCAAGACGTTCCCCCTGTGCTCACGGTCCCCTCGGGGGCAGTGATCGATATCGAAGCAGTCACACACCACGCAGGCGATGCCCCAGACCTGCTCATGGACGACGGCATCCGTGCCATCTGGGATGCCATCGAGCCGGCCGACCGGGGGCCCGGCGTCCACATCATGACCGGCCCCATCGCAGTCGAAGGGGCCACGGCCGGCGACACCTTGTTGGTCAAGATCTTGGACATGGAACCAAGGCTCCGTCACGGCTCGAACTGTGCCGCCAACTGGGGTCTGCTGTATCAGCAGATGCAAAAGGAACGCATCACCATCTACGAACTCGACAGCCCGCAAGGCTGGGGGTCAACAGCATCGCCCCAATACGGGTTCGACTTCACCGCACGCGCCCTCTACGACGTGCCCGGTGTGATCTCAGACCCTCAAGGCGACGAACGCCAGCCCTTCAGCGTCGACGTCGCCGTGCCCGTCCGCCCGCACTTTGGGGTCATGGGTGTGGCCCCACCAACAGCAGGCAAGCACAGCTCTATTCCGCCCGGGGTTTGGGGCGGCAACGTCGACAACTGGCGCCTCGGCCCCGGATCGGCCATGGCCTACCCCGTCTTTGTGGACGGCGCTGGCCTCTACGTTGGCGACCCGCACTTTGCCCAAGGCGACGGCGAGATCTGCGGCACCGCAATCGAAGCGTCTCTGAACGCCCGCATCCAAGTCTTCGCCATCTCAGACCTCGCTGTCACCACGCCAATACTGTTGGCCGGCACCGACTGGGTAGCCCACGGCTTTGGCGACACACTGGACGAAGCCATGACCATGGCCGCACTCGAAATGCTCAAGCTGCTCACCGATCAGCTGGGGCTCACAAACGACGACGCCTACTCGTTGAGTTCGGTGGCTATCGACTTCGGCGTCACCCAAGTCGTTGACGGCACCGTGGGCTGCCACGCAAAGCTCGACACATCAATCTTTGGTGTCCAATAGGTAGCGGCGAGGAGCCTCACGATGCAGCTCAGCCCCCACGAACAAGACCGACTTCTCATCTTCGTGGCGGCCGATGTGGCAGAGCGACGACGAGCACGCGGTCTCAAGCTCAACTATCCCGAGGCCATCGCCATCTTGACCTCGTGGGTGCACGAGCGGGCCCGAGACGGACGAAGCGTCGTGGACCTCATGGAAGCCGGGCGGTCGGTGTTGACCCGCGATGACCTCATGGAAGGCGTCCCCGAAATGATCACATCGGTTCAAGTAGAGGCCACCTTTCCCGACGGCACCAAGCTGGTTACCTTGCACCAGCCAATCCCATGATCCCGGGCGAAGTCGCGGGTCCCGACGACACGCTCGCCCTCAACGCCGGTCGGCCCACGCTGGTCTTAACGGTTGAAAACACCGGTGACCGGCCCATCCAGGTGGGCTCGCACTTCCACTTCGCCGAAACCAACGATGCGCTGACCTTCGACCGAACAGCGGCAAGAGGGTTCCGGCTCGACATCCCAGCCGGAACCGCTCGACGCTTCGAACCAGGGATTGTTGCCGAGGTCCATCTGGTGGCCATCGGCGGTCAACGCGTCATTGCTGGACTACGGAGCCAAGTCGGAGGCCCACTCGATGGCTGAGTTGTCGAGAAGCCGCTACCGGGCCCTCTACGGACCAACCACCGGGGACCGCATCCGACTCGCCGACACCGACCTCTGGATCGAAGTCGAACGTGACGACTGCTTTGGCGGCGACGAGTCAGTCTTTGGAGGCGGCAAGGTGATCCGCGAATCCATGGGGCAGTCGAGCCTGACCCGTAGCCAAGGGACACCCGACCTCGTTATCACCGGTGCCGTCATCCTCGACCACTGGGGCATCATCAAGGCCGACATTGGCGTACGAGACGGCAACATTGTTGGCATAGGCCGAGCGGGCAACCCCGAAACTACCGACGGCGTGCATCCGGCGCTGACCATCGGCCCAAGCACCGAGATCATGGCCGCCAACGGCATGATCGTCACCGCTGGAGCGGTCGACTGTCACGTGCACCTCATCTGTCCCCAGCTAATGGAAGAGGCACTTTCGTCGGGAATCACCACCATTCTCGGTGGAGGAACAGGGCCCGCAGACGGCTCAAAGGCCACCACCGCCACACCAGGTGCGTGGCATCTCGCTCGCATGCTCGAGGCGTTGGATCAATGGCCCCTGAACGTGGCGCTTTTTGCCAAAGGGAACACGGTCTCAGAAGTTGGGCTGTGGGAGCAGCTTCGCGGAGGCGCGGCAGGTTTCAAGCTCCATGAAGACTGGGGCACCACGCCTGCGGCAATAGACACGTGCCTTCGCGTCGCTGACCAAAGTGGCGTTCAGGTCGCCATACATACAGACACGCTCAACGAAGCGGGCTTCGTCGACAGCACACTCGCCGCCATCGCCGGTCGCTCCATCCATACCTTCCATACCGAAGGTGCAGGCGGCGGCCACGCACCAGACATCATCACCGTGGCCGCACACCCAAACGTGCTCCCATCGTCCACCAACCCAACAAGACCTCACACCGTCAACACCGTCGCCGAGCACATCGACATGCTCATGGTGTGCCACCACCTCAACCCCACCGTGCCAGAGGACCTGGCGTTCGCAGAGAGCCGTATCAGACCCTCAACAATTGCGGCCGAAGACATCCTCCACGACATGGGTGCGATATCCATGATCGGCTCGGACTCCCAAGCCATGGGCAGAATCGGCGAAGTGATCCTACGCACGTGGCAGACAGCGCACGTCATGAAAGCACGTCGCGGTTCGCTCGAGGGCGACAGCGAAGCCGACAACAATCGGGCTCGCCGCTATGTCGCCAAATACACCATCTGTCCAGCGATAGCGCACGGACTGGACCAACAAGTTGGTTCGGTTGAAGTAGGAAAGCTGGCCGATTTAGTTCTGTGGGACCCGGCGTTCTTCGGGGTTCGTCCCAACGTTGTCGTTAAGGGAGGCATGGTTGCGTGGGCTCAGATGGGCGACGCCAACGCCTCGATCCCTACACCCCAGCCGGTCTTGCCTCGACCAATGTTTGGAGCCTCACCCAAAGTTGCCGCGCGCACAAGCCTGGCGTGGGTTTCGCCTGCCGCATTGGCGAGTGGCATCGATGTATCTGTAGACCGTGCCCTCGTGCCCACCGGTAACACCCGGTCTGTTGCCAAATCCAACATGATCAACAACGCGGAAATGCCCGACATCACGGTTGCCCCCGACACCTTCGAAGTAGCCATTGAAGGACAGATCGTCACCGAAGCGCCGGCACAAACTCTGCCCATGACCCAGCGCTACTTCCTGTTCTAGAGGTCGGGCGAGTCTTTTGAGTGGAGCACCAACGAGCAACCTGGCAACACTGATCATGCTCGCTGACGGCCGCTTCCCCTCAGGCGGGCACGCACACTCAGGCGGCTACGAGCCCGCCAGCCGGGCGCTCGGCCTGGAAAGCGCAAGGTCGCTGGGTGACTACGTGCAGCTGAGGCTGGACACAACAGGCCGATCCGATGCGGCACTGATTGCGGCTATTCAGCACAGGATTCACAACGGCCAACCCGACTGGCCACAGATCGACAACGAAACACACGCCCGGATCTTGAGCAATGCCCAGCGAGAAACGTCAGCGCAACTGGGCCGCTACTGGCTTCGGGCGGCGAAACGGGTTTGGCCACAACTTGGGCCTTCTCTCGACGCCGCGGTGGTGCAAGGCCGCCTGCATCAGGTTGTGGCGTTCTCGGTGCTTGGCTGCGGCCTCGCGTTGTCTACCCAAGACACGATCACTGTCTACCTACACCACCTCATCTCAGCGATGACGACGGCCGCTGTTCGTTTGCATGGCCTCGATCCCTTTGAAGCCCAGTTCGTCCACGCCCAATCGCTGACAAACGTTGCCACCATCGTCACCGAGTCCGAAGCATTGGGCAGCGTTGACTGGTCCGAGCTTCCAGCGCCATCGCTGCCACTCACCGAAATCCTTGCCGAAGACCACGCCCAGTGGGAAACCCGTCTCTTCCAAAGCTAGGCCCGCACAAACACCCTGGAGTTCCCTATGGGACCACACTATGAATCCTCCGACAACGGCCACGCCGAAATCTCACACGAGCACCCAGCGCCGGGCGGGCCACAAGATCGCGCATTGCGTATCGGTATCGGTGGCCCCGTTGGGAGCGGCAAGACGTCGCTGGTAGCGGCTTTGTGCACGGCACTTGCAGACAAGGTGCGTCTAGGCGTGATTACCAATGACATATTCACCCAGGAAGACGCCGAGGCACTCCGGGCGCAAAGAGTCTTGCCGCCAGAACGTATCGTCGCCGTCGAGACGGGATGTTGCCCCCACACCGCAATCCGAGACGACATCTCCGCGAACCTCGATGCTGTCGAACAACTTGAAGGCTCGTTGGGCGACGTTCAGCTCTCCATCATCGAAAGCGGAGGCGACAACTTGACTGCGATATTCAGTCGAGCCCTGGTGGACCTGCAAGTCTTCGTCATCGACACCGCCGGTGGAGACGACATACCCAGAAAGGGCGGCCCGGGGATTGCTAGCGCCGATCTATTGGTGATCAACAAGACAGACTTGGCAGCGTATGTCGGGGCCGATGTCGACCGGATGGTTCGTGACGCTCGAGAGCGGCGCGCAGGCCCCGTGGTGGCTACAGCGGTGACCCAACCAGGAGGAGCCGATGAGATTGTGGCATGGGTACTCGACGCTCTCGACTCCTGGAGCAACGGCAGGGCCGCATAGCAATGCGGGCAACAGCGGCTATCACCGCCGAACTCGTTGGAGGCCGGACTCGCCTGACCCGGCTGAGATCTGAAGCGCCCCTCTTGCTTCGGCCAACACGTGATGCCTTGTACTTGGTTGGTGGTGCCGCTGGCCCTTTGGGCGGAGACCGATGCACGATGGGCCTCTCGGTCGACGAAGGCGCTTGCCTGACGGTACGGAGCGCCGGTGCAACGATGGTCTTGGGCGGAGCCCCCGCCTCAACGTTT
>JAUIIS010000440.1 GCA_030431575.1 Acidimicrobiia bacterium | reverse complement strand
AAGAGCAGTGTGCGATTGGGCTGGGCAGCCAACTTGACCCGATGCAAACCGTCCTCAGCGAAGGCGGCCCGTTCCACACCCGGGGCCGGCTTCCCGAGTACCTGAGGCGACTCCGATCCACCGGCCGGGGGCACTGGGCTGACGTGTTGGAGCAGCGCCACCCAACCGAACGAGGGTGAGCGCCGGTTAGGTATCCCCCAAGTGAAGAACCCCGCTGTCATGCAGCGCCGCAATGGTGTCGCTGGAATAACCCAACGACGCCAGCACCGACTCATTGTGCTCACCCAACAGAGGTGCCATCAGGTCGAGCGGTTCGGGTTGTTCTGAGAAGCGAAGCGGGCTTCCGGGGATGATGACCTCATCGATGATGGGGTCCGGCACCCGACGGATCATGCCGCGGGACTCAAAGTGCGGATGCCCAATGGCGTCATAAGGCGCGCGCACCTTTGCTGAAGGAACCCGTTCGGCCGCCAACGCATCAAGCACGGCGTCGTCGGAGGGCATGCTGGCCATCCATTCCTCGACAATGGCGTTGAGCTCGTGACGGTTCTTTTGGCGTGTGGCTAACGTGGCGAATCGTTCGTCCTCGATGAGGTCTACCCGCTGCATTGCCCGGCACATGCCGGGCCACTGGCGATCCATAACGTGAACAGCCAACCAGCCGTCAGGGCCCGGATAGGCGCCATGGGGTGCGTTGATGCGCGACTGATGTCCGGCTCGCGTTGGCTTCCACCGCATGCCGGTCATCGCTGGACCCTGGACGTTGACTTCGTGCATGTGAAACAACGAGTCGACCATGGAGATGTCAAGGAACTGGCCCCGGCCCGTGCGTTCGCGGTGGTACAAAGCGAAGCCGAGCGCCGCGGTGGCGTGCACGCCAGCACCCACGTCGCCAATGGAAGTCCCGACTGGCTGCGGTGGCCCGTCGGCTTCCCCGGTCATGTACATGATGCCCGCCTCGGCCTGGGCCACCAGGTCAAAGGCCACCCGGTCGCTGTAGTCACTGTCGCGGCCGTAGCCAGAAACCGACACCATGATGAGCCGGGGGTATTTATCGCGCAGACTGGCCCAGTCAAGCCCACGCTTTTCGAGCACACCGGGCCCGAAGTTCTCGACAAAGACGTCGGCCTCGGCCAGCAAGGCATCTAGCACCTTACGGCCCTCGGGGCTGTCGTGATCTATGCAGAGGCTCTTCTTGCCTCGGTTCTGTTGCACAAACCAGGCGCTGCGGCCGTCCTTAATAATGGCCAGGCCTCGGCCAGGGTCGCCATAAGGTGGTCGTTCGAGCTTGACGATGTCGGCGCCCATCTCGGCAAGCAAGCGAGTGACGGTGGGGCCAGCCAAGTATTGCGTCATATCGACGACGCGCAAGCCGTCGAGCATTGGTGCATGTTCCATGCCCCAGAACATAGTGGAACGCCTACATGTCGAGCCCTTCGCGCCCCCACTGCCCGACCACCCGCACCCAAGATCGACACTTTCTGGGCAGAAATTGTTGGCCACAACGAACTAAACGGCACGACCACGGTGGGTGATGACACTCATTTTCGGTGTCGAAGCAATGTTCACAACTGTACTCTCGGGTTCACCATGGAGCGTGTGGGGGTAGACGGCGTCGAGATTGCGTGGGCACAGGCAGGCGTTGGCGACCCTGCGCTGATGTTCTTGCACGGGTACACGGGCTCGAGTACCGACTTCATGCACCACATTGATCACTTCGCTCAGGATCGGCGAGTCCTAACGATGGACTTCCGCGGTCACGGGCAATCCGGCCATGGGCCCGCCGACGGCTACACCTTCAACCAGCTCGCACGCGACCTCATTGCAGTAGTCGAGCAAGCAGGAGCAACGCAGGTGGACCTCCTGGGACACTCCATGGGTGGACGCATTGCCATGTTGGCAGCCCTCGAACGACCCGATCTCGTGCGTTCCCTCATCTTGATGAGCACATCGGCGTCACCGTTTCCCGATGACCCGTGGGCCTATGTCAGTACAGTCACCGATCAGCTGCGCATCCGAGGCATGAACTTCCTTGACGAGAACCCCTATCACGAACCTGGAGATTGGCGACTCTCTAGCGAAGCGCTCCGCATGCGGCGGGCCAACCGCGACGCACTTGACGTCGAGGCCTTTATTGGATTGGCGCGCGAACTATCTTGCGCCCCCGGAGTCCTCGAAGACCTCGCAAAGACGCAGATCCCCATCACCTTGATGGTTGGTCGCCGCGATCGCATGCGCACCGGTACCAAAGAGATAGCGAAGGCAATTCCTAGCGCCCGCGTGCACCTGATCCGACGCGCCTACCACTCTCCCCAGCTCTCAAACCCGGCACAGTTCCGTGAGCACATTGAGGATCATCTCAGCCGACTGGCCACCCACTAGCTCACCAGAGGCCCTACCCCAGCCGTTGCTCGACCTCGGCCGGTGTGGGCAGTGATGGCTGAGCGCCCGGGCGCAAGGTTGTAGCCGCACCCACGCGGGTAGCCCACTGGGTTGCCCCAACCAGGTCTTCTCCGTCGACCAGCTTGTCGGCAAGCGCCGCGCAGAACGAGTCGCCCGCAGCGGTTGTATCTACCGGAGTCACGCGTGGGGCCGGTACATGAACAGCGTTGTCGCCCACGACGACCAGCGCACCATCAGCGCCGAGGGTGACAA
>JAUIIS010000439.1 GCA_030431575.1 Acidimicrobiia bacterium | reverse complement strand
GCCCCAACCAACCAAGAGTCCTGGGCAAGACCCACCCCGATGGCACCACCTTGATGCAGTCCTGGGGACGCCTCGACGCCGACGCCATTGGCCCCGGTTTGCGCGTGCGACTCCAGCCAAAGCTGGCCGAACGGATGACCAAGGCCTGGGCGCCAAGCAGTCCAGCAAGCGCCAAGAAGCTCATTCCCGTCAGCGCGGCTCCACAAAGCGTGGCCCGCACCCCGTTCTTTTGCTCTGGCTGCCCACACAACTGGGGCACCAAGGTGCCCGAAGGGGCCGTCGTTGGCGCCGGAACCGGGTGTCACGGCATGATCCTGCTCATGGACGAAGACCGTGTGGGCGACGGCATTGGCGTTACCGCCATGGGAAACGAAGGCGCCCAATGGGTGGGCATGGAACCTTTCGTTGAAGCCACGCACTTGTTCCAGAACTACGGCGACGGAACGTTCCTCCATTCGGCCCAGCTTGCCCTGCAGCACTGCGTTGGCGCGGGCAAGCACATGACATTCAAGATTCTCTACAACAGCACCGTGGCCATGACCGGGGGTCAAGACTCGCCCGCGCCCATGTCGGTGACCCAACTCTGCGACGCGCTCCTGGCCTTCGGGGTGGCCAAGGTTGCCGTTACCGCCGAAGACACCCATCGCTACAAGGACATTACCCTCCCGCACGGGGTAGACGTCTCGGGAAGAGAAGACATCGTCAAGGTGCAGGAACAGCTCCAAGCAACCCCGGGCGTCACGGTGTTGGTGCATGACCAGTTCTGCGCTGCAGAGCTGCGCCGAGACCGGCGCCGGGGGCAACGCACCACACCCACCGAGCGCGTGGTCATCAACCACCGCATCTGCGAGGGTTGCGGAGACTGTGGTGATGTCTCCAACTGCCTTTCCGTCCAGCCCGTCCAAACACCGCTGGGTCGCAAAACCACAATCGATCAGAACTCCTGCAACTTCGACTACAGCTGCCTCGAGGGAGACTGCCCCGCATTCATGGTGGTTGACACCACCCAGGCCGAAGCCAGTAGCGTGGCGTTGCCGCCCGCCGATTCGATCCCGCTGCCCGTGGTTCGGGTGGATGCAGACATCGTGCGCATTCGCATGGCGGGCATTGGCGGGACCGGCGTAGTCACGGTGGCGCAAATATTGGCTACCGCCGCCATGTTGGACGGATGGGAAGTTCGTGGACTCGACCAAACCGGACTCAGCCAAAAGGCCGGTCCTGTTGTGAGCGACGTGGTGCTGTCCCGCAAAGACCGAGCCAGCTCGAACCTGGTGGGCGACGGCCAAGCCCACCTGCTCTTAGGGTTCGACGCCCTGGTCGCCTCAAGCCCTAACGCCCTCAGCGCGGCTGTTGATGACCGAACCGTGGTGGTTGCCTCAACACACGTGACCCCAACGGGCCAGATGATCTCTGCACCATCTACGCCCTATCCCAGCCACGAGATCGTCGCCAGGCTTAAGGCTGCGTCGAACCCAACGGGCAACGCATTCGTAGACGCAACCAGCTTGGCCACGGCGCTCACTGGTCAGACAACAACCGCCAACGTGTTCTTGCTTGGTGTGGCCCTCCAGGCCGGCCACATTCCGGTTTCTGGTGACGCCATTGCCGAAGCAATCGAACTCAACGGTGTGGCGGTCGACGCGAACCTTGCGGCGCTCGACTGGGGCCGACGCTGGGTCGAGGACCCCGAGACCGTCGCCAGGCATGCCGAACGAAAAGCAGCCAATCCACCAACAGCGATGATGCGTGTGGCCGAGCTCACCGCAAGCCTGCAGACCCGAGCACAGAAACTCGACGATGCCATTGGTCCCCAGGATGCCCCGGGCTATCCAGACGGCATGGCACTTGTCACCATCTTGGCCGCAGACCTCGCCGACTACCAGAACAACAAGTACGCCGAGCACTACCTCAACACTGTTGAGGCGGCGGCCAGCGCCGAACGCCGTGTGGCGCCGGGCTCGATCGCCTTTGTTGTTGCCGTAGCCAAGCAGCTCCACAAGCTCATGGCCTACAAGGACGAGTACGAAGTGGCCAGACTCATGTTGAGTAGTGAAGCCGCGGCAACGGTGGCCAGCGTGGGCGGGCCCGACGCAAAGTTCACCTGGCGTCTGCACCCGCCCATGCTGAAGGCGTTGGGAATGGACGACAAGATTCCTGTGGGATCGTGGGCCAAGCCAGCGATAGCGGCCTTGGCTGCGGGCAAGCGGCTACGTGGCACCCGCCTCGACCCCTTTGGCCGTACCCACATGCGCCGGCTAGAACGAGCGCTTGTCTCTGAGTACATCGACGCCGTGCTGACCGTGGCCGACGCCCTCACGGCCGAGCGCCTTGACGCCGCTGCTCATCTGGCGCAACTCCCCGACCTGGTGCGTGGTTTCGAAGAGCTCAAACTCAACCGGGTCGAAACCTACCGCCACCAGCTTGCAGCGGCGCTCGAACCCTTCAGCCAGGGCTAGCTCAGGGAACGGGGGCTTCCACGGGCGACTGTCACACGGGGTGCCTACGGTGGGGGTTGCTTCCTCCCCATCTATTTGCACCACCCGTTCACACCACCTGTGTGTCGGGCCACTACCGGGAGTTCCCGTGTCATTCGTTCCAACCAATGCATCAACGTCTCGTCAGCCGCATCAAGTAGACGTCCACTACCTCGAAGCCACCTACCCCATTGCC
>JAUIIS010000438.1 GCA_030431575.1 Acidimicrobiia bacterium | reverse complement strand
TGCTTTTTGAGCCTTCACCTGAACGACATCAGCGAACATCCGTGGGGTAGTTGGGCGGCCCAAACTGCTGAGACCGCCGACGGCCGCATGCCGGGCGGACCCAATCGCTGGAACGCCTCCAAGGACATGACTTGGGTGCCCGTTGCACCGGTCCTGGTTGCCGAGGTGCGCTACGAGCACGCCACCGGCGGACGCTTCCGCGGTGTTTCCCGACTGAGTCGCTGGCGCCCCGATCGCGACCCAGCATCTTGCCACGTCAGCCAACTAGACCACGGCGTCCCAAACGAAATCAACGCCATATTCGGTTAATGTCCGCAGAATGCTGGACCGAGCACCGGCAAACTTTTCAGACCACTAGCAGGGTGCTGAAAAACTCAATGCACCGATGTCGACGACCAGCCGCAACCACTCACGGCGTTCCGCAAACCTCAATTCCGTCACAAGGAGTATCGGTTTGCGCGCCTTGTGAGAGGAACGCCTGACCGCCGACCTCGGCACAGCAGTTCCTCAGCACCCTGCTAGCTATTGATCTGCCCGGTGACGCTACCTGGGGTGAACGTGGCCACCTGGCGCTGCTCGCGAATCATGGCCGCGAAAAAGTCGTCCCAGTCGTCATGCTCGCCCGCAATCTTGCGGTACACCTCGGCCAAGGCAGAGCACGTGGCGTCCCCCGCATCGACCGCGATTGGCGACAGCGCGACCGTGCCATCGATCGACACGTATGACCAGGCGTCGGGCGCGCTGATGTGCAGCAAAGCCCTTGGGTCGCGGACAAGATTCTTTGTTTTGGCTCGGCTCGCAGTCAGAGAGATCCGCACCACACCATCAGCCACGGCGTAGGCAACATCTGAGGACTGAGGGCGGCCATCACGACGGATGGTGATGAGCGTCCCTGTCCTGCGTTCGTTCGCCCAATCCAATGCGGTCTTGATATCCATACCGCCAGTCTGCCAGCACGCGCCGGTACAGTCAGGGTCGTCACACCGTGGTGACACCGATCGGGGCGGTACGGGGGATTTGGTCTCCGCAGATCGCCAACCAAACACAGCCGTCACTACGGGAGGAGCGCTCCATGCGCCGAACCAAAATCGTTGCCACCGTTGGGCCCGCATCGTGGGACCCACCAACACTTCGAGCCATGATGGAAGCAGGCCTCGACGTGGCCCGCATCGGTCTCGCGCACGGCGACCTCGACCTTCACATGGGCACCTACAAGCGGGTCCGTGAAGCAGCGGCCGAAGTAGGCAAAAGCGTCGGCATCCTGGTGGACCTCCCTGGCCCCAAGGTGCGCTGCGCCCCATTCTCCGAAGGCGGCAACGAGCTGGTCGACGGCACCATGATTCGGGTCGTCGCTGGCAACGATGCCAGTTCCTCCGAGGTCATCGAAGTCGACTACCCCGAGGTCATCCGAGACGTCGTTGTCGGCGACCGCCTCGCGCTGGGCGATGGCGCCATCGTCTTCATCTGCGAAGAAAAAGACGGCGATACGCTCCATGTGCGCGTTATCCATGGCGGGGTTGGCAAGGGTCGCCCAGGATTCCAGGTGCCCTCGGGCCGGCTCAACCTCGCCTCGCCCACCAAAGAAGACCTGCACTACGTCGACGCCTTTGTCGAAGAAGGCGTCGACATCATTGCGGTGTCCTTTGTTCGCTCGGCCTACGACGTCCGTGCCGTTGGCGTGGAGCGACCGCCACGTGGACCGCTCTTGGTTGCCAAAGTTGAGACCCGTGCCGCGGTCGAAAACCTCGAAGGCATCGTCGAAACCGCTGGCGCAGTCATGGTTGCCCGTGGCGACCTTGGAATCGACTACCCGCTGTCAGAACTCCCCCACCTCCAAAAGCACATCATTCAACGCTGCATTGCACGCGGCCGCCCCGTTATCACCGCTACCCAGATGCTCGAGTCCATGGTGCACGCACCGTTGCCTACCCGAGCCGAAGCCAGCGACGTTGCCAACGCCGTGTTCGACGGTTCAAGCGCCGTGATGCTTTCGGGTGAATCTGCGATTGGTATCGACCCGGTAAATGCTGTCGCCACCATGGCCGAAATCACCAACCGCGCCGACGAAGAATTCAACCACAGCGCCTGGGCCACCCAAATCCGCACTCTGCGCGACGACGACACCATCACCGACCCAAGTATTCGCGGCACAGACGCTTTGACGCTGGCCGCCTGGGAAGTCGCCGAGAAGGCCCACGCCAAAGCCATCATCTGCATTTCGCGCAGCGGCTTCACCTCTCGCAAAGTCACTCGGTTCCGCCCCTCGGTTCCCATCATGTCGTTCAGTCCCGACGAACGCGTCGTGCGCCAGCTTGGGCTCAGCTGGGGGACTTCTGCATTTGTCACCCACGAACGGTCGACCTCTATCGAGGCCGTGGCCGATGCGCTCCATATCGCCAAAGGCAAGCATGGCCTACGCACCGGCGACCAAGTAGTCGTGATCTCCGGTCAGTCCTTGCGCACCCGCCAAACCGACACCCTGCAGCTTCTCAGCGTTCCTTAGAAGACTGCCGAACAGCCATGCACCAGGCGGCTGTTCTAGCGCGGCACTAGGTTGGGGCCATGAGCATAGATTTGGAAGAACTTGCCGCCCGAGCAGCGATCGAAGACGCACTGCTGACCTATTGCCGCGGCATTGACCGCCTCGACGCCGACCTTGTGCGCGCTGCG
>JAUIIS010000068.1 GCA_030431575.1 Acidimicrobiia bacterium | reverse complement strand
TATCAAGATCCTCGACGCCGTTGAAGCATTGGCCAGCGGCGACATCCCCGACGTTGTAGACCCAGGCGGTGTGGGTTCTCGCGGCGTGAAGTACGAGGGGCAAGACCTTGCAGTGGGGCGCCGCCCGTTCATCGATGACATGGCCCCCGATGGCATGGCCCACGGAGCATTCAAGCTGACCGACCACGCCCGGGCCGACATCGTCGCCATCGACACTTCAGCCGCCGAAGCGGTCGATGGTGTGATAGCAGTGCTGACTGGGGCCGACGTGCCTGGCGAGCTGCGTGGCGGAATCATTCACAAAGACTGGCCGATCTTCATTCCGGTGGGCGGCCGCACCTCCTACATGGGCGACGTGTTGGCCATGGTTGTTGCCGAGGACCGCCAAACCGCCCGTGACGCGGTTGCACTCGTCGAGGTCAGCTACAACCCGCTCGACCCCATCGTCGACCCTGCCGTGGCGGTTGCGTCGGACGAGGATGCGGTGTGGGAGCTCGACGGCAACGTTTTGTCGACCTCCACCTATGCGCGGGGCGATGCCGAAGCCGGCTTGGCCAGCGCCGCGCACGTGATCGAAGAGACCTTCCAGACGCAACGCATCGACCACGCCTTTGTGGAGCCCGAATCCACGTTGGCGGTACCCACCGAAGGTGGCGGGTTGTACGTGTACTCCGGCGGCCAGGGCATCTGGGACGACCGCAACGATATTGCCCGCATTCTCGACGTCGACCCGTCCATGGTGACCGTCGAACTCGTGTCGAACGGCGGCGCATTCGGTGGCAAAGAAGACATGTCTAACCAGGGGCAGACCGCGCTCGCGGCATGGTTGTTGAAGCGCCCGGTCAAGACCACGTTCTCGCGCGAAGAATCCTTCCTGGTGCACACGAAGCGCCACCCCATTCGCATGCACTACCGCGCTGGCTGCGACAGCGAAGGCAAGCTCGTCGCCTTGGATATCAACATGCTTGGCGACTCTGGCCCCTATGCATCGGTGGGCATGAAGGTGCTCGAACGCGCTGCCGGTCACGCGTCTGGCCCGTACGTTGTGCCAAACATCTCGGTCAATGCCGTGGCCGCTCGCACCAACAATTCAGTGTGTGGAGCCTTCCGTGGCTTCGGGGCAAACCAGGCACAGTTCGCCATGGAAGGCGTACTAGACCGCCTGGCCGAACGGGTTGGCATCTCAGGTTGGGAGATCCGCAACCGCAACGTCATCAGCCCTGGGGTCATCTGGGGCCCCGGTCAGATCATGGACGATGGCTGCCTGGGCGCACGAGCGTGCCTCGATGCCGCCAAACCCGCTTACGACGAGGCCGTGGCCGCTGGCAAACCTGTTGGCATCGGCTTGGGCTTGAAGAACTCTGGCCTGGGTAACGGTTTCAAAGAGATCGCCAAAGCTGTGGTGCGCTTCCGCGAAGACAGCATGGTCGAGGTCCGTCACTGTTGGACCGAGATGGGCCAAGGCATTCACACGGTGGCCCAACAGGTGGCCGTTGAAGAGCTAGGCATCGAGGCCAACCGGGTTGAGGTTGTAGTCGACACCACCCGCGAGCTTGGCGCTGGCCAAACAACGGGCAGCCGCGGCACCCTCATGGGCGCCGGTTCGGTAAAGCACGCCTGCGAGAAAGCCATGGCCGACGGCTGCCAGGTAGGCGTCGACTACGAAGGCGAGTATCGGGTCGACTGGACAAACTCGTTGAGCGACGGGGTCGAGAACCCCATCATCCACTCCACCTTTGGCTATGCGGCCCAAGTCGTCATCTTGGACCCAGTGTCCGGGTCAGTGGAACACGTGCTGGCCGCGCACGATGTGGGCCGGGCGGTCAACCCCACGCTTTGCGAAGGCCAGGTCGAAGGCGCTGTCCATATGGGCCTGGGATATGCGCTCAGCGAAGGCTTCCCCTGCGACGAAACCGGTCTGCCTACCAACACCACCCTGCGCAGCCTGGACATCATTCGACCAAAGGACATGCCCACGGTAGAAACCATCCTGGTCGAGTGCGCCGAACCCAACTCGCCCTATGGCATCAAGGGCGTGGGAGAGATCGGTCTCGTTCCCACTGCGGGAGCTGTCGCTGCCGCCTTGCAGAGCTTCGACGGGCAGTGGCGCAACGAACTACCAATGAAGAACGACAAGAACAAAGAACGGGCGTCGGCTTGGCAATGACACCTGAACCCAACGCAGCCGAGGTCGCCCCGGGGGCTCTAGCCCCAAATCAGACCCACGGCATGGTGTGTGCCCACCACCACCTTTACAGCGCGTTGGCCAGAGGCATGCCTGCACCTCCGCACACCCCGACGAGCTTCATCGAGATCCTCGAGCAGGTGTGGTGGCGGCTTGACCTTGCCCTTGATCTCGACATCATCGAATGGTCGTCCAAACTCGGAGCCCTCGAGGCACTCGAGCGAGGCACTACCTGCATCATCGACCACCACGAATCACCTAACGCGATCGAGGGCTCGCTGCAAACGATCGCCGATGCCTGCGCCGAGGTAGGGGTCCGGGTCAACACCGCATACGGGGTTACCGACCGACACCCAGGAGGGTTCGACCCCAGTGCCGGAATGACCGATCCAGCCCGCCGCGGCTTGGCCGAGTGCGAACAGTTCATCCGGTCCGGAGGCCACGGCATGGTTGGTGTCCATGCGGCCTTTACGTGCAGCGACGAGACCCTCGAGGCCGCTGCGGGCCTAGCCGCCGACCTCAACGTAGGTGTGCACATTCACGTCGCCGAGGGCCACGCCGACCGCGGTGCGGCTACCCGGTTGGCCGGCCTAGCGACCGACGACTGGCTGATCATTCATGGCGTACATCTCAGCGACAACCACGATCTGGCTGGCACCATCATCCACAATCCTCGTTCCAACATGAACAACGCGGTTGGGTACGCCAAACCCGCGCGTTTCAACAACGCTGTGGGGTTGGGCACCGACGGTATTGGGGCCGACATGGTGGACGAGTTCCGCGTCGCCTACGTACGCATGCGCGAGGACAACGTCACCGCAACCCCCGACAGCATCTGGGACATGTTGGAAGTCAACACCTCGTTGTTTCCCCAGTCCCGCCAGGACATAGTTACCTGGAACTACCCGGACATGGATCCGTGGAGGCTCGCATTTACCACCGGGGTTTCTCCGGTGACCGTAGAGATCGATGGGCGGGTGGTTTTGGACAACGGCGTCCCCACCACCGTCGATTCTGAAGAAATCCGGGCCAAGGCCGCCGAGGCCGCATCCCGTTTGCACAAGTTGCTCGACACCTAATTTCCGTTCGGACTAAGGAACCTCATGACTCAGCCGGTTGCTATCTATCTCCAAGACGCACACACCATCACCGAAGCAATGGAGTTCGCTCAGTACGCCGAAGCGAAAGGCTTCGACGCTGTTTGGCAGGCCGATTCGCGTTTGGTGCGCGAGGCCTGCGTTCCGATGGCTGCCTTTGCTGCGACCACAGACCGGGTCAAGATAGGCAGCGGCGTCGTGGATTGCTGGACGCGCAACCCGGCTCGTTTGGCGTCGACCTTCTCCACGCTGGACGACCTAGCCCCAGGCCGAATCATCCTTGGCATTGGCGCCTGGTGGGACCCGCTGGCGTCAAAGGTTGGCATCGAGCGCAAACGCCCGCTGATGGTCATGCGCGAGGTGGTTGAGTCGGTGCGCGAGCTATTGGCTTGCGATGGCCCCGTCACCTACAACGGCGACTTCGTGCAGCTCGACGGGGTTGAGCTTGACTATGTGCACCAGGAGCGGCGGGCAAAGGATGTGCCCATCTACATTGGCGCCACTGGCATGCAAATGATGGAGCTCACTGGCAAGATCGCCGATGGCGCCGTGTTGAACTACATGGTCGACCCCCAGTACAACGTCCGAGCCATGGATGCTCTGGAAGCGGGCGCCACCAAGGCAGGGAGAAGCATTGACGACATCGACCGCCCCCAGCTGATCGTGTGTTCGGTAGACGAGGACCGTCAGGCTGCCCTCGATGGGGCCCGGCTGTTGCTCACCCAATACCTAGGTCAGCAACCGCACATCATGGCAGCCAGTGGCGTATCAGACGAACTGTTGAACGAGATCCACCAGGTCCTCACCTGGCCCGCAACCCACGAAGAAGTCGTGGCCGCGTCGAAGCTGGTGCCCGACGAAGTGGTTCAGCGCTGCACCGCGTCAGGTAGCCCAGAGGAGGCCATCGCCAAAGTACGCGAGTACATCGCCAATGGTTGCACCACGCCGATTCTCTACCCGCTTGGTCCCGACGTTCGGCTCATGATTGACACCTTCTCAAACTGGGACGGCTAGCGGGGGTTAGCGCTACGTTCCCCAGCATGGGCAAGGCGGCCGGAGCTAGTGCCGTATCAGGAAACGTTTGCGTTGTTCGAGCGAACCTTCTCTGCCACCTGCTGCGTACTCGCAACCTCCATTCCGGACAAGGAGTGCACGGTTGCTCGGGCCTTGCCGGGTAACACAGCATCTTCGCCCCAACACCACCCACGCTCCCTGACACGGCACTAGCATCGGCGCCCATGACAGCAACTGGACAATGCCTCTGCGGCAACATCACCTATGAGATCGAGGGCGACGTAATGGCGGTGGCGGTTTGTCACTGTGATCATTGCCAGCGCCAGAGTGGTGGGGCCTTTTCGACCAACGTGGTTGTAAGCCCAGATCAGCTCACGGTCTCGGGCGACATTGCCACCTACGAGGACCGAGGCCGAACGGGCGACGATGTGTACGTGTTGCGCAAGTTCTGCCCTAACTGCGGGTCCCCTATTGTGTCGCTGCTTGTGGGGCGCCCTGAGATCGTGGCTGTCAAGGCGGGCACGCTTGACGACCGAAGCGGTGTGCAGCCCAACGTCCAGGTGTGGTGCGACGACAAACAGCCGTGGGTGGACCTGGGAGACATCCACGCCATCGCCCAGGAATAGGATCCAACGGGAAGCCCCAACTCGCCCACGCGCTAGTGTCCGTGGATGGCGCAGATAGACACAGAACTGGCTCGGCTCGACACCGTGGGGCTGGCCCAGCTCATCCGCAGCGGGGGAATCTCAGCGGTCGAAGCCGTGCAGGCCACCATCGACCGCATCGAAGCCATGGACGACGAGATCAACGCCGTCATCCATCGGCGCTTCGACCAGGCGCTCGCCGAGGCCGCGCAGCCCCTGAAGGATGCGCCCTTTGCTGGGGTCCCGTTCCTCCTCAAGGACCTGTGGCCCACTAGCGCCGGTGACCCATTCCACATTGGCAACAAGGCCATGAAGGCCGCCAACTACATCCACCCCACCGACGCCCACATCGTGCAGCGCTACCGCGAAGCAGGTTTTATCATCCTGGGCCGGACCAACACGCCCGAGCTTGGCCTTGTCGCCACCACCGAACCCGAAGCATATGGCGCCACGCACAATCCTTGGAACACCGCACACGGGCCCGGTGGCTCTAGCGGAGGCGCTGCCGCGGCAGTGGCATCGGGCATGGTTGCCGCGGCCAATGCCAGCGACGGCGGCGGCTCTATCCGGATCCCAGCCGCCATGTGCGGCCTTATTGGCCTCAAGCCCAGCCGTGGCCGCGTCCCCATGGGCCCGCTGCAAGACGAGTGGGGCCTGTCGGTGCAACACGTGGTGTGTCACACCATGCGCGACTGCGCATCGATCTTGGACGTATCGGCCATCCCAACCTTGGGCGACGGCGTCGTGGCCCCCACGACTGGGCAGCCCTATGCAGATCAGCTGACGCAGCGGCCCACTGGGCTGCGCATCGGTGTCTGGAACGAGAGCCCACGCGACAACATCGTCCTTGACCCCGAGGTACAAGCCGTCGTGGCCGGCACAGCCAACTTGTTGGGCCGCTTGGGCCACAGCGTCAGTGCATCGCATCCAGCAATGCTCGACAACCGTGAGATCTCGGATTCGTTCAGCGCCATGTGGACTGCTGGGGCTCGCAGTTCGCTGAACAAGATCGAAGCGTGGGTGGGACGAGAACTCACCCCAGACGATGTGGAGATCGCCACCTGGTGGATGGCCGAAGCCGGCAGCGCTTATAGCGGGGTCGACGTGTTAGCTGCTCAGGGCGCGATGCACGACTTCCGCCGCGGTGTGGCCACTTGGTACGAGGATGGCTGGGACCTACTGGTAACGCCCACGTGTTGCGACCCCGCGCCGCTGCTTGGCGAGCTGACCTCCACACCCGACGAGCCCTTGCGAGCGTCGATCAACTCCATCCCCTACGCGGCTTTTACCAGCTCGTTCAACGTCACCGGACAACCAGCCATTTCGCTGCCCATGGGCTACAGCGAGAGCGGGCTTCCTATTGGCGTGCAAATCGTGGCAGCATATGGACGCGAAGATCTTCTCATCCAGGTCGGCTCGCAGCTCGAAGCCGAAGTGAACTGGGCCGACAATCGGGCTCCGATGCACCCATGAGCGCAGTCCCCGAAGACCCACAGGACCAGCCTTGGGACGACGAATGGGCCGCCGACGACTGGCACGAGCTCAACCTCATTGACCGCGGCCATTACAACACTGACAGTTGGAGCAATTGGGTTCTTCGCCTTCTGGCCCTAGCTGTGGCGGTGCCGGTCATTCTGGGCATCCTGGTGTGGCTGCTTATCCTTGCGCTCTGAGGACAACCAATGACTCGTACTGTCTTGCTTGGCGCCCGCTCCCCTGGTGACGTTGCATTCGCCGATGGCCAGATCGTTGCGGTGGGCAACGTCACCGCGTTGCCCGGCGACGAGATCATCCGCTGCGATGGCGACATCATCACCGCCGGGTTAATCAACACGCACCACCACCTCTACCAATGGATCACCCGGGGTCGCGCCATTGGCTGCAACCTCTTCGATTGGCTCACCACGCTCTACCCGGTGTGGGGCAGGCTCGACGTGGAAGACGTGTACGCCGCGGCGCTGGTGGGTTTGGGCGAACTTGCCGAAACAGGCTGCACCACTGCCTTTGATCACCACTACTTGGTTCCCCACGGCGACGACGCAGTGTTCGATGCCATTGTGGAAGCCGCCGCCGCTGTTGGGGTGCGGCTACATCTGAGTCGGGGTTCAATGGACCTCGGCGAAAAAGACGGTGGCTTACCGCCCGACCACGTGGTCGAAGACCGCGACGCCATCTTGACCTCGACCGAGCGCATCATTGCCGACCATCACGACGGCACCATGGTGTCGGTGGTGGTGGCCCCCTGTAGCCCGTTCTCAGTCACCACCGAGCTCATGGTCGAGTCGGCCGAACTGGCCCGCAAACATGGCCTTCGATTGCACACCCACTTATGCGAGACCATCGACGAACAAGACCATTGCCTAGAACGCTTTGGTCGCCGACCAGTAGAGCAGCTGGCCGAATGGGGCTGGATGGGCAGCGACGTTTGGCTGGCCCATGGCATCCACATTGCCGATGACGAGATGGTGGCACTGGGCCAGGCCGGCACTGGCGTGGCGCACTGCCCATCATCCAATGCCCGTTTGGCGGCGGGGATGTGCCGTGTAACCGATCTCCAAGCCGCAGGTGTGCCGGTGGGGTTGGGGGTCGATGGCGTAGCGAGCAATGAAGTTGGTGGCTTGTTCCCAGAACTTCGCCAAGCGCTCTACACGGCCCGTCTTCGCGAGTTGGTGCCCGACGCACTCATGCCCGAAGACGTTCTTGCCCTGGCCACGCGCGGCGGCGCGCAATGTCTCGGCCGCCCCGAACTCGGGCGTCTCGAAGTTGGAGCCGCTGCCGATCTGGCTGTCTGGCCCGGAGACGATCTCTCGGACATCGCTGACCCCGTAACGGGCCTGGTTATGGGCCCCGACCGCCGGGTGCGACATCTGTTCGTGGCTGGGCAGTCCGTGGTCACCAATGGCAGCCTAAACGGGGTCGACATGGCCGCTGCCCGCAAGAAGCTGGGTCAACGAGCACAACGGCTCTGGGAGTAACAACACATGCGCGCAGAATTCACGGTCGAGCCATTCGAAGCTGGCAACCCTGGCGCACACGTCCAGGCAGCGATCGACGCGGCAATGTCCTCTGGGGCCCAAGTTGTGGTTGGCCCATTCGGTACCACGGTTGAGGGCGACGCCGAGACGGTGCTCGACGCGGTCGACGCGTTGATGCGCGCCGCCACCGCAGCCGGAGCGTCTCGGGTGACGCTTCAGCTCGAGCAACCTTGAGGCCAATGCGCGTGACGAACGGCCAGCCGGTTGGCTAGCTCACAAAGCTCGCGCGCCTCAACGCGGGTCCTGATTGTCACCGGACTGATCTGTGCCACCACCATTGTGTCGCACAGCTTCGGGCGCTCGACCTACGGGCTCCTGGTCCCTGCCATCGAAGACGACCTTGGGTTCTCGCACGCCCAATCGGGCGTTCCCAGCACAGCCATCTACATTGCCTACGTGCTGGGCGTACTCTGCGTGACCGCCGCTGCGCCGAGGGTCGAGCCCATAACCATCATGCGCACAGGCTTGGCGGTAGCTGCCCTTGGGCTGGGGCTGGCCAGTCTTGCCCAAGACCTTGTGCCGTTGGCTCTGGGTATCGGTGTTGCGGGCGGAGCGGGAGCGGGAATCTGGCTGACGGCGCCGGTGTTAGCCACCACGCATGTGGCCCCACACCGCCGAGGCATGGTCATTGGGTTGTTGTCGTCCACCATTGGGCTTTCCAACATCGTGCTGGGCGTTGGCACCACGGGCCTGAGGCGGGCCACCGGCAACGACCTGCTGTGGCGGCCCGTTCTCCAGATCGAAGTGCTCTTCACCTTGGGGCTGTTGGGTGCCTTGATCTTGTGGGCACGGTTTGAGCCCACGGCAAAGGTGGCGGGCGGATTTAGCTTCTCGCGACTACAAGCCATCCCGGCCTGGAGACGCACGACGGTGGCCTACGCCTGCTTTGGTGCCATGAGCGCTGGCTTTGGTGCCTTCATGTTGGTGGCGCTTGAAGAGCAGGGCCAGATGGAGCGCTCCACCACCACGGTGGTCTTCTCGCTTATGGGTATCTCCGGTGTCATGGGTGCGCCTATTGCTGGGTGGATCTCTGACCAGGTGGGCCGCCGGGTGGTCATGGTGGGCTCGATGACGGTGCTGATGTCTGCATGCCTGCTGGTGGCGCTGGGTACGGGCTGGCCGGTTGCCCTGGGAGCGGTGCTGTTTGGGGCTGCCGCGGGCAGTTTCCCGGCGCTGGTGGCGACGTATGTGCGCGACCACGCCAACGACAGGTCCTTCAGCGCCGTGATGGCCACCATGACCATCTTGTTCTCGTTGCTGGCGGCGCTGACCCCAGCCTCCATTGGAGCCCTGGCCGACGCCACCGGCGATTTCCGTCTCCCCTACCTCGTGCTGGCTGCGTTGGCGGCAACGTCGCTGGTGTTGGTCCGCACCCTGCCAAATGAACGGGTACCGTCTGGCGTATGAGTCGCCGCTACGAAGACCTCTCTGGCCCCGAGATTGCCAGCAACATCAACACCGACAGCATTCTGCTATTGCCCATTGGCGCCATCGAGCAGCACGGACCTCATCTTCCGCTGTCGGTCGACCACGTCATTGCCGACGAAACCGCCACCGCGGTGGTGGAAGCATGCGGCGAAGAACTCGACGTTTGGCAGCTGCCAAGTCTTTCGATCTCAAAGTCGAACGAACATGCATGGTCACCGGGCACGCTCTACTACTCGCCCGACACCATGGCCGCAGTGCTGCGAGATATCGCTCGAGGTATCGCAAGCACGGGTGCCGAACGTTTGGTGTTGCTCAACGGCCACGGCGGCAACACCACGCATCTGGGCACGGCCCTGCGAGAGCTAAGGCTGGAGTTTGGGCTCAAGACCTTTCTGATGCATCCGTCGCTACCGCCCGCATATGGCGGTGCCTCAACCGAAGAAGAGCTGGGCATGGGCATTCATGGCGGCCGCGACGAGACCTCGGTGTTCATGCATCTGCGGCCCGAGCTTGTGCACCTGAACAAAGCCGAACGCCGTGTTCCCGAAGGGCTGGCAGAGAACACGCATGTGAAGTTTGGCGGCTCCACCTCGTTTGGCTGGCTGTCCAACGACTTCTTTGCCGACGGCTACATAGGCGACCCCACCGGCGCCAGCGCGGCCCTAGGCGAGCAGCTGTTTGCGGGTGCCGTCGACACCTTGTGCGAAGCCATGGAAGAGGTCAAGACCTTCGACTTCGGGCGATGAAACGCACCCTCATTCACGGCGGCACGGTTGTGAACGCAACGGGCGCCAGCGTTGCGGAGGTCTTAGTGGAGGGCCAGCACGTAACCGCTGTTGTGCAACCCGGTACCGAGTTGGCCCAACAGATCCGTCGCAGCGACGCTGACCTCGTGGACGCTTCGGGCTGTTACGTGGTCCCGGGCGGCGTAGATGTGCATGTGCACTTGCAGCTTCCCATGATGCCTGGGGCGACCTCGAGCGACACGTTCGACACCGGAACCGCCGCCGCTGCATGGGGCGGCACCACCACCGTCATCGATTTCGCCGGTCAGCTCAAAGGCATCCAGGTGCGCGACGCCGTCGAGGAACGGCAGGCCGAAGCCGATGGCCAGTGCGCTATCGATTACGCCTTTCACCTCTCCATGGGCGACGTGCACGACCAGTCACTCAAAGACATGCACGCGCTGGTGGAGGAGGGCATCACGAGTTTTAAGTTCTTCATGGCCTATCCAGGCGCGTGGTACTCCGACGACGGCCAGATCTTACGAGCGATGCAGGTTGCCGCCGATACCGGCGCCATGGTGATGATGCATGCCGAGAACGGCATTGCCATCGATGTCCTGCGAGACCAGGCAGTCGCTGCGGGACAAACTGCGGCAGTGTGGCATGGCAGGACTCGTCCCTCGGCGCTGGAGGGCGAAGCCACGCATCGGGCGATTGCCTTGGCTTCGGTGGCGGGCGCTCCGCTCTACATCGTGCACCTCTCGGCAGCCGAAGCGCTACAACAGGTGGTGTGGGCCCGGGACCGTGGCCAGAACGTGTTCGCAGAGACGTGCCCGCAGTACCTGTACCTGTCGCTTGAGGCTGGCCTAGACCAGCCCGGCCTCGATGGGGTGCGCCATATCTGCTCGCCGCCGCTTCGGGCACAGGCCGAGGGCCATCAAGACACCCTGTGGAGGGGCTTGCGCACCGACGACTTGTCGGTTGTCTCCACCGACCACTGCCCGTTTTGCGACAACGAGAAGCTGCTTGGCGTCGACGATTTCCGCAACGTCCCTAACGGGCTGGGAACCATCGAGCACCGCATGGACCTTCTCCACCAGGGCGTGGTCACCGGCGAGCTGACGTTGGCCCGCTGGGTTGATGTCTGCTCTACCACCCCAGCCAGACTGTTCGGCCTTCAGGGGCGCAAGGGACAGGTGGTAGCCGGCTTCGACGCCGATCTCGTGATCTACGACCCGACAGCCACGCAGACCCTCGGTTCAGCCGCTCACCATATGAACCTCGACCACTCCGTTTGGGAAGGTGTCGAGCTAACCGGCCAGGCGAGATCGGTGATGAGTCGCGGGACGTGGGTGGTCAAAGACCGCGAGTACGTGGGACGACCGGGGCACGGCCGCTACCTGACCAGAGCGACGCCCGAACCGTTGCGCTAGCCGCCAAAGCCGTGAAAAAGGCTGCCGTCGTTGGCAAGCGCCGCGGCGCGATCGACCATTAGCTGCTTCCATGGTTCGTGGGTGATGAGCCAGAACTGGTTGGTGGTTATGCCGTGCATCACCAGGTCTGCGACCTCGGACGGGTCCTTGCCTTTGGTGGCGAGCATGGCCCCCGCATGTTTCACGAAGTTCTCGCCGACCTCGGTTTCCACGTGGTCTGCTAGCTCTTGTGGGCGGCTACGTTCGCTTGAGGCAATCTGGGTGTTGATGGCGCCCGGGCACAGCACCGACGCGTTGATGTTTGGCTCGTCGCCAAGCTCGAGCGCCAAGGTTTCGGTGAGAGCCACCACACCAAACTTCGCCACGTTGTAGGGGCCGATGCCCGCGTTGGATTGCAGCCCGGCGGTGGAGGCAGTGTTGACAATGTGCCCCTCGCCGGCGTCTCGGATCAACGGCAAGAAGGTCTTCACCCCAAAGATCACCGACCAGAGGTCGACACCAAGTACCCATTCCCAGTCGGCGGTGGTGAGCTTGTCGAGGGGCGCGGCGGTGACCACGCCAGCGTTGTTGTGGACCACGTGTACGGCTCCGAAGCGATCGATTGCAGCATCGGCTAAGGCCTGGATCTCGTGTTCGTGGCGTACATCGCATATCTGCCCGATGGCTTCACCGCCAGCGGCCGTTATCTCGGACGTCGCTGCGTTGAGCGCGTCTTGGTCGATGTCGGCCAACACCACCTTCATGCCATCGGCGGCCATACGCAGTGCTACTGCTCGCCCAATGCCGCTTGCGGCACCGGTCACAACGCCGACTTTGCCATCTAGATCCTGCATGCTGTCCTCGTGGTTGCTCTATGGTTTGGTCCCCCGCCAACATTGCACAACTTTGGCTCTCGTGCTTGAGGGCCATTCAATCCAAGAAAGCGTGGACGACGGCGTAGCGATGCTCACCTACCTTCCCGACGGCGAACTCACGGCTTTCCCGCACCTCGATCGGACGTTTAGGACCGACGTCGACCTCTGGTAGCCCAACGGGTACAAGAGCTGGTCCTTCCAGAGGTCAGGCAAACCCTGCGCCAGGGAACCGCGAGCGGGTAGCTCAGAAGCACGTGGCAAGTCGTAACCAAACCGCCATGGACAACTCCACCTGTTCGTGCTCGTCTCTGAGGACAATCAACAGCGTCGACGGACGGCGGAGTTAGGGGTACAGGATGTCACCAGCGCTTGCATGTCCCAGCTGGCGGGTCAGCTGGCTAGCCATGCTCGTCGGCAGCATCGTCATGCTTGCAGCTTGCGCCAGCTCCGGGTCCAACGACAGCACCCAGCGGGCCGTTGAAGAACCCACTGAAGTCAGCCCGGAACCGACGCTACGGACCGTTGTCGTCTACGACCCGGACGAAGAAGACGACGCACCCGTCTCAAGGCACATCTTTGTGGACGAGTGCCCATCGGGCATCGCGTTGCAGGACCAAGCGATCGCGATGATCGACGCCGACGAAGCCGGACGAGCCACGGAGTGGGAGGCAGTGCAGTTCGCCTTCGGTGCTGACGCCGTCGAAAGTCAGTCAAGTCGGCTTGAGAGTTCTCGTCAGATTGGGCAGCCCGAGACCAGCAAGTGGCTGGTGCGATCTTCAGACGCGCTCCTCGGCGTTGTCGAACTTCGTTACTCAGGGGACGAGATGTGGATAGGATTCCCACCCGCAGAGTGCGTCGACGGAGTGACGGCTGCCGAATAGCAGTCAGACGTGGGACCATCCTCTGCATCGGCGGTCACCGCATCCGCGCCAGCCTCCGAGGGTGGCGGAATCACCGAAACCGTGGCGGGTTTCAAGATGGCCATTGTGTGCGCTAACCGAGTGTTGCGGGTCAACAGGCGGCTAACGAATCGTTAGCGCTGGGCCGACCCTACTGAGGTAGCGGTGCTGGTCGGGCATGTCGAACAGGGGGATCAGGAACTCACCAAAGCCGTGTTGCTCGGCCAGATCACCGATTTCCGCGGCCGCTTCGTCTGGCGAACCCGCAATGACAAACGGCAGGATCCACTCGTCACGTACATGTTGGGCCGCGGCCTCGAGCCCACCCGCCATAGCGGACCGAATAGCATCAACATCGCTCGCAGTCACCCCGATGGCTTCTTTTACCTCTGGGGGCGAGTCGACCAGGCGATAAGTCATGTGTGGACGCACCCAGTCCAGGTCTTCGTCGCTGGTCACGATTGCGGTGGAGTAGCAAAGCTGCGCTGGCCCGCCAGCGCGCACTCTGGCCACCGCATCGCCAAGGTGAGGTTTATAGATGAAGTCCAACATGACGCCGTTGGCGGTGGCCCCACCGAGGGCCAACATCTTTGGTCCTCGACCTGCCAGCCAGATCTCAATGTTTGGACGCCCGTAGCCCACTTGGGCGTTGGCCAGCGATGCGAAGTCGCCCTCGTAGGAACAAAGGTTGTGGCTGAATAGCGAGCGGGCTATGTCGATCGTTTCGCGGACCGCAGTCAACGGTTTGGTCCGGGCGAGGCCAATGGGGTCAAGCGTCAGCGACCCGCCCGCCCCAATGCCCAAGAAGGCTCGACCTCCGCTGAGTTCATCCAAACTAGCGATAGCCGACGCCGTCTGGGCGGGGTGGCGCGTGTAGGGGTTCGTGATACCGGGGCCAACGTGGATGGACGAGGTGGCCGCAGCGATGGCAGCCATCACGACGTACACGTCACGGGTTGCCAGCCCCTCGTCGTAAACCCAGCAGCGGTCGAAGCCCAGGTTCTCGGCGTGGACCGCTAGCTCCACGATCTCGTCGATGGGGCACTCCGGGATGACGTTGATGCTGGTCCGCATGCCTAGTGATCTTCTCTGGGTTGGATTGCAGCGATCGCCGAATCGTGAGCGATGGCGACCACAGCAACGCCGGGTTCGAGCGCATTGAGCGCCTGGATCAGTTCTTCTACGAAGGGTTTGGTCTTGGCGTCGACCTTGGTGATGGC
>JAUIIS010000437.1 GCA_030431575.1 Acidimicrobiia bacterium | reverse complement strand
CGTGAAGATCTGCGGGTCAACAACGGAGTAGATCATCGAGCTTCCGCTCCGTTCGGAGGTCACCAATCCAGCCCTGCGGAGAATGGCCAATTGCTGTGAAAGGTGTGACGATTCAATCCCGACGCCGGGTTGGAGCTCAGACACAGACCGCGGGCCTTGGCTCAAAAGCTCCAGAACCCGAATGCGCGCAGGGTGACTCAACGTCTTGAAGAACTCGGCCTTGACCTCGTAGATAGGTCGATTCACATGCACTCCCGAAAGCCTGGCATGCCAACATTATCACTTTCTCATACTTCCTCGCCCCTCCTTCGGTGCAGCCCGCACGGCTCATTGCCCGCTCGAGCAGCACACCAATGAGGAGTGGGTTGAGACGATCGCGTAGTGGCCCTCACATTGAGATGCCAACCGTGGTCGATGCCCAAAATGACCAAGAGGTCACGGTTGCTATGACCGATGCAGGTAGCGCCCTTCGTCGATTTCGGGCGATTCGGAGGACGACGACTCGACGTCAGGCCGACCCCTTTGACAGGTTCTACCGAGTCTACGTCACCGGATTGATCGCCATGTTTGGGTTCTACACGTCGTTGGGGCTCGTCGATGAAGCAACAGTCGACCGTGCTGGCATCGAATGGGTCCAAGACCGCGGCCCGCTGTGGTTCTCGCTCGTGGCTGCGTTGGCGATCGCCGCTGGCGCTCGGTCCGGCGCCAACGGCGGACCTCTTACCATCGATGACGTCGAACTCCATCATGTGTTGTTGTCACCAATCGATCGAGCGACCGTGCTGGCCCACCCGACACGACGTCTTCTCGGCGGCGCCACCGGAGTCAGCGCCGTGATCGGGGCAGCGTGCGGCGAGCTAGCGTCGCGCCAACTCCCTGGCGATCAAACCAGTTGGATTCTTGCTGGGTGCCTCACAGGAGCGGCCATGGCCGTGGCCAGTGTGGGATCAGCCTTGGTCGCCTCAGGCTCAAATCGGCGGCATCGGGTCGCGGCCACAGTCGCCTTCCTCATCCCCGTCTGGGCGGTGGTCGACCTCGTTACCGGTACAACCACCGCACCCACCTCGGGCTTTGGCACGCTCGCCCTTTGGCCTTTGGACCAGTCGCCACTGGCAGCGAGTGCGCTCGTCATCGCCGCTTGCCTCACGTTGTGGGGGTGGTCACGGATGGCCACAGTATCGCTCGAGAGAGTTCATCACCGATCCCAACTTGCAAGACAGATCCGGTTTGCGATGGCCCAACAAGACATCCGCAGCTTGCTGCTGTTGCGTCGCCAACTTGGGTTTGAAACACCGCGCCAGCGCCCCTGGGCAACCATTCCATTCGGAACGAGACTTGAGAACCGCTTCCCGGTGGCGCTGCGCGACATCCGAAGCTATCTGCGATGGCCAGCGCGTCGCATCGCCCGCGTTGGCGCGCTGTCGGTAGTGGCCGGACTTGCACTGTCGGCCACGTGGCATGGAACAACAGCCCTCATCGTTGTTGTTGGCTCCGCGCTCTATGTGGCCGCTATCGAAGTCGTCGAACCTCTCGGCCAAGAGTTGGATCATCCGGGAATGGTCGAGCTCATTCCCGTCATCCCAGGCGCTGTCAATCTTGCACACGTTGCAAGCGCAGCGGCCGCAATGACCATCTTGTGGCTTCTCGCTGGCGGTGTCGCGGCTGTCGCAGCCCTTGACTGGCATCTGGCTCTCGCAGCTGGAATCGCCGCCATCCCAGCCTCGGCAGCCGCCGTTGCGGCTGCTGCGCTCAGTATCAAGCGCTTCGACTCGCCGGCCGTTGTTCCAAACCCCGAGGTCGAGGGCCCCCGACTACTCATCCGCCTTCTGTGGCCGCCGGCATTGACACTCGCTGGAGCGCTCCCCATCCTGATAGCTCGCGAGGCGCGAACCGAAGGTTCTTCGATGGGGCCATCAACACTCAACGGCAGTCTGATTGTCGCGCTCGTCGCCGCGCTCACCATCATCTGGATTCGGTTTCGTGATGAGATCACCGCGGCCGCCACACAGCCTCAAGGAGGACGGTAATGGCCTCGACCAAACGACGGCGTTCAGCCGCTCTGGCCTTCGGCGAGGTGACGAAATACCACGGCGATGTCCGGGCCCTAGGGCCCGTTTCCTTCGAGGTCCGGCGCGGCGAGTCCGTCGCGCTCATGGGGCACAACGGTTCAGGGAAGTCCACCCTGTTGTCACTCGCAGCGGGTCTCGCCGAACCCACCGATGGATCCGTTCGGGTCTCGGGGACTGTCGCGGGGCAGCAGGCCGCACGCGCAGCCGTGTCGTATCTTCGCGATCAACCCGTGCTGTACGAAGATCTCAGCGTGCGCGAACACCTCGAATACCTCAGCCGCCTTCACGGCTCGGACCCCGAAGCACACGACGCAGACCGGATTCTCAACAAGCTCGGCCTAGCGGCTCGAGTTGATGATCTTCCGTCCACGTTCAGCCGAGGCCTCAGACAAAAGACGGCTATCGCCATTGCGCTCTGCCGACCACTTAGCCTCCTACTTGTCGATGAACCCTTTGCCGGGCTTGACACGCGTGGCCAAAGCGCGCTTGTTGAGTTGCTCCTAGAAACCCATCGTCGCAAGGCCACCGTTGTTGTCGCCACCCATGACCACCGGATCCTGGCTCACTTCGAGCGAGCGCTGGTCCTCAGCGATGGCGAAATA
>JAUIIS010000436.1 GCA_030431575.1 Acidimicrobiia bacterium | reverse complement strand
AGCTGCCCGGCTTCGCATGATCGATGCATGAAGCAGCAACTCGACCTCCGAACCAATCCCCCCACCCACCGAGTCACCCCAGCAACCTCCCCTGCCCGCATCGTCGTCTTCATCACGGCGGTGCTCGGGTTGGGGTGGCTCGGCCCCCTCGTTGACCACACTGCGGGGCACGGGTTGGGCGAAGGCCCCGGCCAACTCATCTGGATCCTGCTCCCGGTCGGCGCTGCCATGATCCTGCGGTGGAAGGGCGGCGACGGATTCGCCGACGCCGCTCTTCGCCCCCGCCACCGAGAGAACCGGCCGTGGTATCTGTTCTCGGGCGGCTTCTACCCCGTTGTCATGATCGCTGCGGCCGGCGGGGGCCTACTCGCCGGCGACTGGGAGCTCGACAACAACGTTCTCGTCCAGAACGAACCAACACCGTGGATCTTCTCGCCCGGCATCGACAGCGCCGTGGTCATTGCCATCACCGGACTGGTTGCCGCCCTGTTCTTCAGGCAACTGCCCCACCACATCAACCCGACCTCTCCCACGATCTCAACCACCCGCTGAAAGGGCTCCTCATGGACACACTCATCACCAACACCTGGTACGCCGTCGAACGCTCGGCCAACCTGAAAGCACGACCCACGACCGTCGAACGGCTCGGTGCCCGCTACGTGCTGTGGCGCACCGACGGTGGCGTCCACGCAGCGCCGGCCCAATGCCCTCACCGTGGCGCCAACCTCGGCGACGGCACCGTCCGCAACGGATGCCTCACGTGCCCATATCACGGCATCGAATTCGCCACCGACGGCACAGCCGTGCACCGCCCCGCACAGGGCAACGAGGCACGCGTCCCCGCCAAGGCAAACCTGAACACGATCCCTGCGCTCGACGCCCACGGTTACGTGTGGATCTGGCACGGCGACGACCCACCGACCGCCGGGCCGGAATGGTTCACCGACGACGACCCGAGAGTGATCGTGGGCGCCGACCAGATCTGGGACGTCCACTACTCCCGGTTCATGGAGTCAGCCCTCGACTTCCACCATGTCCCGTTCGTCCACGGCCGCTACACCCCCGGCGCCGGCCAGCAAATCACCGATATCGAACTCGACGACCAGGGCACCCGGATGGCCATGTCCGCGTCACTCACCAACCAGAAGGGACGCTCGCTCGCGGTAGCCGGCGAAGTCATCATGCCCTGCAGCCTGAAGGTCACCATCGGCTCCACCACATTCGTTGCCGTCGGCACCCCCGTCAATGAGCACCGAACCTGGGTCGCGGCGAACTACCACCCCTCCTACACCGCCCGGATCCCCGGGATCCGCTGGGTCGAGGCCTGGCTGGCCATGTTCGTCGACTTCAAACTCTTCCAACGCCAAGACCGCGCCATCTTCGAAGCCCTCGACGACGGGCCCAGCCCCCTCGAACACATGGCACTCATGCCCGCCGACCGTGGTGCTGCGTTGTGGATCCGCCGGTGGCGAGAACTCGCCGCCCAATCCCCTGGCGATGCCGCTGCCACGCCACCCGACTCCATCACCTCGGAGACGCCTGTGGCTCTCGACCTGAACGAGGTGCCAGCATGAAACGTGCAACCAACCTTCTGATCGCCGTCGCCGCGACCACAGCGATCACGGTCGCCGCTTGCGGCTCCAACAACACCGACGTCACCGCCGCCAACACCTCGGGCTCGGCTAGTGATTCGGTGTCTGTCAGCAATCCCGGCACCGGACGGGCGCTCCTCGCCCCCGTCTCCAACACCACGCTGGCCCTGCCTGATGGTTGGTTCGAGATGGCCGGCTACGGCACCGTCCTCCACGTTGACGGCGACGACATCACCCCGTACTTCGTCACCACGTCAACCTGTGTGGTCGGGGACGGGTTCGACAACGATCTCCCGGTCGATCACGCCAGCGACGACGGCGTCATCACGCTCGACCTCGTCGGCCCGACCACCGACTACCGACTCGTCCCCCTGGCCGGGGCGTTGAGCTGCGAAACGGCCGCTGACGAGACGGTCACCGCGCTCGATGAACTCTTCACCACCCACTACCCGTTCTTCGACCAGCGCGGATTCGACTGGACCGAGGCGGTCGCCGAGATCCGCTCAGCCTTCGAGATCGACACCGACTCGTTCGAGCAGTCCTTCACCTCGGTCTTGGTGGAGCTGGGCGACGGCCACACCACCCTCGACGACCTGGACATAGACCCCGACATCGACGCCTTCGGTATCAGCGACGTCGCCACGCTCGACGAACTCGAGGCGGCCATCGGCGAAGAGTTCGACCGCACCATCGCCCGCATCGACGACGCCACCACCGATGAAACCGGTTCAGTCGCATGGGGCCTGCTCGACGCCGACACTGGCTACCTGATCATGGTTGCGTTCGCGGGCATCAGCGGCCAAGACGATGCCGTCGCCGACCGCGACGCGCTTGCGGCCGCACTCGACGCGGCCATTCCAGACCTCGCCGAGGTCGAGCACCTGGTGGTCGACATGCGTTTCAACGGCGGCGGCTACGAAGACCTCGCCGTTCTCGCCGCCGGCTACTTCGTTGACGAAGCCACCCCGGCCTATCGCAAGTGGGCCCACGCCCAGCCCGACCCGTTCGTCCAGACCATCGACGTCGAACCCCAAAGTGCCTTCTTCGATGGCGAGGTGACCGTCCTGACCTCACCGTTGACTGCCA
>JAUIIS010000435.1 GCA_030431575.1 Acidimicrobiia bacterium | reverse complement strand
CTTGTCTTCGGGAAGCTTGGTTACGAAGCTTCGGTCGATCTTGAGATAGTCGACCGCAAACTGGGTCAGGTAGGACAACGAGCTGTAGCCGGTACCGAAGTCGTCGATCGCTATGAGCACGCCGAGTTCTTTGAGCTTCTCAAGAGCCTTCAACGACGCGTCGCTGTCTTCGAGCAGGAACCCTTCTGTTACTTCGATGACGAGTTGGCTGGGGTCGATGCCGGTTTCTTCGAGTACCTGTTCGACTTGTTGCAAGAAGCGGCCCAAGTGACGTGCCGACCAGTTGGTGGCGACGTAAAGGTTCTTGGCCGCCGGATACACCTGGACCCACTTGACGATGTGTTCGCACGTTGCCCGCAGGGCAAAGGAGTCAATGAGATGGATAAGGCCGGCTTCTTCGGCAACGGGCAGAAACGCAGCGGGGCCGAGGAGCCCCTTTTCGGGGTGGTTCCAACGGATGAGGGCTTCGTAGCCCACGGGCGTGTGCAGGTGGGGGTCGACAATGGCCTGGAAGTGCATGACGATCTCGCCGTTTTCGAGCGCATTCCGGAGCTGGGACTCGATTTCCATGCGGGCCAGGATCGCTGAACGCATGGAGTGGTCGAAGATCTCTGAGCGGTTGCGGCCCATGTCCTTTGCCCGGTACATGGCAGCGTCGGCGTCACGGAGCAGCGCATCTGCTGAGGACTCGCCGGGCGAGCTCAAGGTAATGCCGATGCTGGCCGTTGCGTAGGTTGGGTTGTTCCCAAGCAGGAATGGTTCTGAGAATGCGCCTTGGATGCGCTGTGCTGCTGCGGTGGCTTCGGAATCGGAGTGGACGGCTTCGCACAGCACAACAAATTCGTCGCCACCGAAGCGGGCAACGGTGTCGCCGGTGCGAAGTGCGGTGCCGATGCGCTTGGCAATCTGGATGAGGAACTCGTCGCCCATCTCGTGACCAAGGCTGTCGTTGATGACTTTGAAGCGATCGATGTCGATGAACATCACGGCGACCTGGGTTTGGTTGCGTGAGGCTCTGGCGAGCGCCGTTTTGAGACGGTTGAGGAAGAGGGCACGGTTGGGCAAGCCGGTGAGGTCGTCGTGGAGTGCCTGTTGGGCGAGTTCCCAAGCGGCGCGGCGCTGGGCGGTGATGTCTTGGCATTGCACCAGCCAGGTCCGGGGGCCGTCGACGTCGGTGGCAATGGGGGAGATGGATTCGTGAACCCACACCAGGCCGCCGCCTGGTTGTTGGAACCGGTGTTCGCCCTGGACTGCGTCGACCTTTTCGGTGATGAGGCTCTCGACTTTGTTGATGTGTGTCTGGCGGTCGGCTTCGTGCACCAGCATGGATAGCGGACGGCCCAAAATGTCGTGGCGGGTGCGGCCGGTTTGCTTGCAGAGGGCGGGGTTGACCTCTACCAGGCAGCCTGTGGCGTCGATCTCGGCCATGCCAATTGGTGCCCGTTCGAAGCTCGCCCGGAGGCGCCGGCCCAATGCGTCGCGGTCACGCCCAGCAGAGAGGGCCGAGGCCACGGCGGTTGCCCGCGATCGTTCCAGGGTACGTAGGGCCAAGAACAGGGCGATACCGAGCGCTGTGCCAGCAATCGCGAGGACCCAGACTTGGCCGCGGTCAACGCCTAAGGAGGGAATGCGTTTGCTGGCTTCGAGAATGACCTCGGAGCCAAACGCGTCGACACCGATGTGTGCCTCGAAGCGCTCCTCTGCGTTGGTCGTCACTTCGACCGAGTCGGGGCCGACGTAAACAAGTTCGGTAGCGCCGACAGGCAACCCGGTGTGGGTGAGCGTCGACCGCAGACGGTGGGCTGGGGCAAGGGTGTGCCTCAGGAACAGGTCGTTGTCGAAGATGATTGCGGCCCATCCTGGACCAGCGCTTTGGCTTTCTAGCGGGAAGGTGATGGCGCTGACGGAGATGCCGTCGACCTCGTGCACAGAGAGGAATGGTGCAAGAGAGGTTTGTTCATCGACCAGGCGTTCAAGCTTGTTGATGAACGGGGCTTGGGCGAGGTCCGCCGCGAAGTTGGCTCCGACTTCGTCGAAGGCCGTTTGTGCCTCGGTCTCGAGTCGCGTGGCGAACCCTGGCTCGACGTCGGCTGCTTCTTCGACAAGGGCACGCTGGTCGCGGATGACAATGGCGTCGACGAGGCCGGGGAATCGTTCAGTAGCGCTTGTGAGTCCAAGGAAGGCAGACAGCGAGTTCTGGCCGACGTTGCCAAAGGCGGCGTCGAAAGCGGCCGCACCAGCCATGAGTTCGTTGAGGCGGTCGAGTTCGGACGACAGGTTCTGGACCGTCGTGTCGATCTCGTTGACGAACTCGGTGCTCTCAGCCTTGCGTTGCGCGTCGCGGGCGTTTTGGACTGAAGTGTTCCGTTCGATCGCTAGTGCTGCGGTGGCGGCTAGGACGCCAACGAACACGACGTAGGCCAGCGCCCGCGCACCGCGACGGCGCACAGGGGTCGCGTCATCCTGCTTACGCCGTGGGTCCCCAAACATAGTGGGTATCTATCGACGCCGAACGGGTACATATGAGCGGGCGTGCGGTACGGGGGTCGTTTGACCCCACCGGTTTATTTGTACGTCAGGAGGCCGTTGTCCAGGACGACGCGGTCACCGGCGTAGGTGCGGAAGTTGGCGTTGCCGTTGCCTTGATCCCAGATGTTGATGGTGAGCGCTTCGCCGGGCATGACGGGTGAG
>JAUIIS010000067.1 GCA_030431575.1 Acidimicrobiia bacterium | reverse complement strand
ATCAGCCTCGGCTCGGCCGTGGAGAAGACCCATACCCAAGCCTACGACGACGTATCGATACACCTAGGGCAGTCGCCCCAGACCTGGACCGGCGCTGGGCTAGACACGGTGACCTTGAGCTGGCTGCCAGCGACCGACAACCAGTCGGGCGTGCGCGAATATGAGATCTGGCGAAACGATCGCTGGTACAAATGGGTCCCGGGGGATCAGACCTTTTACGTCGACCCCGAACCCGAAGCCGGGGCGCGGTACCGCATCCGGGCCGTCGACGAGGCCCTCAACAACGGCGCATGGTCTCGCACGGTCGAGGCGCCCGCAGCCAGGACCTTCGCAGAACCGCCGCCTGATGGGGTTGACCCTCAGCCGCGACCGGATGTCGATGATGGCGCCGCACCAACGCCTGTACCAGAAGCGGAGATCGAAGCGCCAGCGGCGCCGACGCCCACCCCGTCACAGCTAGAACTGATCGCCCAACAAGACGAGGCCATCGTCACCACTTGGGTGCCGCGGATCCAAGCAGCCGTGCTGGGTCTGCTGTCTTGGTGGTAGCAAGTCCAGACCAAAGCATTGGCGAGTCTGGGTAACTGTTCGTCCCGCAACGCGCTCCGGTAGTGTCGGTCCCCAGTACGAGATGGGGGGCCATCCATGACCGAGATGCCAAAGCCGGCAACACCACAGACCCAAGCTGCACATGCAGCGGCGGCCGCCGAGTTGTCTTTCGATGATCCAGCAGACTTCGCCCGCGCAAGCCGAGGCCTGATCGCCACGCACGAGACGGGCAAGATCACCGAAGGCGGCCGCACCGTCTGGGACACCGCAACACACGACTTCATGCGCAACGACGAGCCAGCACCCGACACCGTGCATCCCGGTCTTTGGCGTCAAGGCAAACTCAACGCGATTCACGGGCTCTTCGAAGTCGGCGAAGGCGTTTGGCAAGCCCGCGGCTACGACCTGTCAAACATCACGTTCATGGCTGGCGACGAGGGCTGGCTCATCATCGACCCGCTGACAACCCAAGCCACCGCAGCGGCCTGCCTCGAACTGGCCAACAACACCCTTGGCGAACGGCCCGTCACGTCGATCATCTATACCCACAGCCACGTCGACCACTACGGCGGCGTCCTTGGCGTGACTTCCCGAGAAGCAGTGGCCGCGGGTGACGTGCGCATCGTTGCCCCCGAAGGGTTCATGCGCGAAGTCGTCAACGAGCATGTGATCGGTGGCCCCATCATGATCCGTCGCGGGGCCTACCAGTTTGGCCCGCTGCTGCTCCCCGGACCACGAGGCCAAGTCGATGCGGGCCTTGGCAAGACCACCCCAATGGGGGCAGCCGCCCTGATTGCCCCAACCGAAACCGTTTCCGAAACCGGAGCCGAGCTAGTCATCGACGGCATCAGGGTCGTGTTCCAAAACACGCCGGACGCAGAAGCCCCCGCAGAAATGAACTTCTTCTTCCCCGACAAGCGCATCCTGTGCATGGCCGAAAACTGCACACACACGCTGCACAACCTCTACCCAATCCGTGGCGCACAAACCCGCGATTCGTTGGCCTGGAGCAAGTACATCAACGAAGCCATTGCCTTGTGGGCAGACCACACCGACATCATGTTCTCTACCCACCACTGGCCCCGCTTCGGCGGCGACGACGTGCGCGAGTTTCTCGAACTCCAACGAGATGTCTACCGCTGGCTACACGATCAAACCATGCGCCTCGCAAACCAAGGCTATGTGCCCACCGAGATCGCCGAGACGTTGGAGATGCCAGACATCTTCCACGACCACTCACACGTGCACGGGTACTACGGCACTGTTTCGCACAACTCGAAGTCCGTCTACAACAAGTACCTGGGCTGGTACGACGGTAACCCGGCAAACCTCAACCCGCTCCCGCCCGTCCAAGCCGGCGAGAAGTATGTGGAGTTCATGGGCGGCGCCGACGAAGTCCTCAGAAAGGCGCGCGCCGCCTACGAGCAAGGCGAGTACCGATGGGTGGCCCAAGTCGTCAACCATCTGGTCTTTGCCGACCCCACAAACCAAGAAGCCCGCAACCTCGAAGCCGATGCTTTCGAACAACTGGGCTACCAGGCGGAATCCGGCACCTGGCGTAACGCCTACCTCTACGGTGCCCAAGAGCTCCGCCACGGCAGCCCCGACTTCGGTGCCGCCAGGGGACGCCAACTCGGCCATGCCATGACCGTCGAGCAGGTTGTCGACAGCATGGGGATCCGTCTTGACCCCGATGCATTCACCCGCGACGCCGTGACCATCAACGTCACCTTCACCGACCTCGACGAACGCCACGTCATCGGCATTTCGCGCTGCGCCATCCGCCACGACCCCAACACCACAAGCCCCGACGCCGACCTCGACGTAACCCTCACCCGAACTGTTCTCGTCGACATCCTCGGCGGCGTCACCACCCTCGAAGAAGCCATCACCGCCGGCGCCATCACCCCCAGCGCCGACCCCGCTCCGCTCGCAGACCTGCTCAACGCTCTCGTCGTCTTCGGTACCCAAAACATCATCGAGCCGTGAGCGGAGCCCCCGGGCCTTCGGCCCATTTTGGGGGCTCCGCTTCACGGCGTTTGTTTGCCGCAATCGCAGCGTCGGCCCTTTGGGCCTTTGGCTGCTCTGCGGATTTTCGCGTTTGGCCTCGGGTGTTCGGTGGCGTGGGGTCGGGTGTGGTGCATTTCATTTCGTTCGGTTGTGTGCGTGGCGTGGTTGGGTCGAAATGAAATGCACCACACCCGACCCCCTGAGGAAAGCCGTGGTTGGCAGGGTGGCTGGTGCCGGGCCGACTTACCATCGTTCGCATGGGCGCGTTGTAGCTTGGGGGCATGACCGGCACTCGGTATTTTGCGTTTCTTCGAGCGATTAACACTGGGGGGCGGCGGCTAACGAACGAGGAGTTGTTGGCCCCTTTCGAGCGGCTTGGCTTCAGTGACGTCGGGGCATACCAGGCGGCAGGCAACGTGACATTCCGTGCTGACGAGGATGCGGTCGACATCGCCGGGATTGAGTCCGCGGTAAGCGACGCGTACGGGTTCGATGCCCCGGTCTTCTTGCGAACTGCTAGCTATGTTGAGATGCTCGAAGAGGCGGTTCCGTTCAGCGTCGAGCAAGTCGCAGCTACCGCTGGGAAGATCCAAGTAGGCTTCTTGAGTTCGGCGCCATCGGCAGCAGACGTCACAGCTGTTGCTGCGCTGGTGCCAGGCGACGATCTCGCAACGGTGGTTGAGCAGGAGTGGTTTTGGTTGCCGAAGGCCGGGATCAGCGACTCGGCGATGCCGATGAAAGCCATCGAGAACGCAATGGGACCAATGACCATCCGGACCCTTGGCACGCTGCAGCGGATGACCAAGAAGTTCGGCGATTGAGGTCACGAGCACATCGCTGCTAGGTAGGGGCTGAGACCAACGATTCGTACAGGCCCGACTTGATAGTGGGTCGAGAGCCGAAGACCATGAGGAATGTCGCTTCGCGCATCAGGCGCTCGGGCGTGGATCCAGCTATGGCCGAGGCTGCTCCGCTGGCAGCGACGACGGCGCTGGCCGCGCTGAGAGCGAGGCGCAGACTATCGACGCGGAGCAATGCGAGGTCGCGGTCGTCGGCGTTGTCCATCTCAGTGCGCAGCTTGTCGCGACGTTCCAGAAACGGCGACTCGCTGGTGAGGTGCGCCAGCACCGCGTCGCACCGGGCCACCAGGCCCAGCGCAAGCGAACCATTTGCCCGCAGCCCCTTACCTGCAGCGTGTCCTACCTGGTCGTACTGGTCGGTGCCCAGCGACCACTGGTCGCCAACGTGAAGCCCGTCAAAGCGTAAAGCCACGGTGCTGGTGGCATTCACAGCCTGGAGGTGCAACGGCTCGACCGTCAGCCCCGGCTGCTCGATGGCTGGGATGACAAGCCAAACCACGGTGTCGAAGGTGCCGTCGCCAGCGTCGATTCGGGCAGCGACGAGAACGTCGTTGATCATGCCCCATCCGGTGCACCACGGTGAGAATCCGTTCAGGGCCCAACCATCAGCAGCCCTTTCGGCCGTCAGAAGAGGCTGCCCGGGAAGCAGACCAGCTTGCACGATGCCAGCGCGTCGGGTGCCAGCGCGCAACGATTCGGTCAGCGCATCCCCATCTTCGAACGATGGTTGTGGCCCGTGAAGGAGCCGGTTGACGAGCCCGTGGTGTTGCAGCCAGACGAACGTTGTCGCAAGGCAACCAGAGGCAAGGATCTCGATAATGCGGGTGAGATCCGGGGAGGTGGTGGCTCCGTAGAGGTCCGCCTCGGCAAGCGCGTCCAAGTGGGCGGCGGGTATGCGACCGGTGGCGTCTACCTCGGCTGCTGCTGGGAGAAGGATCTCCTGCGCCACAGTCGCTGCGTTCGCAAGGAGCAGGTCTGGAGACATCTCGCTGCCTACGCGCGGTCCAAGAGGCCAGTGAATCCGTAGGGCTTGTAGGGACCCAGAAAGAGCTGTTCTAAGGCTCCAATCCCGGTTCGGTCGCCCATGCGAGCACGCACAAAGTGTTGGACATGGCAGTTCTCGAAGGCGTCTTCGTCCACCGAGTCCAGCGGCCAACGTTCGGCCGCCATGGCCAGGTCGCCTTTCCAGGCGCCGTGTCCCCACTCGGGGTGGAGGTAGCCGATGCCCTTCATCCGGAAGGTGAAGATCTTCTCGAGATCGATCTCGTGCCGGGTCTGTTGATCGACAGTGGTAAACGCGAGGTGTGCGGTGTGCACGTATCGGCTGGTGCCTTCGAAGGTGAGCCGATGTTCGTTGTTGCGCATGTGTTCGACGGCTGGGTCCTCCACCCCGGGAATGTCTGCGCTTGAGGCATAGGTTGGCAGAAGCGCTCCGACGCTGAACAAGGGCACGCCTCGCGGGTCCTCAAACAGTTGGTAGTGGGCGCAGATGTCGCCGAAGTGCAACGGGGCCCAGAGGAAAAACAGCCCGCCGCCTCGACCGGGTGCACCCCGTTTGTCGCCGCCGCCAACGCCGCGGAGGCCCCAGGATCGGTCTTTGGTACCGAGGATCAGCTCGGGGTCGAGCTCAATGCGGTGGCCGTCGATATCGATCCAGCCGCTCCAGCGACCTAGTTGCGTAAATCGGGTGGTGTCCATGCCCTTGCGGACGTCGCCAAAGGTGTGGCGTGGTTCCTCGACGTTGCCGGTGCGGCCGTCCCAAAGAAGGTCACAGGTGATACCTGTGTCGTTGCTGGTCAGGGTTAGTCGGCAGCTTCGCATTGGTTCGAGGAGGTCCAGCCGCCATGGCCCGATGCTCAGATCGGTTGGCTCGTTGGTCGCCCTCGCAGACACATGAAAGGCGTGTTGGACACCGTCGACGACCACGCTCAACGCTGCATCTTTGATCCCGAGGTGAGGGTAGTACGCAGTTCCGATACCAAAGAAGAGGTCTTCGTTGGTGGAGTACCCGTTGAACCAATACCGCTCGTAGTGGTCTTTGTTGCTCGTCGACGGGTGCGCTACGGGTTCGGGGGTCTGGTGGATTGGGTAGTCGTCAAACATGCTGAGCATGGGGCCGACGCTATTGCACGCGAAGGCTTCCTGCAGCACTGAGCTTCGTGTCCCCACTCTGCGTTGGGATGACTTACGATCTCTGGTTTCCCAGCGAAGTGACCGAGGAGTCCGTAATACCATGACAAGCCCCCGATTTCCCGAGCAACAACTCACCGATCTCGACGGGCGCGTCGCTGTTGTCACAGGGGGAAGCCGAGGCATGGGCAAGGAGATGGTGAAGGCGTTCGCTCGATGCGGAGCCGATGTTGTGATTGCTAGTCGCAAGATCGAAAATTGTGAGGCGTTGGCTGCCGAAGTAACGGCCGAGACGGGCCGCAAGGCCTTGCCCGTTGCGTGTCACGTAGGTGACTGGGGGCAGTGCGACGCTTTGACCGACACGGTGTATGGCGAATTCGGTCGTTGCGACATTTTGGTCAACAACGCTGGCATGTCGCCGCTCTACGGGTCGTTGGAGGAGGTGTCAGAGGCGCTCTATCAGAAGGTCATGCAGGTCAACCTTCAGGGTCCGTTCCGGCTGAGCGCAACGTTTGGCAGCCGGATGGCCATCGGCGACGGCGGGGCGATCATCAATATCAGTTCGACCGCTGCGTCCAGCGCGTCTCCCCAGGAAGCCGCGTACGGCGCAGCCAAAGCCGGCGTGCAATCGTTGACGCGTTCGTTTGCTCGTGAGTACGCCCCCAAGGTGCGCGTGAACTGTATTCAGCCTGGGCCGTTCCGGACCGACATCGCCGATGCGTGGTCAACCGAGATGATTGACAACCTCGAGCGCAGCGTGCCGCTGGGCATTGGTGAAGCACATCAAGTGGTTGGTGCAGCGTTGTATCTTGCCAGCGATGCCAGCGCATACACGACGGGTGCGGTGATCAAGATCGACGGCGGAGCCGTGTACCCCTGCGCCTAGGTGGCGCTTCGTGCAGACGCGATTTGGGCCGCTACCACAGCGTTGTTGCGCACCAAGGCGATGTTGGCGGTCAGGCTGGCGTCGCCGGTGATTTCGACAATGCGGCCGAGAAGGAACGGCGTGGTCTCTTTGCCCACAATGCCCTGGGCGTCGGCTTCACCGAGGGCTTGCTCGATTGCTGCGTCAATGACGGCTGCATCCATGCTCGCGTCTTTGGGGATGGGGTTGGCCACCACCATGCCCCCGCCCAGGCCCAGGCTGCGGCGGAGGCCAATGATGCGGCTGACTTCGACTGCGGAGTCGATTTGGTAATCGACCCCAAACGGGCTTTCACGTGTGTAGAACGCTGGGAGCATGTCGGTGCCGAACCCGACCACAGGGACGCCGTGCGTCTCGAGGTATTCGAGCGTGAGTCCGATGTCTAGGATGGATTTGATCCCTGCACAGACAACGGTCACGTCGGTTCGGGCTAGCTCCTGCAGGTCTGCGGATATGTCGAAGCTGGACCCGGCGCCGCGATGCACGCCGCCTATGCCGCCCGTGGCGAAGACACTGATTCCGGCGATGGCCGACACGATCATGGTGGCTGCGACGGTGGTGCCGCCAACGCCGCCGCGGTCGATGACAAAGGGGAGGTCTCGTCGACTTACCTTGATGGCTTCTTCGCCGCGTTGGCCTAGTTCATCGATCTCGTTGTGGGTGAGTCCAGCTCGTAGCCGGCCGCCCATGACAGCAATGGTGGCGGGTATTGCACCTTGGGCGCGTACATCGGCCTCGACTGCCAGCGCGGTTTCGACGTTGTGGGGGTAGGGCATGCCGTGCGTGATGATGGTGGATTCGAGTGCCACCACGGCGCCGCCAGTGTTGAGGGCTTCAGCTACCTCGGGCGTTGTCTTGAGATGTGCGTTCGGCATAGGCCCAACCTATTCGAGGCGGCTGCGAACCGCGCTGGCGTTCATGGAAGCCGACACCGTACTCGCGGACTCGGTTGCTAGAGCGGCGGCTGCGGTGGCAAAGGTAACGGCGGTCTCAATCGTTGCTGCGTCGAGGCTTGCCCGCACAAGTCCGGCCATCAACGCGTCGCCTGCGCCGGTGACGCTGACGACGTCTGCGGGGTGTGCGTTGATTGTGCCTGCCTGTGACCGGGTGGCATAGACGACGCCGTTTGCCCCCATGCTGAGCGCCACGACTGTCACCCCAGCGTCCACTAACGCCTTCGCTGCATGCTGAGCGGAGGCCAGGTCTACGACTGCTGTGCCGGTGAGGACGCCAGCCTCCATGGCATTGGGCTTCAGCATGTGGACTTTTGGCAGGATCGGGAGAAGCTTTGGGGCCTTGGCTACCGATACCGGGTCTATGAAGAGAGGCACATGCCAGCTGGCGAGGTTCTCGGCCAGCCAAGCTAGGGACGCGCTGGTGAGGTTGGCGTCGCAAACAACGAGGGCAGCTTCGCTCAAGATGCCGCTGGTCTCGGCTAGAGCAGTGGGAGTGATGGCTTCAAGGATGGCCATGTCGTTGATGGCGACAACCATGTCGCCGGTTGGGTCGATCACGCTCAGGTAGGTAGCGGTTGGGGGGTGCGCCATTCGGACAACGTCGTCGGTGTTGACCCCGGTCTCGGATGTGGTTGCTACCAGCCAATCCCCGGCAGGATCCTGGCCAACAGCGCTGATCAGGCGGGTCTCTACGCCTAGGCGGGCGAGGTTCTCAGCGACGTTTCGGCCGACACCTCCTGGGGCCTGGGTGACCGAACCCATGTTTGAGTCGCCACCAAGAATGGCGTGGTTGGCTCGCCCTTCGATGTCCACGTTGGCGCCGCCAACGACGCACACATAGCTGCCGTGCGTGCGCAGTTGGTCGAGTATGGCCATCAGTGAATGTTAGTGCTGGGAGACCGAATCACTTGCGTCCAGAATCTTCCCACGCTGCGCCAAGTAGGGGTCCAAACCCCAGTACGGTTACTTCATGCGTCGGTTCTCACCTCTTCGGCTAAGCGCCCTCCTGGCCTTTGTGGCCATTTTGCTTGCAGCGTGTGGCAGCTCCTCAGATTCGAGCAATGCCGCCGAGACGGGCGGCGGGTCCGAGGCACTCGTGGCCCAGACGGTCTCGGGTGCCGAGTTCGACTTCGCGAGTTTGGATGGCCAGCCTGCCCTGGTGTGGTTTTGGGCGCCCTGGTGACCGTCTTGTAAATCAGAAGCCGGTGCGGTCGCAGCGGTTCATCAACAGTACGGCGATCAGCTGCAGTTTCTTGGTGTTGCAGGTCGTGACGACGTGGGCGCTGCAGTCGAATTCGTTGAAACCTACGAAGTAGGCGCGTTCGAGCATGCCTTCGACGAGGGCGGCGATATTTGGGCGCGCTACGGTGTGACCACCCAACCGGCGTTTGCGTTTATTTCTGCCGATGGCGAAGTCAACGTGCAAGTGGGGCGCCAGGGCGAAGACAGCCTCATCGAAGAGATCGAAGCCCTGCTCAGCGGGGCTTAGGGGCCTGGCGGTTAGGTAAGCCCTGCTGGCCGAGACGCCAGAACCCTGGGCCCGAGCGGCCCGGCCCGCAGGGCCGAGAGCGGGAACCCTGGGCCGAGCGGCCCGGCCCGCAGGGCCGAGAGCGGGAACCCTGGGCCGAGCGGCCCGGCCCGCAGGGCCGAGAGCGGGAAACCGCGTAAGGACCTGTGCGGTGACTATGGCCTATCAGCGCAGGTCCATAGCCGCGCTCGCGTGTTTAGGGTCGCAGGGCGCTGAGGGGTTCGTTCAAGAACGTGCCTTCAGGGTCGTAGTGGTCGCGGACCTCCCACCAACGACGCCACATCGGGTAGAGCTCGGCGAGTTCCTGACCGCTGCGATAGTGGATCTTGCCCCAGTGCGGTCGGCCCTCAAAGGTTGCGAATACCTCTTCGCATCTGCGAAAGCATGCCTCCTCGTCCTGGCGTACATCCATGTGTACCGAAATCGTCACCGTGCTGCGGCCGGTTGCGGATGAGATCCACAGGTCGTCTTGGGCTACCGAGCGGTATTCGATGGGGTAGGGCATTGTCGGGAACTCCGTCGCGAGGACCTCTCTGATTGCCGCCAAACATGCCAGGCCTTGGTCGGCCGGCACGCTGTATTCCATCTCGGTGTGGGGCCAGTCGCGATGATTGGGGAGGACTTCGAAGTTCCAACCGCAGCGGTCGCCCTCGGGGCCCATTGGGTACTGGGGTTCGTCGGTGGTGACGTTGGTGGCCTTGGCGACGCACTGCCCCGTGGTGGGGTACCAGAAGAACTCGAAATGGCGATGCTCGGCCATGTGTTGTTCCACATCCGCGAGCAGGTCGTCGATGGTTGCTTCCCAGCTTGTCTGGCGCAGTTTGAAGGTGTCGACCAGTTGCAAGTCGAGCTTGGTGACGATGCCGACGGCCCCAAGATTGAGCTGGGCCAGGCGCCAGAGGTCGGGCAGGTGGGTCTGGTCGCAATGGACGAGCTCACCAGAGGCGAGAGCAATGGTTGCCCCAACGACTGCCGAGGACAGGTTCCCTAGGGTCGCGCCGGTTCCGTGTGTGCCTGTGCCCACCGCGCCCCCAATGCTTTGCCGGTCGATGTCGCCCTGATTGGCAAGCCCCAATCCAGCGCGATGGAGCGGCAGCCCCAACGCATAGATGTTGGAGCCCGCCATCACCACGGCCTGTTTGGTGCGAGCGTTCGTTGAGACGACGCCGCTGAGCCCGCCGGTGTCGACGAGGATGTCGCTTGTGGGTAGCAGCGGGTAATGGCTATGGGCGGACCCTGCTGGCCGTATCACCTGTCCAGTCGAGGCCGCGTGGGCTGCCAGAGCAGCCGCATCAGCTTCGGTGCGCAGATAATGCAGCGCCGATGGTGAGGCGGTGAGTTTCCCGGACCAGTTCTGCCACGTTGAAGCCACGACCTAAGTTTGTCAGCTAACGCGGAGCGAGGTGGGCTCCCCAGGGGCAATGGGCAACGAGAAGCGGTTGAGCGCTTGTTGCACCGTTGGGCCAATGATGATCAAGAACCAGACCGTTCCCCACCCGACCGAGCCACCCAAAGCGAGGCCGGCTCCGAGCGCTGAAGCTTCCACGAGCAGTCGGGCTTTCCAAATGGTGATACCTCGTCGACCCAAAGCTGTCATCAGGCCGTCGCGTGGACCTGGGCCGAGGCGAACCCCGATGTAAAGCCCCGACCCAATGGCGACCACAAGCGGCCCTACGAAAGTGAGCGCAGCACGGAACGCAGTATCGGTGGGGTCATTGAGGACCCACAGGGTTGCGTCAACGGCGGGTCCAATGATCAACACGTTGGCTACTGTGCCCACACCAACGGGCTCGCGGAGCACCAGCAGAGCAACCAAGATGATGGCGCCGACGACGACTGTAGCGGTACCGATGCTGATGGGTAGTTGCTCGGACAGGCCTTGATGGAAGACGTCCCAGCCGGGCAATCCGTTGTCCCCGGCCACAATCATGCCGATGCCAGCGCCAAAGATGGCAAGGCCCACTATGAGGCGAGGTAGCCGGCGGACAAGCAACGAAGACGGAGGCACCAGTCGAGGATACGCTCGCGTCATGATCTTGGTTGATGTTCCCCATGCTGCTGCCCTACTGGCCGAAGTACGCCAATCTGGGCGCACCATCCCCCAGTTGCCTGATGGGCTGCGCCCGGGGACAACCGAGGAGGCATACGCCATACAGGACGCCGTGGTTGCGTCGCAGGGGTGGGAGATCTCTTGTCTCAAGGTTGGGTGTACGTCGGAGGTAGCTCAGCAAGCGCTGGGTATCGACGAACCTATTGCCGGGCGCCTGAACCAAGAAGCTGTTTTTGGTGCCGGCGCCGTGGTCCCTCGGTCGTTGTTTTTGCACGCGGCCCCGTATGTGGAATGCGAGTTCGCTATGCGGCTGGGTCGCACGATTGGTGTGGATGACGACGTCAGCGAGATGGCTGAGGTTGCAGAGGCGGTCGATGCGATTGCCCCCGCTATCGAGCTTGTCGACAATCGGTTCGATGAGTTCTTTGGCATTAGCGGGCACAGCATCGTGGCCGACAACAGTGCAGCCTCGGCCGTGGTGATTGGCGACGCTGTCTCGCCAGATCTGGTGCCCGACCTGGCGGCTGTGGGGGTCACGCTGGCCTGTGCCGACGAGGAATTGGCGTCAGGAACCGGCGCGGCGGTCCTTGGCGACCCGTACCGAGCCCTACGTTGGGTGCTGGGTCACGAACGCCGGCGCGGCCGGTCGGTTCGGGCTGGCACGTGGGTCATCACTGGTACCTGCACAGGCCTGGTTCCGTTCCCCGACGGCGGTGCTGTGACGGCACACTTCGACGAACCGTTTGGTGAGCTCGTGGTTACTGTCGCCTGATTGGCCAAGCCTTGGGCCCGAGCGGCTCGGCCTGCGGGTCAAGAGTGGGAAATGGTCGCAACGAGCTGTGCGGTGACCATGGCCTATCTGCCCAGGTCCCAAGCGTGGGCCTAGCCTTTGGCCCGACCTGCGAACCCAAAGAGTTTGCCGGCGACCTTACGGATCTGGATTTCCTCGGTGCCTTCGGTGATGCGGTAGCGGCGATGGTGGCGATAGATGTGTTCGAACGGCATGGCTCGTCCGTACCCGGCGCCACCGCAGGTCTGCATGCCTCGGTCGGCGGCATCGCAACAGAAGCGGTTGGCTCGGTAGTTGCACATAGCCACCTTGTCGGTGATCTCCATGTGATCGATGCCTTCGTCTAGTTGCCAAGCGGTCTTCCAGATAAGGGCCCGGATCATTTCGGCTTCGGTATAGAGCTCGGCCAGCGGAAACTGGATGGCCTGGTTCTGCGAGAGCGGCTTGCCAAAGGTGGTTCGGTTGTTGGCCCATTCGACTGCGGTGTCGATGCAGTGAAGCCCAGCGCCCAGCGAGGAGGCAGCTTGGCGGATCCGGTTCTCGTGCACAAACAACTGGGCGGTCTGAAGCCCGCGGCCTTCCTCGCCCAAGATGTCGTCGTGGTGTACGCGCACGTCGGTGAAGGTGACGTGGGCATGATCGGTGGGCATGTTGAATGTCCACATGAACTCTTTGATCTCCACGCCAGGGGTGTCCACGGGCACGATGAAGTTGGTGATGCCGTGGCCTTCGCCCGGGTTGCCTGAGGTGCGGGCAAATACGTAGTCGTGCGTGGCGTGGTGCATACCGGTGTTCCAGTACTTTTCGCCGTTGATGATCCACTCGTCGCCATCGCGAACAGCGGTGGTTTCCATCCACGTGGCGTCCGAACCGTGCTGGGGTTCGGTGAGGCCAAACCCAATGCGGGCCTTGCCGCCAAGCATCTTTGGGATCCACTCTTCTTGCTGTTGGGGCGTGCCGTATCGCTCCATCATGAGCACAGTGACGAGGTTGCCCACGATGGAGCTTTCGTTCTGTAGATCGTTGTGGAGACCGAGTCCTTTGCGGGCGAGGTGCTCGCGAATGATGGCCATGTCGAGGTTGGTGCCGTTGCGGCCCCCGAAGCGCTCGGGCAGGTGATAGCGGAGAAAGCCAGCTTTATCGGCTTCTTCGCGCATGCGCACGAGCAGTGCTTCCCATTCGGCGTTGGGGAGGCCGTTTCGGTCCCAGTCTGTTCGGCTGTCCTCACGCCGATGGTCGAAGAACCGGATGTTGTCGTCCGCGTTCTCGATCGGCTTGATTACGTCATCGATGAACTGATCGAGGTCGTTGAGGAGTTGCTGGGTGTGTGCCGGGATGCTGAAGTCCATGTCCGGAAACTAGCCGGAGCGGACGAGACGCGTACGCCTTAGTTGTTGCTTGGGCGATTACCCGTCTGTCTGGCCAACGTCGCGCAGTGCGCGGCGTAGCGCTGGTTCGCTAAGACGAGGGCCTCGGCTCGTGTGGGACAGCGCAGGGTTACGTCGCCGTCGATCACAAGATGTTCGCCGGTAATGGTGTCACGGGTATACAGCACCTGCCGCTCCAAACGTCTACCTTTGCGCCATCGTCTGGAGCCGTAGGGAGTTGATGGGTCGATTGGCTCCAATTTCTGGTGTCGGCGGGGCGCATTCACGTTCGCTGGACCGATCCAGTGGGCATGGCATGAGCATGAGGACCTAAGGTGAACGCAAACGAACGGGAGGTGAGCCACATGCTTCAAGAACGGCTCGTCGAGATCGCAAAACGGAATCTGGCCCATCATCGAGATGGAACTGTCGACCAGGCAGATGGCATCTTTACGGTTCCTGCCACCAACTACTTCGACACCGAGCGCTGGCAAGCCGAGATGGACCTTGTCTTTAAGCGCCTTCCGCTGGTCATGGGTTTCAGCGCCGAGTTGCCGACGCCGGGGTCGTACAAGGCCCTCGATGCTGCGGGTGTGCCGGTGCTGCTTAGCCGTGACGCCAACGGCACGCTGGGCGCGTTTGTCAACATGTGCAGCCACCGTGGAGCGGTAATTGTCGAGAACGGAACTGGCGAAGCCCGACGCTTCACCTGCCCGTACCACGCCTGGAATTACGACAGCTCGGGAGCCCTGGTGGGCATCATGGACCGCGACGACTTTGGTGACGTCGACCCGTCCTGTAACGGTTTGACCCGGCTTCCGGTTGCAGAACGTGCTGGCATCATTTGGGCCACCCTCGGCGGTGAAGAAGCCATCGACATCGATACGTACCTGCAGGGCTATGACGAGCTCTTGGCCGTGTTGGAGCTGGACCGCTGCCATCCGGTGGGCACCAACGTGATCGAGGGTCCCAACTGGAAGGTCGCGTACGACGGCTACCTAGATATCTATCACCTGCCCATTTTGCACAAGAACACCTTTGGCCCTGACTTCCCCAACAAGGCAACCTACGACAGCTGGGGCCCTCACCAAATGGTGACTTCGCCCAGCGATAGAGCTGCCGCGTATGAGGACCTCCCCACCGAGGAGTGGCCGACACGGGCGTTGGTTGGAGGGGTCATCACTATCTTCCCCCATATCTCCATCGCCACATTCGACGCGGGTGGGACCATCTATATGGTGTCGCAACTCTTCCCCGGCGCCGACCCAAACACCTCGGTCACGATCCAGAACTTCTTAACTAAGGACGAGCCCACCGAAGACCGTATGGAAGCCATCAAGGCACAAATGCAGTTCCTCGAGCACGTGGTTCGAGACGAGGACTACTTCACAGGTAACCGTATTCAGAAGGCCGCTCGCACCGGTGCCAAGGACGTGTTCATGTTTGGACGCAACGAAGGTGGGGGACAGCGGTTCCATACGTTCGTCGATCGGCTTCTCGAAAC
>JAUIIS010000434.1 GCA_030431575.1 Acidimicrobiia bacterium | reverse complement strand
GCACCTGCTGCCTTGCTGCCAAACGTGACTGCGGGTTCCCGCGTTCGCTGCGTCAAAAGTGATGCCTTAGCTCTCGATGTCGTGCCAAAACCCTTGCTTGTCAAGGAACGCAACTGCGGCGACACCAGACTCGTGGAGGTGGTGCTCCATGGCTAGGCGTGCGGCCTCAGGCTGACGCCCCACAATGGCAGTCAGAATCGCGTCGTGATGGAGGAAGGCTTGGGGCTCCTAACCTTCTGCAAACTCATAGTAGGTGGCCGGGACGGACTTCTCGAGATGGCGCAGTAGCCACCTGGTCCGCCGGGGAGCGGTGGTATTGATGATGTGATGGAACGCATAGTTGAGCGCCGATAAGTCTTCGGTGGTGCCGTCAACGAAACGATCGTGAATAGCGCTGAGACGGTCGCACTCTTCGGCCTTGAGTACGTCGGCAGCCACGGCTGCGGCGCGTCCGGAGACCACGCCAAAAAGTTCGTAGTGATCGATGATGTCCTCGGGAGTGAGGCGAGCCACCGCAGCCCCGCGGCGAGGAGTGACATCCAGCAACCCCTCGTGGCCGAGCGTCACGAGCGCCTCGCGAATGGGACTGCGGCTGACGCCGAGCGCATGCGAGATTGCTTCTTGGTCAAGCTTGGTGCCCGGACGCAACGCACCGGTAAGGACAAGGTCGCGCACGTACGCCACTACCTCATCGGCCAAACCGCCCCGTGGGCGCCGTTGGGGGTCGACGGGCGGGTACAGGGCGTGTGGCGCCTCGAGGTGATCCACGGTGCTACACGTCCGCGGCTGTACCGAGATACGCCGCCTGCACAATGGGGTGCGCCTGGATTTCTGCCGGTGTGCCCTCGGCAATGACGCGTCCTCGGTCGAGGCAGGTGATGCGGTCGCAGATACCGGTGATGAAATTGAGGTCGTGATCGATGACCACGACGCCTGCACCCACAATGCCCGCCATGGTCCGGACTTGTTCGACCATGGCCAGTGACTCGCTGTCGCTCATGCCAGACGTGGGTTCGTCAAGCAACAAGAACGAGGGCACCATTGCCGTTGCCCGAGCAAGTTCGAGTCGACGTGAGTTGCCGTAGTCGAGCTCGCCAGCGCGCCTGTCGCGGTGTTCCCAAAGCCCGGCGGCGGCTACCAGTTGGTCGACGGTAGGCAGTTCTTTACCGGGGCGATGTCCTTGCGCAACCAGCACAGACACTTCGACGTTCTCGCGCACGGTCAGCTTGTTGAACAGGCGGAGGTTCTGGAACGTGCGCACAAGGCCGCTGCGTGCGATCTGATACGACGGGGCCCCCGTGATGTTGGTGCCGTTGATGCTGACCGATCCGCTGGTCGCCGGGACTAACCCGGTGATCACGTTGACCAAGGTGGTCTTGCCAGCGCCGTTGGGTCCAATGATGCCAACTACTTGATCGCCGCGGGCGCGGAGTTCTGCTCCGTCAAGTGCTTGGAAGCCGCCGAAGATGACGTTGACATCTTGGGCCACCAACTCCGCGGTTGGGTCCGCTGCAACGGTGGGCAGTGTTTCGGGTTGCTGGTCCCTACCAGGGGCAAACCGTTTGTGGAGCCATTCATCGAGCTCCCAATCGTCGAGTAGGCCCGACGGGCGCCAAATCATGAACACCAACATTGACACGCCTAGGAACACTGTTTGGAGGTTCTCACGGAAGATCCAGTCGAGGGGTGCTTCGTCCAGTCCAATGCCGAAGAACTCAAAGCCGTCCTGGCCCATCTTGCGGGCGATCTCGCGCCCGGCTGTCATGACCACGACGCCAAGGAGCGCTCCGGTAACGCTGTTGCGTCCGCCGACGATGAGCATGACCAGGGTCACGAGCGTGAGGTCAAAGAAGAAATTGTCCGGCAGGATTGAGCCTGTCTCGTACACCCGCAAGCTGGCCCCGACCGAGACCACGGCCACCGAAATGAGCAAAGCGGCCATCTGCTGAATGAGAGGATTGATGCCCATGGCTCTGGCGGCCAAGTTGTCTTCTCGAGCTGCGACCGCCAATCGGCCACTACGGCTCTGGGCGTAGAGACGCGCCACCACAATGGCCAGGAAGAGCGCCAGGTAAATGGGTGCTCTGGTGTCGAGGGCGCCACCAATCTTGAAGGAGAGCCCGGCACGGTCGCCGCCGGTGAGCTCGGGCCAGTTACGCGCTACCTCGTGGGTGACAAACAACAGCGCCAGCGTGATCACAGTTGCCGCCACCGCACCGGATTCGGCACCGGACCTGGCAAGACCCACCCCAACCAAGGCGGCGATGCCGACGGCCACCAAGATGGCCACCCCAACCGCAACCCAGGGGCTAACGCTGACGTCGGTTAGCCCAAATGGGGCATCGGGGATGCGCTTGATTTTCTCTTCGGGCGAAATCGCCAGCACGGCGAAGGTGTAACCGGCAATGGCTCCAAACCCGATGTGACCAAAGCTCAAGATGCCAGTGTTGCCAATGTAGATCTGGATACCCAGCACGATGATGGCGTCGATGAGCGCAATGGTGACAAGCCGCTCGGCTGCACCACCCAACATGCCCTGGTAGATGAGGCCAAGCCCAACGACTGCGCCAAATAGCAGAAGGGCTCCAACGAGCGGGAAGGCTATGTCGCGTTTGGTGTCTTGAAACATCAGACCCGCTCCGCGTGCGCCACGGTGATGAGGCCTTGGGGCCTGAAGATGAAAAAGATTGCGATCAA
>JAUIIS010000066.1 GCA_030431575.1 Acidimicrobiia bacterium | reverse complement strand
CCGGTTGAGCGCCCAGCCGGGCTGTCCGCCACCAGGTAGAGCATCTTGGGTTCTTTGTCATCGTTGGCCTCGAGGTAGGCCGTCAGGACGGGATGTGTCAGCAGCGAGTAGCCGCGGGCCTCAAGGATGGGGCAACCAAGTGCACCAAACGGGTTGAATCCCCACGCTGTCTGGCGCCCACAATAGATGGGCAGGGCATCGGTACCCACGTACGGAATGCCGGCCTGAACCAGAGATGCGGCATCGGTGAGCGCAGGCGTATTCAGCGGAGCCGCCGCAAAGATGCTTGTGTCTGCCAACGCTTCGGCTTCCTCGTTAGCGAGGTTGGCCAGACCTTCATCGTCGACACAACCGTCGAAAGTGACCGTACGAGTCAGCTCGTTGTGCTCGTTGGCTTGGCCGAATCGCGCTTGGGCGCCCAAGCACCCCTGGACTCGATACGGCAGGGTTGCCAAGGTCTCGCTGACCATGCCCGACACGTCGATCGTTCTGGCGGTCTCAGCCGACGCGTCCGGTTCCCCCGAAACAAAGGGCCGGCCCGACGCCACAACCAGCTGTTCCGATGGGTCCAGATACCCCGGGATCTCACCCCCGGCTGCAGGTGCTGGCAAAGGAAGCGGCTCGCGGGCCGCCTCATCATCTCTCTGCGAGGTTCCAGTCAGCTCCTCTGATGGGGCGAGAGCGTCAGCGAGCGATGCGGATGGCGCATCTGTCAACGCCCCAACGGGCTGCTCGGTAGCGCCCGCATCAGCTACCGCTGTTTCGGTCGCCGATGCCGGGTCGGGCGTGGGTTCGATGCCCGCCGACGCAACAGCCTCATCGAGAAACGGAATGTCAAAGGGCGGATCAACCGGGTCGGACTGTGGGGTTGGGCCGCCGTCAGGCTTACCCGGACCGAGGAGTTCGGGACGCTCTGGCTCGGCCATGGCTTCGTCCTCGACGGGGACACCGAGGGCGTCAGCAACAGGCTCATCTACCTGCAGTCTTGCTTGAGAGGTTGCGTCTTGTGCAGGCGCGGAGCAGCCGGTGACAACCAGCGCGACGAGAGACACCCTCGCCACAGCACGTCGGATACAGATGCGAGGCACCCCTCACTATCGACCGATCCGGGTAGCTCTGAAGCCATTTGAGCCCATCGACGGTCGCGCCTACTTCGCGCGAAACAGGGTTTCGCTCAGGCGTGAGCAGGCCCTGCCGATAGGAGGCCGTGGGAATGCCCGTGCCAGCACCCAGTCTCAGCGCCCCGCCGATGGACCTGTCTCAAGCGCGGCTCGTTCTGGCGGCGTGCCCCAGTCCACTGCTCATTGCCGACGTCACTCCGGCCGGGCTCGATGTTCTAGCGATCAGCCCGCTGTTTCGCCGATTCGTTGTGGGCGCTCGTCACCCAGCTGGCCCACAACCGGGCGAGATTCTCGCGCTCGGAGGGTTTGCTGGGCTCGAGCAGGTGCTCGAAGCCGCAATAAATGACCCCACCGCGCAACACCATATGGAACTTCCCGTTGGAGACGACCCCACGTGGTACGACCTGACCGTGACCCCCGTCTCTCCAGACGGCACCTGTCGCCAGATCGTTGTCTCGGCTACCGAGCGCATCGCCGTGGCCGACAGCCAGCAAGATCGGCTACGAGGAGTCCGTCGGCGCGACGCCATTGCTGCACACAGCACTCATTTGGGCTTTCTGGTCGACAGCGTGGGACGGATGCACTCGTGCAACTCCCAGGTGCACGACGCCCTGGGACTTCGGGCCAACGCCACCGCGGGAGAATCAATCTTTAGCCTGCTGCATCCAGATGCAACGGCGGCGGCCATCACCTGGTTCGACCAGGTCAGAGGCGCTCCGAACGCCAGCCTGGTTGTCGGCGACCTGGGCTTTTTGCGCGCCGATGGAACCTACGTTTGGTGTGATGCCTCAGCAACCAACCTTCTCCATGACGCCGATGTCGCCGCGATAGTTGTCAGCGCCTGGGATATCACTGACCGTCGCCAACGAGAACAACGCCTGCAACTAGCCTACGACACCGACCCGGTGACCGGACTAGCCAGCCGCGCCGCATTCTTGACGCGGCTCGATGGAACGATTGAAGCCGCCCACCAGCGCGGCGAGGAAGTCTGTCTCTTCGTTATCGACGTCGGCGGCTTGGCCGCGTTGATCACCCAAGTCGGGTTAGCCGCCGTCGAGGGGGTGCTGGTCACCATCGCCAACCGGCTGAGCCAGCTCGGTGGCGAATCCGCACATTGTGCATCATTTGGAAACGGCCGTTTTGCGTTGGCGGTGACAACCAGTACCGGTACCGGCACCATGACTGGTGCTGGGATGGCTGGCGAAATCCGCCGGGCAGCCTCGGCGCCGGTGCGCGTCAAGACCCAGCACGTCCATCTGGTCGTGGGAGTGGGCCAAGCTGTCTCTAGCTCAGACCGCGTTTCGCCCGCGGACGAATCTGCTCGAGAGCTCCTCTGGGCCGCCGACGCCGCCCTCCGCCACTAGAGATGTCTTTGTGGGCTGTGTCGGTGCATCGACGGATAGGCCACGAGCGCGGTGACCACCAGCTGTGGCCATTTCCCACAGGCTTTACCCAGGCAGTAGGGTACGTATAGGATTGCCAGCTGTAAGCGCTTACATTTCACTCTTGGGGGGCCTCCATGGCGCAAGTAGTACTCGACAAGATCGACAAGATCTACCCGAACGGATTTCAAGCAGTCACCGAACTCAGCCTCGAAATCGAAGACGGCGAGTTCCTCGTACTTGTTGGCCCCTCGGGCTGTGGCAAGAGCACCGCTTTGCGCATGATTGCTGGGCTCGAGGAGATCTCTGGCGGCGAGATGCGCATTGGCGATCGCATCGTAAACGACGTTGAGCCCAAAGACCGCGACATTGCCATGGTCTTCCAGAACTACGCGCTCTACCCCCACATGAGCGTGTACGACAACATTGGCTTCGCCCTCAAGCTCGCCAAGGTCCCGAAGGAAGAAGCCGACGTCCGCATCCGCGAGGCAGCACGGATTCTCGAACTCGAAGACAACCTCGACCGCAAACCCGGCCAGCTCTCCGGTGGCCAGCGCCAACGCGTCGCTATGGGCCGAGCCATTGTTCGCAAGCCCTCTGCGTTCCTTATGGACGAGCCGCTTTCCAACCTCGATGCCAAACTACGCGTCCAGATGCGCGCCGAAATCGCTCGCTTGCAACGCGAGCTTGGCGTCACCACCTTCTATGTCACCCACGACCAGGTCGAAGCCATGACCATGGGAGACCGGGTAGCGGTCATCAAAGATGGCGTCCTCCAACAGGTCGATACGCCCCAAAAGCTCTACGACCGACCCAACAACGTCTTTGTCGCTGCGTTCATTGGCTCGCCATCCATGAACCTCTTCGAAGGCATCTTCTCGCTTAACAGCGAAGGTGCCAGCGTTGCACTGGGTAGCCAGACGCTCCAGATCCCGGCTCCAGTCATCGAGGCTCGGCCGGGCCTTCGTCGCTTCGACGGCAAGTCGCTCATCTTCGGGGTTCGCCCAGAAGACATGAACGACGCGGCCCTGGTCGAATCTGGTCTCGTAACCACCAACATCACTGCCGAGGTTGCGCTCATCGAAGCGTTGGGGGCCGATATCTTGGTCCACTTCCCCCTCGACACGCCGGTCGTCGATTCTGGCGACCCCGACGCGGTGCAAGATCTCAGCGAGAACACGATGGTGGTTGGGCGCTTCGACCCCCGCAGCCGTCCACGCCCGGGCGACACCGTCGATGTGGCCATCAACGCGGCCCGCATGAACTTCTTCGACTCCGAGTCTCGCCTCGCTATCTGGGAGTAGGCCAGTACCGGGTGCGGATTCAACTCATCACCACCACTGACCCTCAGCCCGATTATCTAGAGTTCCCGCTCGATACGCCGCTCAAGGAATGGGATCACCCAGACCTCGTCGAGATACCTGTAGGCGTCCATCGTCACGTGGTCAGGTTCATCAGGCGTGGCGACCGCCTGTACGCGCTCAAGGAGCTTCCAAACGAGCTAGCCGACCGCGAGTGGCGCCTCCTGCGCCACCTCGGTGCCGAGAACCTCCCAGTGGTCGATGTCTTGGGCGTTGTGGCCGAACGCGGCAACGACCTCGACGACATCTTGATCACGCGCCACCTCGAGTTCTCGCTGCCGTTCCGGTTTCTCTTTACCCGCTCAGGGCTCCCGCAGCTGCGCACCAAACTCATCGACTCTGTCGCGGTGCTCCTCGTTCGCATGCACCTGGCCGGTTTCTGGTGGGGCGACTGTTCGTTGAGTAACACGCTGTTTCGGCGCGATGCTGGTTCGCTTTCTGCCTGGCTGGTCGACACCGAAACCGGCGAACTGCACCCAAAGCTCTCCGACGGGCAACGTGCCCTCGAACTCGACATTGCCCAGGTAAACATCCTCGGTGGGCTCATGGACCTCGAGCAAGGTGGACAACTATCTGAGGAGATCGACCCCACCGACGTGGTTGTGCAGCTCCGCGAGCGCTACGACGCATTATGGGACGAGCTCACCAACGAACAGGCCGTCGACGTCAGCGAACGACAGCTCATCGATGACCGGCTCAAACGGCTCAACGACCTAGGCTTCGACACCACCGAAGTCATGATCAAACCCGACAACGACGGCTCGCTCATTCGCTTCAAGCCCGTTGTTGTCGAGGCTGGCCATCACCAACGCCAGCTCGAACGCTTGACGGGCATACACGCCTTAGAGAATCAGGCTCGTCGGCTCATGAACGACCTACATTCCTACGGTGCCTGGCTTGCCAGCCAGACCGGGCAACCGCTACCCGAAGCTGTCGCTGCGTACCGCTGGCTCACTGAGGTGTTCGAGCCTGCCATTGCCGCGGTGCCTAGCGAGCTCCGTGACCGTCGAGAAGCACCGGAACTGTTCCACGAAATACTCGAACATCGGGACAGCTTGGTCGAGGCTCGCCATGCGCCCATCCGAGTACCCGAAGCTGCCACGAGCTACGCGCTTCGAGCACTCCCCTTCGCCGAGACCGAGCGCGCCCTCCTCGAGACCGACGAAGAAACCAATGCTGAGACCGACAAGGCCAGCAACGACCTCTCAGCGACCTAACCGCACCTGGATCTAGCCGTGCCCCTGTTCGGAGCAGTGAGTGTCCCACCCGGGTGCGCTCAAGCCTAAATAGGACAGGAACTGACCAGTTTCTATGAGAGTCTTGGGTCATGCGCGCAGATCGTCTCGTGGCCACCTTGCTCCTGCTCCAAAGCAAAGGCACCATCACCGCGGCCCAGCTTGCTGAGGAGCTTGAGATCAGCGAACGCACGGCGCGCCGCGACCTCGACGCGCTTGGAGCGGCAGGTGTGCCCATCTATTCCCAGCGGGGCCGCGGCGGTGGGTGGCGCCTCGTTGGCGGGGCCAGAACCGATCTCACTGGCCTGCACAGCCCCGAGGCCAGAGCGCTGATGACGATGGCTGCGGCAACCGGTCAAGCCACACCCGCGTTTAGCTCGGCTGTGCGCAAGCTCATGCAAGCCCTTCCTGATCCCGTGCGCATGGAGGCCGAGCGAGCGGCCCAGTCGGTCCTGGCCGACGATTCGGGCTGGGGCAACCCAAACTCGCTCCTTGCCGAGTCAAACAAGGACTATTGGGTCGAACCATTGCAGTCCGCCGTCATGGCATCGGTGGAGGTAGACCTTCGCTACAACACTCCCCGAAAAGGGGTGTCCAACCGCATCGTGCAACCCTATGGCCTGGTCATCAAGCGAGGAACTTGGTACCTCCTAGCTCAGACCGCTGTCGGCATGCGGTCCTTCCGCCTCGACCGGGTGGTCGCCGTCAGCCCTACAACCACCACGTTCACGCCCCGCGATGACTTCGACCTCGAAACCGAGTGGCAGGCCATAACGGCAAGCTACACCGAACAATCCAGCCAGCTGAGGGTCACCGCAATTGCGGCCAACGACGCACTCGGCATCCTGCGGGGCATGGGCGTGGAAACCACTGCTGTGATGCAGCGCTCCGATGGGCGCTGGGATGTCACGCTGGGTAGCTGGAATGCCGAGATCCTGGCCGCGAAGCTAGCCGGCATTATCTCAAGGATCGAACTTGTCGACCCACCCACGGAACTAACCCAACGCCTCCTTGAGATGGGCACCGAACTCACCGCCCGCTTTGGCGCTGGCCAAGGCGTTCAGGCCCCAACCGATTAGAGACGCGGTTTGAGCGGGGCGTGCTGTATCCGCGGGAGCACGTGTTCTGCAACCAGGTCACATTCGGCCAAATGGGTGTAGCCGGACAAGATGAAGGCGTCGATGCCAACCTCTCGGTAGGCGTTGATCTTGGCCACGATCTGATCCGGGTCGCCAACCAGTGCTGCGCCAGCACCGCTGCGGGCACGACCAATACCAGTCCACAAGTTCGGCTCGGCATAGCCATCGTCGGTGGCGCTATCGCGCAGCTCGTTTTGTCGAGACACCCCAGCAGAAGCGGTGTCGAGCGACTTGTTGCGAATAGCTTCGCCCGTCTCGTCGTCGAGCTTGGACAACAAGCGCTCTGCCGCCGCCCGAGCCTCGGCCTCGGTTTCACGCACGATCATGTGCGTACGCAACCCGTAGCGCAGCGTCCTGCCGTGCTTGGCAGCGCGAGCACGCATGTCCTCGACCGTCTCGCCCACCGAAGCCACGGTGTCTGGCCACGTCAAGAACACGTCGGATGCAATGGCTGCAGTTTCTTTGGCCGCTGGAGAGAAACCACCGAAGTACATTGGCGGGCACTTACCAGAGACTGTTGTGATGCGCGGCGGGTCGAGCTCGAGATCGACAAAATCGCCGTGGAAGTCGACACGCTCGCCATCGAGCAGCTGCCGCAATACCTGCATGTACTCGACCGTGCGCTGGTAACGGGGTTCTGACTCCAGTGTTTGACCAGGCAGGTCACTGGAGATGATGTTGATGGTAAGTCGCCCCCCACACATCTGATCCAACGTGGCCACCTGACGAGCCAGCTGAGGCAGCCACATCTCGCCCATCCGTAACGCCAGGAGCAAGTGCATCTGCTCTACCTGCGGTGCGATGCCGCCAGCAAAGGCAACCGAGTCGATGCCTAGGGCGTAACCAGAGGGCAACAAGACGTTGTCAAAGCCGTTGCGGTCGGCCGCCAGCACAATGTCTCGGCAGTGCTCCCATGAGCTTTGCAATGCAGGGTCGGGGACACCAAGAAACTCGTAGTCATCGTCGCAGAGGGCGGAGAACCAGCTGATCTCGGGTAGGTCGGCACTCATGGCAGCGGCACTCCTTCTGAGGCTTCAATGATGTTGTAGACGTCGTTGCGGTCGAGTTGCACGCCCAACGCATCGAGCGAACCCGTGATGCGTTCTGGTGTCTGGGTACCCACGATACAAATAGGGGCACTGGGGTGGGCCAACACAAACGCCAACGAGATAATGGAGCGGTCAACACCTTCACGCGCTGCGAGTTCGTCGAGTGTGGCCAGCAGCGCCGGTGGGACATCATCGCCGGTGGCTAGGCGTCCGCCCGCAAGCGGACTCCATGCCATGGGGGCTATGCCCAACGCCATCGCCTGATCGAAAGTGCCATCGCGAAGCGGGTCGAGATGCATGGCCGAGTACTCGGGCTGGGTTGTGGCCAGCGGAAACGGCAAGTGCGCCTGGAGCGCGGCGACCTGATCGGGCGTGTAGTTGGATACGCCGGCTTCACGGATCTTGCCTTCGTCGCGCAAGGCAGCAAGTGTCTCGGCGACCTCGGCAGGATGGGTCAACATGTCTGGGCGATGCACTTGGTACACATCAATGACGTCGACACCCATGCGTCGCATGGAGTCTTCGCAGGCGCCGCGCAAAGCCGTTGCGCTTGAGTCATACGGGATGGGTGGCCGTATGCCACCTTTGGTGGCTAGCACCATCTGATCGCGAAGCTGCGGGGCCTGAGCCAGCACCTTCCCCAAGAGCTCCTCGACCGTGCCAAAGCCGGTGCCACCCCAGTCGAACCCGTACACGTCGGCGGCATCAACAAGGTTCATGCCCGACCCAAGCGCGGTCTCAAGAATGGCTTGGGCCTTGTTGACGTCAGGTGTGGTGTAGCGCCATAGCCCGTAGGAGAACGGACCTACCTCAAGGGCGCTTTCGCCAATGGTTCGATTGGCAGCGTTGACAAGGCTCTCGGCCATATTGGGCTCCTTGAGATGATGCATGGTGCGTGCAGGGCAGCCCTTCCACTCTAGAGTCTTTCGCATGGATGAAGACTTCCGCTACGGCATCATCGGCACCGGAATGATGGGTGTCGAACACATCGAGAACATCAACGCCATTCCGGGTGCCGGCGTGGCTGCCATCAGCGATCCCTTCGCCGGTTCTCGCGAGACCGGTGCAGCTGCTGTCGACGGTGACCCGCTGGTGTTTGAGGACCACAGGGACCTGCTCGAACAAGACCTCGACGCAGTGGTCTTGGCGAGCCCCAACATGACCCACATCGAGATACTTCGTGACGTGTTGGCCACCGACATGGCCGTGTTGGTCGAGAAGCCGCTCTGCACCACAGTGCAGGACTGCGCCGAGGTAGTGACGCTCGCAGACCAACGCGATGCCCTCGTCTGGGTTGGGCTCGAGTACCGCTACATGCCTCCTGTGGCCAGCCTCATCGAAGAGCTACACCGCGGCACGACAGGCAACATCCATATGATCTCCATCCGCGAGCACCGATTCCCCTTCCTCGACAAAGTAGGCAACTGGAACCGGCTTTCGGCCAACACGGGCGGCACCTTGGTCGAAAAGTGCTGCCACTTCTTTGATCTCATGAACCTGCTCTCGGGGGCTAACCCCACCCGGGTCATGGCCTCGGGCGGGCAAGACGTCAACCACCTCGACGAAACCTACAACGGCCAGCCCAGCGACATCTTGGATAACGCCTACGTGATCGTGGAGTACGACAACGGCGTTCGAGCCATGTTGGACCTGTGCATGTTTGCCGAGGCCACCCACAACCAAGAAGAGATCTCGATCATTGGCGATAAGGGCAAGCTCGAAGCGCTCATCCCCGAGAACCGGTTGTACGTGGGTCGGCGAGGTGAGCATTGGATTGGTGGCGTCGAGGGTCAGATCATCAGCGACGACTCCATCCCGTACGAAGGCCAGCACCATGGCTCATCCTTTGTCGAGCACACCCGCTTCATCGAAGCGGTCCGCACCGGCAGCGCCCCCGAAATTACCGTGCACGATGGGCTGCTGTCTGTGGCCATCGGGGCCGCCGCACACCGCAGCATCGACGAACGCCGCCCCGTCGACATGGCCGAAGTCCTGCCCAGCCCTACGGCTTGAAAATGGTCGTGCACCGGTGGGCACAGTCATCGCCACAGCCACGCCAGTGGCTGACGGGCGCTTACCACCCGCCAGAGCGAGACCACACCGTGGTTAGCGTCACGCACCCTGCGGCTGGAGGGGTAGCTTCAGGATGCGTGACGCTTGCCAGTGATGGCGAAACGGGGCTGAACTAGCCCTTCACCGAGCCAGCCAGCATGCCTCGGACAAAGAACCGCTGGAGGGCAAAGAATGCCACCAGTGGGATGAAGGCCTGCACAAAGGCAGCGGCCGGCAAGATGTGCTCGTTACGACCAAAGTCACCAGCCAGGTTGGCAATGAGGATGGTGGTTGGATGGGCATCGGGGTTTGAGCCCACCATCGTGTTCGCAATGAGGTAGTCGTTCCAGGTCCACAAGAACTGGAAGATGCCAAACGCGGCCAAGACCGGTACCGACAACGGCAACACGAGGCGCCAGAAGATGGTGAAGTGGTCGGCGCCGTCGATACGAGCCGCCTCGAACAGATCCTTGGGCAACGAACTGATGTAGTTGTGCAACAAGAAGATGGCGAAAGGCATGGCAAACCCGGTGTGGGTGAGCCAAACCGCTGTTGTCTCGCCAGCGAGATCGAAGTCGGGCACCAACGTAATGGTCTTGTCCAACAACGGCAGCGTCCACTTTGCACCGCCTACGTAGAGCTGGAGCAACGGGATCAGGGCCACCTGCAGCGGGATCGCCAACAGCGACACCGTGGCAATGAACAAGCCTTTGCGACCCTTGAAATCGATCCACGCAAAGCCGTAGGCGGCAAACGCCGCAAAGGCGATGGGGATGATGGTGGCAGGAAGCGCAATGGCGAACGAGTTCGCGAGCGAATCCCAGATGCTGTTGCGGGCGCTGAATATCTGGTCGTAGTTGTCGAAGGTCAATTCGTCGACATTGACGGCCCACCAGCCTGTGGATGTCTGTGCGTCTCGTGTCCGCCACGAGTTCACGAACAAGCCAAGGCTCGGGATGCTCCAGACGATGACAATCAGCCACACGATCCATGTGGGGATGCTACGGATGAACGCATACCAACGGCCGGTGCGCCCGAGGGCCGCTTCGGGAGCGTCGGATGCAATACCTGGACTAAGCGAGGATGTGCTGCTCATCTCAGACCTCCTCCTGCATTCTGCGGATATTGAAGACCATGACCGGCAGCACCGACAAGAAGATCAACATGGCCAGCGCTGCGCCTCGGCCAATGTTGAGGTTGTTGAAGGCCTGCTGGAACATGTCGTTGGCCAGCACCTGCGTGCCGAACTGGCCGTTCGTTACCACCTTTACGATGTCGAACACTTTCATGACCAACACGATGAGCGTGGTGACCACCACCACAATGGTGGGAGCTATCTGGGGCAACGTGATACGCCAGAAGACTTGGCTATCGGTGGCCCCGTCGATCTGGGCGGCCTCGATGAGCTCAGTAGGCACCGCCTTGATAGCGGCCGAAAGGATCACCATGGAGAAGCCCACCTGGATCCAGATCAAGATGACCATCAACCAGAAGTTGTTGTACGGGCTTTCCTGCACAAACACGATGGTTTCGCCCACGGTCTCACCGTTGGCGTTGGTCTTGAAGCCACCAATGCCACCGCCAATAATTTGGGTATAGCGGATGAAGATCCAACCGAAGAAGATGAGCGCAATACCAGGGACTGCGGCGCGGCCATACGCCCGTCGCACCAACGACTGCCCCATGAAGCTTGCGCACACCGCAACGATGATGCCAAGAACAACCATGCCCAGGATGGTCGGGATCCCCGAGCCCGTGCTGAGTTTGCCCAGACCAATCCAGAGCGCGTTGGCAATACCGGTCTGTTCTTTGGAGATGTCTCGGGTCTGGTAAACGAAGCGCCAAATGATTGAGGCACCGACAAGCGAAAGTGCCATGGGCATGAAGATGATGGACTTGGCGATCTTCTCCCCGCCTCGACCATCTGCCAGCACCGCAACGGCCAAACCAATAGCAGTGGAGAAGAAGGTCACGGCCACAACCCACCAAAGGTTGTTGATGATGGTGCCGCGCATGGCGGTGAAGACACCGAAGCAAACAAACAAGAAGCCTGCGATGAGCGGCACAACCGTGGGGTTGCCGAGCTCGACCGCTCTACCGGTGAGCTCCTTTTGCCGGAAACCAATGAGTGCTGCGATCACAAGAACGGCTACGCCAATGAGGAACGGCCAGCTGGTGAACATGTTGGTCCAGTTGGATGCGTCCCAGCTGGCCTTATCGGTAAAGGTGGCCTTGTAGTTGTCGAACCACACGAAGCTCTCTGAATCACGGTCAAGCAGCGACAGGTAGGCGGTTCGGATGGCGGGAATGACGAGCATGACCATGATGAACAGCAGGCCCGGACCGAGGAAGATCCAGGCTCGAGATGTTTGGTCCAGCTGAACACGGCCGGCGTAGTCAGGGTTGCGGGTCTGGCCTACATGGATGCCCACCAGGACAGCGGGGACAACGGCACCCAGGATCGCTGTGCCGACGTTGCCGTCGCCGACGTCGGCTCCGGCCCAAAATCCGAGGAGCCAGCCAAGGGTGGCACCCAGGTACACGCCGCTTTGCCAAGGCCGGTTCGTGAGGACTCGCAAGCCTGCCCCAATGCCAGCGAAGACAAGGGTGTAGACGATCGTTGCCACCCAGTCGACGCCGGGCTGGTACTGCTCACGGAGAAGGAGGCCAATGCCGAGCCCAACGACGGCCATGCCCGCGACCGAAACAGTCAGACGCTGCTGAGCGTCTTCGGTGCCTGCCAAGAAGTAGCCCAGCGCGCCAAAGGCCAGGCCACCCACCAACGGCCCAAGTATCCAAGAAAAGAACCCGCCCTCAGATCCCAAGGTGAGGCCATTGCCGTGAATGATGATGCCGACAACGGCGCCAAGGACGGCGAACACAAGGCTTTGGAAGCGCTGCCATCGCTCGCGGCTCTGGTCGAAGAGGAGGTTGGCTCCTATCCAGATGCCGGCGCAAACGGCCACCGCAACCACCACCGTGACGATGGTGCTGCGGATCTTTGCGGAGAAGATCATGAACGCCAGTGTGGTAACCGCACCAACGATGAGTAGTACACGTGCTTTCAGCGATTGCGTCGCAAACCACGAGTTTGGTTGCGGAGTGGCCGCTGTCTCCACAGCAGTCCCCCCGTCTTGTTTTGTTTCCAAGACTTCCCCCCAGATATGTGACCAAAAAAACTTTGGGACACCGACACCGTAGTGCCGGTGTCCCAAGGACGTCATTTACGACCCACAAGGCGTTGCCTGCGGAGCCGAGCGCTCTGGCTGCCAAGGCAGCGCTGAGCGAGGATTAGCGAGCTGTCGGTGGGCGAGGTTTCCCCCGCCCACCTACTACTTGCGAGGTATTACTCCGGCCAGGTGGCCTGGATGTTGGCGCCAGCTTCTTCGGCGGTGATGTCGCCGTTGGTGAGCGCGGTGCCTTCGGACCAGAACGAGCCTGAGCCAACGTCGGCAGGCATGAGGTCGCCACCGTCGAAGCGCACAAAGTCAGCCGAGGACAAGATGTCCAAGAACTGCTGCTCTAGTGGCTGGTACACGCTTGGGTCTTGACCCTTGGCGGCGGAAAGGAAGCCAGAAAGGTTTCCGTCGAGTTCTGCAGACTGCTTGGCCTGGCGGCTCTGGGCGTAGTCGGCGGTTGCCATGTATTCGAGGACAGCCATGGTTTCTGGGCGGTCGTTGAATGCAGTGGCGAAGTTGCCGGCTGACAGCACGGGGCCGTCGCCATTGATGTCTGGGAAGTAGAACACGTCGATGGCGTCTTCAGAGCCGTCGGCGAAGACGGTGCCTTCGGGGAACAGACCAGCGAAGAAGTTGGAGTGACGCACCATGTAGCAGTCATCTGCAGCCAAGGCTTCGGCAACGGGTGCACCGAAGTTGGTGGCCGAGATGGTGCCGCCTGCGGCGAACACGTTCTCTTCGGTCCAGAGGTCCTTGACAGCCTGCATGGCTTCGATGACTCGTGGGTCGTCGAACTTGACTTCGTTGGAGATCCACTGGTCATAGACGTCGCCACCGTGGAGGCGAAGCATCATGTCTTCGACCCAGTCGGTGAACATCCAGCCGGTTGCGGTGCCGGATTCGATACCGACACAGAGGGGCTTGGAGCCACCAGCAGCGGCCATTTCGTCAACCAGTGCGACAAAGTCGTCATAGGTAGTGGGAACTTCGTAGCCGTCGGCCTCGAAACGGGCTGGCTTGTAGAAGACAATACCCTTGAGGTCGCTCTTGACGGGCACGCCGTACTGCTCACCATCGACATTCACGACAGAGGACAGGCCTGGAGCCCAGTACTCGTCGATCGCGGCGACGACTTCGTCGGTGAGCGGCACAATGTCGCCGGCTCGTGCGAAGTCCGCAAGCTTGCCCGGTTGTGGGAACAGCGAGATGTCTGGGGGATTGCCACCCTGCACCTGCGTGTTGATGTTGGCTTCCCAGTCGGCATCGCCGGCAAAGGTGACCGTGAGGCCGAGTGGTTCGAAGTGCTCGTTGAGCGCATCGTTGATGGCTGCGACAGACGGATCGTCTCGCTCGGAGCCAGTAATGGTAACTTCGGCGCCGCCGAAGTCGACATCGCCTTCTGCCATGTCGCCGTCGGAACTTTCGCCCTCGTCGGTTTCTTCGCTACCTGTGTCCTCGCTTGCATCGTCATCATCGTCGCCACAAGCGGCGGCGATGAGTGCGAATGCAAAAAGAACGGCAAGAAGCTTCAGCAATGACTGCTTCATTATTGGTATTCCCCTCCTGCAACCCGTTCACGCATCGGACGACGCGGCGGCAATTGCGGCTGAATAGTGTGCTGGGAAGCGGTAGCCCAGCGGTGTTGTCGCTTTCGGCTGTAAACGCTTACATAGACGGCGACTGAATGCAAGGCATACGGCCCATGTCACCAACATTTCTTTTTGATCCGCACCCCGAAATGGGCCTAGCGCCGGTGTCAGCTGGTGGCCCGCTGGCCGAGCCCCTTGGGGTGTTGACCCGACCACGGGCTACTTCGACCAGGCGGAGCGGTTGTTGATCGTTGCTTGAGTTCGGTGGCCGCGAGGTGGTGGCGAAGCTCGCCTCCCGCGCTCTGCAACGCCTCGAGCAAGATACTGGCGGCCATTGCCCCATGACGAGACACCTCCTGATGAATCGTCGTCAGGCCAACAACCTCGGAAAACTCGTGGTCGTCCACCCCAATGAGCGACACGTCCTCGGGCGCGTTCAACCCGCGTCGCCAAAGCTCATTGAGCGCTCCGAAGGCCAACTCGTCTGACATGACGAACACCGCTGTGGGGGGTTCGTTGGTGTCCAGCAGAGCGGCCATCGCGCCACGTCCTCCTTGCACGGAGAACTCGCCAGCAGCGAGGTACTCGGGTCGCATCTCAAGCCCAGCATCGGTTAGACCCGCGAGGTAGCCCTCCCGGCG
>JAUIIS010000065.1 GCA_030431575.1 Acidimicrobiia bacterium | reverse complement strand
TATGCGACGATACTCCCGCGTGGCCGAGAAGCCAATGATTAGGGCGGCTGCGTTGATGAGCCCAGATGCAAGCCGGACTATCCCGGCGTCGCTTACCCCCGTGACCATGATGTTGCACAGCAACAGCACCACCACGATCGCCGCGTTGTTTTGGCTGATCCAGTCCCGGGCGCGCATGCCTGTTGTCATCTGACAATGCAACCATGACAGGCAGCCCTTGCGATGGATGGCGCGAACTGGTCGCGCCCCTGTGGCCTTTGCCTTGGTTGATGGTGTGAGGCAGAGGGGCGGGATGTGTGCGGAAGCGGGACTGCTAGGCGATTGGTGCGGTGTATCCGGCAATTGGGGCGATGTTTGAGGTTTGGCGCTGGGTGATGACCATGTCTACGAGGCCGTAGTCCACTGCCTCGTCTCCTCGGACGATGTAGTCCCGTTCAATGTCGGCGGCGACGCGATCGATTGGTTGGCCGGTATGGGTTGCCAGTAGTTCTTCGATGCGCTTTCGGGAGTGCTGCATTTCTGCGATCTGGATTTCCATGTCGGTCGTTTGCCCTTGCGCTCCTCCGTGAGGCTGGTGGATGAGTACTCGTGCGTTGGGCAGGGTCAGGCGCTTGCCCGGAGCCCCGGCAGCAAGCAGAACGGCGGCCCATGATGCGGCTTGACCAACACATATGGTTGACACGTCTGGCTTGACGAACTGCATGGTGTCGTAGATGCCAAAACCTGCTGTCACGGATCCGCCCGGGCTGTTTATGTAGAGCTGGATGTCTTTCTCGCCGTCCTGGGCTTCGAGGTGGAGCAGCTGCCCGATGACGAGGTTGGCGCTGTTGTCGTCGATTTGGGTACCCAAGAACACGACACGGTTGGCCAGCAAGCGCGAGTACAGATCGAAGCTGCGTTCGCCGCGGGTCGTTTGCTCGATGACGGTTGGTACGAGGTAAGACATAGCTCTCCTTGACGGGTCGGGACACAAGTTGTGAATGTGCAACCATCGGGTTGCATGTTAAGTATGCGGTCGCTGATCCGATAACGCAACCCAAAGGTTGCGTGTATGGTGTCCTCATGGATAATTGCGAAACAGATGGCACAGACCTCGATAACCAGTCCGCCACCATTGCCATCGACGTCGACTCCCCAGCCGAACACGTGTGGGAAGCGCTCACCACCAACGATGGTCTCGCCCCATGGCTGGGTGATGGCGCCAAGATCGAGCCCGTGCCTGGCGGTCATGTGGCCGCGCCCGACCCCGTCACCAATCAGCCAAAGACCGGTGAAGTCCATACCGTCGTCGAAAACGAGGAGCTTGGATTTCACTGGTGGCCCGACGACTCGCCCCAACACGCCAGCGACGTTCGCATCACCATCACCCCGCAGCAACAACGAAGCACCATCACCATCACCGAAACACCTCGCCACCTCAGCACCGCCCCAACCGCGGTCGCCGCAACGCGCACGACAGGCTTTGCTCCGGGTTTCACCGGCCGCTCGTCGCGCGCATCCACAGCCAAGTCTGCTCAAACGAGGCTGATCGCTGCATGGGAATGGCGCGGTGCGCTTATCACCGTTGCCCAGCCAGGAGCCACGCCGGTCATGCAACCGTCGGTACACAGCCCCCGCTGGGCTGGCAGCACCGTTGTCTACTGCTGAACCCGACCTGTTTGGGGCACTGGCAGATCCCACGCGCCGGGGCATCCTCGAGCGGCTCAGCGCCGACGGCGCCACCACCGCCACCCAGCTGGCCAGTGAACTCGACATCACACGCCAAGCCGTCGCCAAACACCTCAACGTCCTCGCCGGAGCCGGGTTGGCAAGCGCCACCAAGGTGGGCCGCGAAGCACGTTACGAGGCCAACCTCAATGCCCTCGATGAGGTCAACCAATGGGTCGAAACCGTGACCAACCAGTGGACACAGCGAGCCGAATTGTTGGCCAAGAGCCTCGAGACCCCCAACCGGCCACAGGTTGGCGATGAATAGTGGCCCCAGCTCGCCACAGCTAGCCAGATCAGAGATAGGGTTCGGCGCGTGATCCTGTCTGACCGCACCATCAAAGAACAGCTCGCCGCCGGACGCATCGCCATCCAGCCGATGGGCGAGAACGCCATCCAGCCAAGTTCGGTAGACCTGCGCATCGACCGCCACTTCCGGGTGTTCCGAAACCACACCCTTGGCCTCATCGACGTCAAGTCCAACCTCGAAGACCTCACCGAGCTGGTCGAGATAACCGAAGACGAAGCATTTATCTTGCATCCCGGCGAATTCGTGCTCGGCTCCACCCTCGAAAAGGTCACCGTCCCCACCGACCTTGTGGCTCGCCTCGAAGGAAAGAGCAGTCTCGGCCGCCTGGGGCTTCTCATCCACTCAACCGCAGGTTTCGTCGACGCAGGCTGGGACGGCCAGCTCACTCTTGAGCTCAGCAACGTCGCCAACCTGCCCATCACGCTCTACGCGGGTATGAAGATTGGTCAGATCTCGTTCCAGCAGATGACCACCGAAGCAGATAACCCCTACGGCAGCAGCGCCATTGGTTCCAAATATCAGAACCAGGTTGGCCCACGCCCAAGCCGCTACTGGGAGAACTTCGAGTAACCACCTGTGGCAGCGACTAGCCGCACCACCTTGGTAAAGGTCGCCGTGGTTGTCGCCCTCGTAGGGGGCGTTGTCGCTATCGGCCTCAGCGGCGGGTTCGACGTCTTACGCGACTCCGACCGCGTCGAAGAACTCCTCACCGAATCCGGGCCTTGGGGGCCAATAGTCTTCATTCTTGGGTTTGTGGCCCTGCAACCACTCAGCCTGCCCGGAGCGCTCCTCATTATCCCAGGCACCTTCGTGTGGCCGTGGTGGCAGGTAGCCATCTACAGCCTTGCTGGCGGCATGCTGGCCAGCAGCATTGGCTTTGTCCTTGCCCGTTGGCTCGCCCAAGATTGGGTTGAGCAACGTCTCCCTCAGCGGCTGCGACCGTGGGAGCATCGCCTTGCAGAACACGGGCTTGTGGCCACCATTGGTCTGCGCCTCGTTACCGGTTATGCCCCAGCTGCTGACTGGCTGTTGGGTGCCAGTCGGGTGAACGTGCGCGACTTCCTTCTGGGCACCCTCATCGGGCTAGCTCCAACCACCACCCTCATGGCCATCTGGGGCGACGACGCGGCCCGGGGACTTGTTGACTACCCGCTGCAGAGTGCACTGGTCCTGGCTGCATTCGGCGTCGTTGGCGTCGCGTTGTACCGGCGCCGGCAACGCCAGCTTGGGCAACGCTAGTGGTGCGTCTGCGAAATGGCCGACCGGTCCGCAACGACTTTGCAGACACACCCCTAGCCAACATCGATACCGCAGACGCTCCACACTGCACCGTGCCCGACGGCGCGCTAGCCCTCGCGTCGATTTCTTAGGTACTTGGCAACCAAGTAGGCGACGCCAACAACCAGAATCGCCGGAGAGAGGCCCACAGCCCAGCCCAGCCAACTCCGCTGATCCACGTCGTCGCTAGCGCCCGCTGCAGCCACTGCCGGCGCAAACCCCACGACAGTAAACACGACCAAGGTCAGCATGGCCGCAGGCCGGCCCAACTGACTCATGGTTGTCGCTGCACGCTGCAACGCTCCTCGCGTTTGGTTCCGCCGTTACTCGTCGGCGAGCTGCTGGGCCTGGTAGCGCCAGCTGAACCGCTCGAAGTTGCCAGGCAGGTCGAAGGCATCTTCAATCTCGGAGACTTCGTCATCGGTGAGCGCCGCCACCTGTGCATAGCTGGTAATGCCACGCTCGTTGAGGCGCTGGGCGGTGTAGGGGTCGACACCCTTGATCGCACTGAGGTTGTCCTTGGCCGCACCGGGCTTGGGGGCTTCCTTAGCTTCGGCTGCCGCTGCGGCCTCGGCCGCATTCATGGCCGCAGGTGACTCCTCAGGAGGTGCCTCCGCTGGTGTTGGCTCGGCTGCTTCAACGACAGCGTCTGCTTCCCCGACAACAGCCTCTACGTCTTCGACTACGGGAGTCGCAGCAGCCTCGACATCGGTGTCGTCTTCGATGACTTCGATCTCGTCGCGTTCGGCAACAGCGATGGCGGTGGGGGCCACCACCTCCATGTACTCGTTCATGGCGGGGGTGCCGGCAACCACGCTGGCAGGCATTGGTTCGGTGCGCACACGCAGCGGGTCAGTGATGTCGGCCATGCGTTCCTCGGCAGCCAGACGCTCGCCCTCTTCGATGGCATCGACCAAGTGGATGGCCAAGTCGGCCACCTTGACCTCGTCCTCCTCTTTGCCCGCAGCCTTCACGCCGTCGTCCATCATGATGTAACAGAACGGGCATGCAGTAGCCACGCGACTCGCTCCGGTCTCGACCAGCTCGAGGGCACGGACATCGTTGACCTTGAGGCCAATGTCTTCTTCCATGAACATGCGGGCGCCACCAGCACCGCAGCACATGCCCTTGGTGCCGTTGCGTGGAGCTTCGACAATCTCAACACCAGCGAGGCTGCCAATGACCTTGCGAGGGGCCATGTACACATCGTTGTGGCGACCCAAGTAGCAGCTGTCGTGATAGACGATGCGCTCGCTCAAGCTGGCCTGTGACATATCGAGGCTGCCATCTTCGATGAGTGCCTCGAGTAGCTGCGTGTGGTGGATGACCTCGTAGTTGCCGCCCAGCTGGGGATACTCGTTAGCCAAGGTGTTAAAGCAATGCGGGCACTGCGTGATGATCTTCTTCACGCCCATGCCATCGAGCGTCTCGATGTTTTGCATGGCCAACATTTGGAAGATGTACTCGTTGCCTGAACGGCGGGCAGGGTCGCCCGTGCAGTTCTCGGCAGGTCCAAGGACCGACACTTCGATACCGGCACGGCGAAGCAGCTTCGCCATCGCCTGGGTGACCTTCTTGTTCTTGTCGTCGAAACTGCCAGCGCAGCCGACCCAGTAGAGGTACTCGCTTTGCAGCGGATCCCCGCCGTCGAGGATCTCGATGCCCTCGATGCCGTCGGCCCAGTCGGCACGTTCGCTTTGGGACATGCCCCACGGGTTACCCGAGTTCTCCATGCCGCGGTAAGCGTTGCCCAACTCGCTCGGGAAATCGGATTCCATAAGTGACTTGTAGCGGCGCATGTCGAGGATCTTGTCCAAGATCTCGATGTTGACTGGGCAAATCTCGTCGCAAGCCTTGCACGACGTGCAGCTCCAGAGTTCGTCGTTCGAGACACGGTCGAACATCCAGTTGGCAGGCACCGTGATCTCGGCGTCGACACCAAGTGGCGGCGAGACCTGCGGGTCGCCGGTGCGGGCCATGACCTCGCCGGTCTTCAGCACGATCTCGCGTGGGTCGAGCGGCTTGCCAGTTGCGTGTGCCGGGCAGACCGACGTGCAACGGCCGCACATGGTGCAGGCATCGGTGTCGAGCAGCTGCTTCCAGGTGAAGTCTTCGATGGTCGAAGCGCCAAAGCTCTCGAGTTCGGTTTCCATGAGGTTGGGCATTGGCTTCATGGCACCCTTGGGGCGATCTCGGTCGCTCAAGTACATGTTGAGTGGCGAAGTGAAGATGTGGCGCAACATGGTTGTTGGCAAGATCACCAAGAAGCCCATGAACGAGGCAACGTGGGCAATCCACCACGCCTGGTGCCAACCGCTGAGGTTGCCCATGCCATCCACCAGCTGGGCCAGGGGATAACCCACCACTGACCACTTCTCGTAGTCGGGGCTGTCTTCGAGGGCGATGCGGAAGGCCTCGGCGCCAAAGCCGGTGACCGCAATAAGGAAGAAGGTGGCCAAAATGATGGCGTGCTCGGGTTTCGACTTGATGCGGATGCGATACGGGCGCATTGCTCGCGGCCCAAACCGGCGGATGATGGCCCAGGTAGTGCCAACCAACAGCATGGCGCCAGCAATGTCGCCAACGGCTGCGTATCCCTTGTAGACCCCGCCATGGAGGAACTTGAGGTCTTCAGGTAGCTGGTGGTCGATTTCGAGGGTTGTCGTTACCCCCAACAAGATGATGAACGAGAAGTAGATCATCGAGTGCATGATGCCCGCAGCGGGTTCACGCATAAGGGTCTTCATGTAGAGGCCCGCACGCAGGCTCTTGGCCCGCTTCTCGACGTTCTTGGTGGTGGTCGCCCGGTTGTCGGGTGTGCCTCGGCCCCAGTTCTTGACACGCTTGGAGAACTCCCAAGCGCCCCAAATAATGAGGACAGGCATCAACGTATAGAACGCAACCTTGATGGCGGTCGGGATGTTGCCAAAGACCGTGCGGTGGATTTCGCTGTCGCTGTGTTGATCAAAGACTGCAGCGGCGATGCCAGAAACAACGGTGACAATGGCGAACAATACGCCGATCCCCAGAACAATCTGGGGTGGGCGTAAGCGCTTGGTTTGTGTGTTCTCGTCCATAACTTCTGACAACGGTAGTTGCTTGGACGGCCAAGGTCAGAGTTGTAGCGATTTGGTTGGTGGTGAGGTGCTGATCCTCGCAGCAATTTGGTCGTTCACACCCACGAAACACTTGCGAAATATCCACGTTCGAGACGAGATCTACGGTGCACCCATGGACGTGGTGACGCTGCGATGGCCAGCCGAAGAAGTGCGCCGACAAGCGCTCGCGAAGGCCGGCACCCCAAGACTGCTGGTTGTTGGTGGAGACCAGCAACCTCCCCTAGACCTCGACGAGCTCGAGGACTGGATCAGGGTTCCCGCTCCCGAGATCGACCGTATTGCCAGGGTGGAGACGCTTCGGCGCCGGGCCAGCTTGCAGGACGATGCTGTGCCAACCATTGACGACAACGGTTTGGTGCGCAGCCCCAGGGGCTGGGTGTCGGTCCCGCCGGTTGAAGCCAGCTTGTGTAGGACCTTGCTTGCTCGGTTCGGCAGCGTGGTGGGACGAGCCGAACTCGAGGCAGCTGCGTGGCCAGACGGCGAAATCCAGCGGAACGCCCTGGACGTGCGGATCTTGCGTCTACGCCGACGACTCGACGAGCTTGGTCTTGCCATCCGCACCATCCGCAGCCGCGGCTATCTCTTGGAGTGGAGCGGCTAGCAGCAGCGACTCACGCAGCTTTGACCATCAGCTTGCCAGTATTGCCGCCATTGAACATGAACTGCAGCGCTTCTGGGTACCGCTCGATGCCTTCCAGAATCTCTTCGGACATCACGATCGACCCATCTTCAACCCACTGGGTTAGCTCGGCCAAGGCCGGCTTGATCATCTCAGGGAAATGGAAGTACGCAAAACCCTCCATGACCGCCTGGCTCTTGGCCAGGCTGAGGTAGAGCGACGGCCCGGTCACGTTGTCCATGTCGTCGTACTGCGAAATCGCACCGCAGATGATGACCCGCGCATGCAGTGCCAGGTTCTCGAGGGCTGCATCGAGAATGGGGCCACCAACGTTGTCGTAGAAGATGTCGAGGCCGTTGGGTGCCAGCTCTTTGAGGCGTTCAGAGACGTCTTCGTTCTTGTAATCGATGGCGCCATCAAAGCCGAGCGTGTCGATGAGGTAGGCAGCCTTTGTTGGCCCTCCGGCGATGCCGATCACCTGCGCTCCATCGCGTTTGGCGATCTGACCCGCAATCGACCCCACCGCTCCCGCTGCGGCCGACACCACAAATACCTCGCCAGGCTGGGGCTTGGCCACGCAGCGAACCCCGATCCACGAGGTCACACCGGTGGAGTGCCCCAAGATGCCGAGATGTGCAGAGAGGGGAGCGGTCGAGTCGTCGACCTTCGCAATGTCTTTCGGGCCAACCGTTGCGACGGTTTGGGCTCCCAGGCCGCCGCGGACGGCGTCGCCAACTTGGAATGCGTCGTGGTTGGAGGCCAGCACAACCCCCACACCGCCAGCCAGAATCGTTTGCCCCAAACCAACCTGCTGATGGAACCCCTCACCACGCAGCATGGTGCGCGTCCCGGCATCAACAGATATGTAGTGCACTGCGACCCGAATCTGGTCGGGTTCGAGTTCGGCCAATTCCTCTGTCTCGACCGAGAAGCAGTCGGGCGTGGCCTCGCCCACGGGCCGGCGGGCAAGGACGACACGAGTATTGGTGGCAGTCATGACCAGTAGTCAACCACGCACAGCTGGCTCGTGTCGGACGGACCGGCCTTGAGAACGCAAGCACGCCTATGAAGCTATGCCCCAGGTCGCTCAGCTACCCGAAGCGCAGGCATCCAGCGGGGTCCAGCCGTATCGTTGATCCGGTTGAGGAAGCTGTCGTGGTGCGGCTCGATCAGCTCGCAGAACGCGGTGGTTGCGTCTAGGCCCACCGCTTGCCAGGCCGGGGTTGAGAGCGCGTCGGTTCGGGCTTCGAGGTCAAGCCGGAATGCGCGGCCCGCGTCATTGAGGGCCGCATTCGTCGCAAAGCCCTTGGCCTCAAGCCTGGCCCAACCTGCTGCGATCGCCGAATCGTCGTTGCCGCGACTGCGAGCAATCCATTCCTCGTCGCCATACTCGTCGAGATCAACCATCGCCGAGTGCAACAAGCCTACTTCCACGTCGTCCAGGTCGTGGCTAGCGCACAGGGCCCAGTGGTTGTCGCCTCGCAGCTCTCGCAAACAATTCGCGGCGAGCCACGCCGACAAAGCCGAGCGAACCTTCTCGGGTCGGGGAAGCGACCTATGGGCGGCAAACATGGGGCGCGCTCCGTGGTGGACGCTGTCGACGCCTCGCCAGAGCGGCTCGGCCAGCTCGGCCAGTTTTTCACCGAGCCCAGGTGCCAGTTCTTCAAGCCCCGGCTCGACCGCGGCGTCTCGGACGGCGAGCATTGCGTCTGGAGTGGTGACGCCCTGGTAGGAGCCCATCACCATCTCAATGACGGCAGTATCAATGGAGTACGCCGCAGCCGAGGCCACTGCCGGGTTGGTGTCCCCCAACGATGCCAGGCGCCACGCCACCACCCAGCCCGCACCGTTCGGTACGCCAAGCGCTTCGTAGCCTTTGATGGCGGCTGGATCCCACATCATCCAACCCACCACGTCATGGCAGGCAATGCCAGCTCGGGCGGTCAGCGTGTCCCAGTCAGTCATAGCCAGAACCTAGTGCCGGGTAGCCGACCAACCAAGCAACGCCCGCGGCCCAACTCTGCCTTGCCGGACCCGTGTCCGCCGAGCTGCGCTCGGTTGTGTGGGTTTCGGCAACGGTACGCCCCGTTAGGCTCCGGCGATGGCTATCGACATCGCAGCGGTCCGCTCCGATACCCCCGGCTGTGCATCGGTGGTGCATCTCAACAACGCTGGCGCCAGCTTGCCGCCATCAGCGGTGGTTGACGCGGTCATCGACTACTTGCGCGTTGAGGCCGAGATCGGCGGCTACGAGATCGCCGATCAGCGGGCCGATCAGCTGGCCAGCGTGTACCAAGCAGCGGCATCGCTGTTTGGCGGGTCAGCCGAGCAATGGGCTTTTGTCGAGTCCGCCACCAGGGGCTGGAACGCAGCGTTCTCGGCACTGCGATTCGAACCAGGTGACCGGGTCCTCACTACCAAGGCCGAGTACCCCAGCAATATGGCGGGTTTGTTACGTGCCAAAGAGATCCAAGGCGTTGACGTTGTGGTGGTGCCCGACGACGAGTTCGGCCAAGTAGATGTAGCGGCCCTGGAGGCCCTGCTCGATGACAGAACCCGCCTGGTCTCGCTCACCCACGTCCCCACGCAAGGCGGCCTCATCAACCCCGCCAAAGAGGTGGGCGAACGCTTGCGTGATACCGGCATTCTCTTCCAGGTAGATGCGTGCCAGTCGGTGGGCCAGCTCGACGTCAACGTTTCGGACTTGGGCTGCGACATCCTGTCGTTCACTGGCCGCAAGTTCTTGCGTGGGCCACGGGGCACTGGCATGGTGTGGGCTAACGAGGCGGCGCTGTCGCAAATGGGTAACCCCGCTGGTGTGGACGGCACCGGTGCGACGTGGGTGGCCCCAATGGAGATTGTCCCGCAGCCAAGCGCCGTGCGTTTTGAGCCCTACGAAGTGTTCTATGCGGGCAAGGTCGGTCTGGCCAAGGCGCTTGAGTACGCAGCCATGGTTGGCATCGACGAAGTTGCCGCGCGCAACGAAGAACTGTCTGGGTACCTGCGGGGCGGTCTCGCTGAGCTTCGCGGCGTTGAAGTACGCGATAAAGGACGGGAGCTGTCGGCCATTGTCACCTTCACCGTCGACGGTCACCAGCCCGTAGCCATCAAGACGGGGCTCGGTAGGCAAAGCATCAACGTGTCGGTAACCACCGAGGCCTCAGCCCGCTTGGACTTCCCAGAACGCAAGCTGGATCAAGTCGTCCGAGCGTCCGTCCACTACTTCAACACCATCGAAGAACTCGACGCATTGATTGGCGCAGTAGCCACCCTCACCGCCTAACGGACGTGCGGCGGGCCGGCAGTAGTGGCGTTGACGGATCATTGTGGGTTGGTTGGTGTGGGTTGGGCTGCTTGTCGATTTGCAGTGGGGTCGGGTGTGGTGCATTTCATTTCGTAGGTTGGCGTCGTGGGTGTTTCGTGTCGAAATGAAATGCACCACACCCGACCCCGGCAAGCGGTGCGGAGACAGTGGCTGCTGGTTGGGCGGCCTAGGTCTGCCGCTCAGCGGGCCCAAGCCGGTCCCAGCGGTTGCCCCAAAGATCGACGAATACCCCAGCTCTCGACGTCGTGACTGCCTGGCTGAATCTGGCCTAGGCGCCGTCGTCGGTTACCCCTGCCATGTCGAGCGGCCGCACCAAGCCGCCCGCTAGTTTCCTCCGAGCTGACCCGCGCGCACGGCTTCCTGGATGATTCCTTGTGCTAACTGCCAGAACTCGGCGGCCCCTTGTTCGATTGGTTGGTTGTAGGCCCGCACCTGTGACTGTTGGATGCCATGCTCGCGCCAGCTCTCGCCGCCCGATGAGATGTTCAACAGCATGGGTTGGAGCCGATCGCAGGCGTAGGCGAAGCGTGCCGTGGGCGTTGCTCGCTGCTCGTACTCGTCCCATAGTGCCCGAAGCTCGGCGTCCTGCCCCGAAGGGAGGAGCCCGAATATGCGATCTGCGGCGTCGGCTTCGCGTTGAGCCTTGTCTTCGTGGCCCTTGACGTCGTAGGCAAAGGTGTCGCCGGCATCGATCTCGACGATGTCATGGACAAGGAGGAGTTTCATGGCATGCACCACGTCGACCTCGGGGTCAGCATGTGGTGCCAATGTCATGACCATCATGGCCAAGTGCCATGAGTGTTCTGCCACATTCTCCAGGCGACTGGCATCGACCAACCGCGAACGGCGGATCACGCCTTTGAGCTTGTCGATCTCCAGCAAGAAGCTAATGCGCTGGCCGAAATCCTTGTCGACGCTGCGGGCGATGGCTACCACTCGATCCTGGTTCATACGCTCGACCCTAGGCGGACCAATGGAGGTCTGGCGGCGCAGGGAACGCCGAAACCGCGAAAAGGTCTAGCGTCGTGGGGGACTGTTGCAGTCCGTGTGCGGGGGTGGGGGCGCTGGTGGCGACGGCGGTGCCATGGTTGGCCTCTTGCACAGCTGAGGTGGCGCCCCGCTAACGCTCCGCTGGTCGGCGGCTATTCGGCAGAACTTGGCTCGCGACATGTTGGCGAAAGCATTTGGTGCCCTTCCGTTCACACAACAGGAACAAAGCCGAAATCGGTCCTCCGTAGCTTGCGTAAATCAATCGTTGGAGCGGTTCTGGTGCGCGTTGGCCAGAACCTACTAAGGGAGACAGAGAGCCTATGAGGCGCAAAATAATTGCACTGGTGGTCGGTTCGACCGCCGCCGTACTACTGATGGCGAGTCCAGCATTTGCCCAGGACGAAGCTTCTGAAGCGGCGGTGGTGCAGGCGATCCTTGACAATATTTGGGTCTTCATCGCCGGCATCTTGGTGTTCTTGATGCAGGCCGGCTTCGGTCTAGTAGAGGCCGGGCTCACCCGGTCGAAGAACGTCGGCAACATCATGATGAAAAACATGGCCGACATGTGCGTCGGTGCCCTCGCCTTCTGGGCCGTGGGCTATGGCATTGCCTTCGGGAGCGATAGCACGCTGATCGGCACCGACGGCTTCTTCTTGTCGGGCTTTGGCGATGGCAGCTTCGATGGGCTCTACACGGGCTACACGCCGTTCTTCTTCCAGGTTGTGTTTGCTGCCACCGCAGTGACCATTGCCTCTGGTGCCATGGCCGAGCGCACCAAGATCGGCGGCTACTTGATCTTTTCGGCCGTAATGACTGCCTTCATCTACCCGGTAGTGGTCCACTCCTTCTGGGGCGGCGGCATTCTTACCGACATCGAAATCGGCGATGCGATCTTCAGCGACTTCGCTGGCTCCACCATTGTCCACTCCGCTGGCGGTTGGGCCGCTCTCATGGGCGCCATGATCCTTGGTCCTCGTATCGGCAAGTACGACAGCGACGGCAACCCCCGAGCAATCCCCGGTCACAACATTGCCTTCACCGTCATTGGTGTCTTCATCTTGTGGTTCGGCTGGTTTGGCTTCAACCCTGGGTCTGAGCTTGGCGCCGACAACGTTGTGGTCCGTGCCGCGGTGACAACCATGTTGGCGGCTGCTGCTGGTGGTGTGGTTGCGGGTGCAACCATCTGGATCAAGACCAAGGTGCTCGATGTGGCCATGACCGCTAACGGCATCCTTGCCGGCTTGGTGGCTATCACCGCTGGTACCGCCGCAATGACCCCAACCGGGGCTGTCGTGACCGGTGCTGTTGGTGGCATGATCGTGGTCTTCAGCGTCTTGGCTATCGACAAGATGGGCATCGACGATCCAGTCGGCGCGATCTCGGTCCACGGCGTGTGCGGCGTCTGGGGCACCCTTGCTGTTGGCCTCTTCGCTCGCTACGACGATGCGTTCTTGGGACGTGAAGATGCCGGCCTGTTCTACGGTGGCGGCCTCAGCCAGTTGGTCGTGCAGGCCATCTGTATCGTGATTGTCGCTGCTTGGGTCATCCCCACCTCGGGCATCTTGTTCACCGTGTTGAAGTCTGCAGGGCTCCTGCGAGTGAGCGAGAAGGAAGAGCTCGAGGGTCTCGACGTTCACGAGCACGGCACTCCTGGCTATGCCCAAGAGGTCAAGTACGGCTGAACCAGCCGCATGGGCGCCTAGCGCTCAACTAGTTCCCCCCCCAATACCACCTGGCCCTCGTCGTGTTCCACGGCGGGGGCCAGGTGTCTTTTTGTCAGCTCGTGTCTCGTGTTGTGGCGACAAGTGAGCCTTGCGGAGAGCTTGACAGTGATGCACTCAAGTTTTATGAGTGGCAGGATCAAAGAAAGTGTGGGATATGGGAATGAGGGGCCCTACGATGCGGTTGCACATCATGTACCCGCCCGGACTATCCCGGAAACCGGGTTCGAAAATTCTTGTCAAAGCGCCGCTCTGGCGCCCTTACCTAGGAGCATCCCAACCATGGCCAAGGCCGTCGGTATCGACCTCGGCACGACCAACTCGGTCGTTGCAGTCCTCGAAGGTGGAGAGCCCACCGTCATCACAAACGCAGAAGGCAGCCGCACTACACCGTCGGTCGTGGCCTTCTCCAAGAATGGTGAAGTGCTGGTCGGCGAAGTCGCCAAGCGCCAGTCCATCACCAACCCCGACCGCACGATTCGGTCGGTCAAGCGCCACATGGGTACGTCATGGTCTGTCGACATCGACGGCAAGGCCTACAACTCCCAAGAAATCTCGGCTCGCACCCTCATGAAGCTCAAGCGAGATGCCGAGTCCTACCTGGGCGAGACCGTCACTGAGGCAGTCATCACCGTCCCCGCGTACTTCGACGACGCGCAACGCACCGCCACCCAAGAGGCAGGCAAGGTCGCTGGCCTCGAAGTGTTGCGGATCATCAACGAGCCAACCGCTGCGGCGTTGGCCTACGGCCTCGACAAAGACGGCCAAGACCAGACCATCTTGGTGTTCGACCTCGGCGGCGGCACGTTCGACGTGTCGGTCCTCGAGATCGGCGACGGCGTCTTCGAAGTCAAGTCCACAAGCGGCGACACCGAACTCGGTGGCGACGACTGGGACGAGCGCATCATCGAGTGGCTTGTCAGCTCCTTCAAGGGCGACCATGGTGTCGACCTCAGCGCTGACAACATGGCCATGCAACGCCTCAAAGAAGCAGCCGAAAAAGCCAAGATCGAGCTGTCCTCGGCGCAGACCTCACAGATCAACCTGCCCTTCATTACCGCCACCGACAGCGGCCCGCTGCATCTCGACTACAGCCTGGCGCGAGCCAAGTTCCAGGAGCTCACTCAAGACCTCCTCGACCGGTGCAAGAAGCCATTCGAGCAGGCCATCAAGGATGCCGGTCTCACCACAGGCGACCTCGACCACGTCATCATGGTTGGTGGTTCAACCCGCATGCCAGCCGTTAGCGAACTCGTCCAAAGCATCACCGGCGAAGAGCCCAACAAAAGCGTCAACCCTGACGAGGTAGTCGCCGTTGGTGCAGCTATCCAAGCCGGTGTGCTCAAGGGTGAGGTCAAAGACGTCCTCCTTCTCGACGTCACCCCGTTGTCCCTCGGTATCGAAACCAAGGGCGGCGTCATGACCAAGCTCATCGAGCGCAACACCACCATCCCCACCCGCCGTACCGAAGTGTTCACCACCGCCGAGGACAGCCAACCATCGGTGGAGATCCACGTACTGCAAGGCGAGCGCGAGATGTCCCAGTTCAACAAGACACTCGGCAAGTTCCAGCTGGTCGACCTTCCACCAGCCCCGCGCGGCGTGCCGCAAATCGAAGTCACCTTCGACATCGACGCCAACGGCATCGTCCATGTGTCGGCTAAAGACCGGGCCACCAACAAAGAGCAGTCCATCACCATCACCGGGCAAACATCGCTCGACAAAGACAAGATC